>SKNW01000059.1 GCA_007120305.1 Gemmatimonadota bacterium | reverse complement strand
TCCCCTCTTCACCCTGGGGCTCACCTCGGTGGGGCAGGCCGAGGCCGTGACCGCTCTCGTGGCGTACATGGCCGGAGGGCAGCTGGCCGAGGATCTCCGGAGTCTCTTTCCGCCCAACTGACGGGGAACCCGCCTGACGGGGTAGGCCGCTCAGGCCTGAACGCGGATCCGTACCGCTGCGGAGATCGACCCGCCGACTTCGGCCCATCACCCCGGCCGGAGTTCCTCGGGAAGCTCGGGGAGCCACCCCGCCTGGAGGACCCCCCAGAGTCCGACCAGGATGGCCTCGGCCGCGTCATGGCGAAGCGCCGTGGGGCGGGGCGCACCCGACCATGCGATGACCCGTCGGGCCAGCGCGTCGGCCTGCTCCTTGGCGGCCGTCCCCGTGCGCCGGTCCCGGGGGAGCAGCAGCACCTCGCGCCAGATCCCGGCCTGGACCTGGATTCCGGGGAGCCCCCGCCGCCCGGCCTCCCGCAGCCAGGGGTCCACGAAGGTGCCTCCGCCCTCCACGACCACGCGGCCCAGATCCTGCACATCGTTCATGATGCCCCAGATGGCGGTGCGGAATCGACGGGGGGAACCGAAGTTCGTGGAGCGGTAGCGCTCGAGACGGCCGTCGGCCCCGAAAACCGCGAGGCCGGCGCGGAGTCCGGCATCCACAGCCAGGAGACGGGAAGGTGGCGCTGAAGGGAGAGGCTCGGACAACGGGGGTGCCGGCAAGAGGCGCGGGATCAAGGTCTTCTCCAGCTTGTCACCCCGGCGCTGTTCCCGCCATGGGGCGCCTCCTCGATGTGACCTTCGGGCCGTCGTCGTCGTCTCCTCCATGCGGACCCGGTTTCCAGCCATCCCCGTCCGACGACCCCATGAACCGCCCTCCCACCCGCGCCGACCGGACCCGACCATGAATGACCGTGTTCACGATGCCCTGGACGGAACCCTTGAACGCCGCGATCTGACCCTGGCCGAAGGGGCGGAGGTGGAGCGTCTCCAGTCCGCCTCGGATGCGGTGGCGGACCACCTGGCCCGGGAGGATGTCCCGGATCTCACCGCGTCCGTGATGCGGGAGCTGGATCGCCGGTCCCCATCGACCGCCAGCGCCGCCAGCGCCGACGCAGCCAGTCCCCGCGGCGGGGGATGGCTCCGGGCCCTCTGGCAGCCCCGTGAGCTGAGGATTCGTCCGGTCTGGGGCCTCCTCGCGGCTGCCGCGGTGGCCGGGCTGGTGGTGCTGCCCCGGGGAGGGGAGGTGCCCGGCTCGTCCTCGACGAACGCCGAGGCGATTGCGGAGGAGACCGCATCCGCCTCCACATCCAGATCCGCTTCCGCCGGCGCCGACGAGCCCATGACGGTCTTCGTTCAGTTCCGCCTCCATGCCCCGAATGCGTCAGAGGTTCGCCTGGCCGGGAGCTTCACGGCGTGGGAGCCCCGGTACCTGCTGAACGACGCCGGCGAAGGGGTCTGGACCCTCCTTGTCCCCATGGAACCGGGCATCCACGATTATGCCTTCGTCATCGACGGCGGAACGTGGGTCTCCGACCCCGCCGCCCCCCGAGTGGACGACGGGTTTGGCGGGGAAAACAGTCGCCTGGCCCTGCTCCCGCCCAACGGGATTCGCGAGTCCTGACGTGAGTTGGCCCGACGTGCATCCCCCCGTCGTTCATTGCCCCTTTGGCCTTCGGCGCCACTGGTCCTTCCTTGCGCTCGTCGGAGCCGTGGGACTGGGCGTGGTGATGGGAGGACTCGGAACCCCCGGCGCGCTCGTGGCCCAGGGGTGGGTGGCCGATGTCCAGGCCGCCCGCTCGAGCTTTGGCACGCCGCCGCTCAACGCGGTGTCGACCAACGCATCGGTGGGCCTCCGCTTCACCCGGGACCGGCGGTACCTGCACGGGGCGGGGGCTCTCCCCCTCCGGGAGGGGGACCTGGCCTGGGGATTCCTCTCCGTGGGGGATCGGGTGAGTCTGCGGAGGGGTCGCTTCGAGGTGGGGGTGGATCCCTCGGTGCTCGCCCACGCCCAGCGCGATCCCTCCACGGACCTGGGCGGTTCCGGCCTGCGGGCCGAGCTTCTTCCGGTGGTCTCGGCCTCCGTGGGAAGCGTCGTGACCGAGGTCAGGTCGGGAGGTTCCTGGTACCGGGGTCGCATCGGCGAGGAGAGCTGGACCCGAGACCTTCATGTCACCGACGTGGTGGTCTCCCACCCCCGAGCCCTGGCCTCCGGGCGGACCCTCCGGGTCGATGCAGACCTTCGCCATCTTCGGGCCGGAGGTGGCGTGGAAGGTGGCGAGGAAGCCTACACCTGGGCGGGGATCCTCGTCTCGGGGGGAGCGGGGCGTGCCTCGTGGTGGGCCTCCTCTGGACGGTGGGTGGCCGGCCTGGACGACGAAGCAGCGAAGACGGCCCTTGGAGGCGGCGTGTCATGGGCACTGGCGGCCTCCACCGCCCTCTCCGTGGCGGTGCGCCGGGAGCCCTTCGATCCCGTCTTCCTGGGTACGGACCGGACGAGCTGGGGGGTCGCCCTGCGCCACCGCCTCGGAGCCGCCCCTCCCCGACCACCCGGTGCCGGGGTCGACGTCCGCCGCATGGGGCGCATCGTGGTTCGCCTCCCGCTGGATGCCTCGCCTCACCCGCCCGGTGTGGCGGGGGATTTCACGAACTGGGAGGTCCGCGCCATGCATCGCCGCGGACACCACTGGGAAGCCGAGTTCGACGTCCGGCCGGGACTGTACCACTACGCGTTCCGGTCCCGAGATGGGGACTGGTTCGTCCCCCCGGGGGTGGAGGGGCGCCGACAGGATGGAATGGGCGGGTGGGTCGCTGTTCTCCTGGTGCCGGAGGTGGCCCGGTGACGCCCATGGACGCGGAGGTGGTCGCCGAGGTCCTGGCGGGCCGGACGGATCGCTTCGCCCTCCTCGTTCAGCGCTACCAGGCGGCCCTCTTCCGCCAGGCCCGCGCCATGGGGCTCGAGCCCGATGTGGCCGCCGACATGGTGCAGGAGGCCTTCATCCGGGCCTGGGAGGGTCTCGATGGATGCGAGGACCCGGCCCGGTTTCGGCTCTGGGTCGGCCGCATCCTCCGGAACCGGTGCCTGGACCATCTGAAGCGGGCCTCGACCCGAAAGACGGTGCCCATGGCGACGGCCGTGGAGGCGCCGGGGCGGGCAGGGATGCCGGGGGGAGGTCCCCTCGACGACCTGGATACGCCGGCCACGGTGCATGAACGCGGCCTCCTCGGCACGGCCATCGAGGAGGCCCTGGCGGGGCTTTCGCCGGAGGCCCGGGAGGCCTTCGTCCTGAAGCACGTGGAGGGGCAGAGCTACGAGGATATGACCCGGGTCACCGGCGCGTCGGTCAGCGCCCTGAAAATGCGGGTGCATCGCGCCCGCGAGTTCCTACGGGATGCGCTGGACATCCTCGTGACCGAAGAAATGTGACGGAGGCGGGGGTAACCTCGTCTCCTGATTGAGGCGGAATGCGGGGACCCCCCCCGCCTGCCCGACGAACCTGAGGGATACCTGACCATGAAGATCTTCGTTTACAGGGGCGGAATGGCACGAACTGGAGCTCTCGCGCTCCTCGTGTCCGCTTCGTTCCTCCTGCCGGCAACCGGCGCGGCGCAGGGGCCCACGGGCGGCACCGCCGAGGTCCGGGTGCAGGCGGCATTCCAGACGGCCACCGAACGGGGGATTCCCCTGGCTCTCCTCGAGAGCAAGGTGGCCGAGGGGAGGGCCAAGGGGGTGCCCATGGACCGGATCGCCATGGCCACCGAGGCGCGCCTCGACGGCCTCCTTCGGGCTCGGGAAGCCATGGCCCGGGCGGAAGGCCCGGTGGATGCGGCCCAGCTCGGGGTGGCCGCTGACGCGCTGGCTGCCGGGGTGAGCGAGGTGGTGCTCGCGCAGATCGCCGGCGAGGCGCCGGCGGACCGTCGGGCCGTGGCCGTGGCCGCCCTCACGTACCTGGTGGAGCAGGGCACGGTCCCGGAGCAGGCCCTGGCCCGGGTGCAGGAGGCCCTTGCCCGGGGTCCGGCGGCCCTGGCCAACCTCCCCGGTGCCGCCACGGGAGCCCCCTTCGGCCTGGCACTTCCGGGGCGCGGTGGACCCCCGGCGGGGGTCGAGCCCGGACCGCCCGCAGGGGTTCCGGGGCCGGGTCGCGCCGGGCCCCCCGTACCCCCCGGGCAGGGTGGTCCTCCCGGCGGCCCTCCGACTGGTCCTCCGACTGGTCCTCCAGGTGGACCTCCCGGTGGTCCTCCGGGTGGCCCTCCCGGTGGCGGAGGGAGCTGACCGTCGTTCCGTACCCCCGGCATCCACGCGATGCCCTCGAATCACTTGACCCTGGATATCTCATGAACCTGCGTAATTGCTTCGGACGATGGACCTTCCACCTCACCGGGCTGGCCGTGGTCTTCGGGCTCGCCGCCTGTGACCTGGCCTCTCCCGTCGATGACACGGCAGCCGGCGAGGCCCGGATCCAGATCCTCCTGACGGACGCCCCCGCCGACTACATCGAGGAGGCCTGGGTCTGGATCTCCCGGGTCTACCTGATCGCCGGCGAGGCGGATCCGGAAGAAGGCCCCCCGTTCGTGGATCTCTTCAATGATCCGGAGAACCCGCTCACCTACGACCTCCTGACCCTGCGGGACGGCGTCATTGCCGACCTCACCGGCGAGGTGGAGGTACCGGCCGGAACCTACCGGCAGCTGCGAATGATCGTGGCGGACGCCGAGGTCACCCTGGTGGAGGGCTACACCTTTGCAAACGGGGAGTCCTCCCGGAAGCTCTTCATTCCCAGTGGAGCCCAGTCCGGCATCAAGGTGAACCTGGCCGAGCCCATCACCACGGAGGCCGGTTCCCTCGATGTCGTTCTCGTGGACTTCGACGTGAACCAGAACTTCGTGCTCCAGGGGAATCCGGACACCCCGGCTGGCCTGCGCGGGGTCCTCTTCACGCCCATGCTCCGCGAGCTCTCCCGGAGCCGCACCGACGACTGAGCTCGCCGGGGCCGGGAGCAGGGCCGGATCCTCCCGGGGGGAGGGGGAGTAGGAAGGACGAACCTCCCCCTTCCTCCTGGCCGGGTCTGGTCCCCGGTCTCCCACGCCGCGCCAAGGTCCCTGACCTTCGACGCAGCGTTCACGCCCCGCCCCGAGTTCCGTGCCCCGACTCCCGGCTCCGCACCGCCTCCTGCCGCTTCTCTGCGTCCTTCTCCTCCCGACCCCGTCGGCGGCGGAGCAGGTATCGGTGCCCTCGCCTCCCGGGGATTCCCTTGCCCTCCGAGCCCACCTCGAACGCCTCGAGGGGGTGTTCGTCCAGGGGGGATGGGGGAGCGTCCCGCCCGGCCCCACCCTCCGTCCGGGGGAGGAAGATGCCCGCGTGGCGGACGTCCGCGCACGGTTGCGAAGGTCGGGGGATCTTTCCGACCGGGATCCTGCCGGGCCCGGCGTCGGCACCAGCCCCGGTGCGCGCGCCGTGTCTCCCGGCTCCGAGGGGACCCTCTTCGACGAAGCGCTTGAGACTGCCGTGCGGCGTTTCCAGGCCCGGCACGGGCTCGATGTGGACGGCGTCGTCGGCCCAGCCACGCTGGCGGCGCTGAACGTCTCCGTGGACCAGAGGATTCGCCAGGTGGCCCTGAACCTGGAGCACCGGCAGGCCTTCCGTGAGGATCCCGGTCCCTGGAACGTGGTCGTGAACATCCCGGGGTTCGAGGCCTTCGTCTTCGAGGAGGGGCGCTCCACCCAGGTGCACCGCGTCATTGTCGGACGCGTGGACCGACCCACCCCCATCCTCTCGGGGGCCATCGAGCACGTGGTGCTGGCGCCCACCTGGAACGTTCCCCCCGGCATCCTGGCCAACGACAAGCTCCCGGAACTCCGCCGGGATCCGTCGTACCTGGCCCGGAACCGCATGACCATCCTGGAACGGTCCACGGGGCGGGCGGTGGATCCATCCACCCTGGACTTCCGGGCCATGACCGCGGCCGAGTTCAACGCTCGGTACTGGATCCGGCAGGCCCCGGGGCCGACCAACGCCCTCGGGCTCGTGAAGTTCATTTTCCCGAATCCCCACCATGCCTTCCTCCACGACACCCCGGACAAGCACCTCTTCGAGCGCGGGCGCCGGGCGTTCAGCTCGGGATGCATCCGGGTGGAGGGGGCCCTGGAGCTGGCCGATCGCCTCCTGCCCATGGTGCGGGGGTGGGATGCGGAGCGGGGCCGCGCCGCTGCTGCGGGACGCGTGGAGACGTGGGTCCGCCTGCCCACACCGGTACCCATCCAGACCGTCTACTGGACGGCCTGGGTGGACGGCGACGACACGCTGCACCTGGCCGATGATCTCTACGGCCTCGATGAGCTCCCTCCGGCAGCCTCGCGGGGGATGATCGTTCACCACCAGGGAACCGCCGAATGCGAAGCATGAAAGAACCAAGCCTGACCGACCGCTGGCTGCCGCGAGGCGCCTTCCTCTCCGCGCTCCTTCTCCTTCCCTTCCTGGCCCTGCGAGGGGGAGACCTGGAAACGGCCACCCAGGGGCTGAACCCGGGGATGACTCCGGGTCCTGAGGCCCACATCCAAGCGGACCTGGCCGAGGCCGGCGACGGAGGCGCCGCAGGGGTAGCGGCGCCCGAACCCGCCTTCGTCCCTCTGCTCCCGGTGGGTCCGGCCCGGGCGGGGCGGCGGGGGGCGGAGGTCTTTGCGCCCCGGGAGGCCCCCTTCCCGGTGGAGGCCAACGGCGTGGAGATCCGGTTCGGCATTCAGGCCGTGACCCTGCTTCCGGGCGAGGTCCTGCATGTGGCCGCGCCGCCTGAGGCCCTCCTCCTCGACGTGGACGGACCGATTCCGGCGGTGGCACCTGGGCACTGGAACTGGACAGCGCCCGAGGGGCCTGGCGCCGTCCCCCTCCGCCTCCAGGGACCGGGTGGGATGGTGGACCTGAACATCCTCGTGATGCGCTCCATGGACGAGGTGGTCAACGGGAGGCTGAACGGTTACCGCATCGGGCAGTATGCCGGAGACCCCGCGTCCCCCAATCCCCTGCATCGCCCCCCCCTGGGCTTCGTCGAGGTGCACCCGGACGACGAGGACATCCTCGTGACCCCCCACTTCACCCTGGGGCAGTTCCTCTGCAAGGACCCGGGCGACCCGCGCTACCTGGTGCTGAGCGACGCCCTCCCGGTCAAGCTGGAGGCCATCCTGGAGGCCGTGAACGAGGCGGGCTTCGACACCCCCACCCTCCACGTGATGTCCGGCTACCGGACACCGGCCTACAACCGGGCCATCGGAAACACCACGGACTTCAGCCGGCACCTCTGGGGCGATGCGGCCGACATCTTCATCGACACCACCGGAAACGGGATGATGGACGACCTGAACGGAGACGGCCGGGTCGACGATGAGGACGGCCGGCTCCTCATGCGCATCGTCGAGTCGGTGGACCGCTCCGGGGCACCGGGCGTGAAGCCGGGGGGGATCAGCCTCTACCGCACGATTCCCGGGCGGGGCCCCTTCCTCCATGTGGATGCCCGCGGTACCCACGCCCGCTGGTAGTCCCGGATCCTGACCCCACCACCGCCCGCGCTCGTGCGGTGACGCCGGCCCTCAGCTCCCCTGGCTGGCGCCTCTACCCTGGCTGGCGCCTCTCCCCTCGCCGGCGCCCACTCGCCTAGCTGGCGCGCTCTCCCCTAGCTGGCGCCCCAGGGAGGCGGGGGGGGCGACACCGGCCGGGTGAGGTCGAACTCCACGTGGTACCGGAGCCCGGTGGCCTCGCGTCGCAGTCCGTAGACGAAGGCATCGCCCGGACGGAGCTCCAGGAACCAGAGCTGGCTGGCCCGGCCAGGCACCACACCGACGCTGTAGGCGTCGGCAGGGAACTCCTGGCGCCACTCGGATCCCGGGAGAACCGTGTCGCCGCCGTAGTCCGTGTTGCTCGCGTCGGGGATGCCATCGGCGAGGCGGTGGTCGTGCTTTAGACGAAGCCCCGCGTAGCTCCGGGTCACGACCCACGTCCGGGAGCGGTTGTTGTCGATGTGGAGGGGGATGCGGATCTCGTCGGCGGAGCACTCCCGCACGTGCATGACGATGGCGTCCGCCTCCCACCAGGCATCGTCGGCAGGCGCCATGCGAAGCTCGCCGGGAAAGGCCGAGCCGCAGAGTTCCTGCAGTCGCTCCCAGAAGAGCTCCTGCTCCGGCGAGAGCGCAGCTTCGGCCGACGGAGCGGCCTCGGGCGGTGCCTCGGGCGGTGCCGGGGCGCAGGCGGTGACGATCAGTCCGGAGGCGAGGGCCAGGAGGAGCGGCGAGGCCAGGCGCACGGAGGGACCTCGGCGGCGTCGATGCACGGCTGGGCCTCGGGAGTTGGTGGGTCGGTGGATCGGCGGCTCAGGTCGTGGAGCTCTGCCCGGTGTCATCCTTCCGGTCTTCGGGGTCCTCGTCGAAGTAGTCCAGCTGGTCCATGGGCATGACCACCGCGGTCATGACGTTCATCATGTGGGCGATGACCCGCTTGACGAACCGGAGCGCCAGGGCCCGGGCCACCAGATGCTCGCCCGTGTCCTCGCCCCGGACAATGGCCGAGACCCGTGCATCACACAGGTCGAGGAGTTCGTCGCCCTGGGCCAGGAGTACGCGGCAACGGTCCCCGTCCCAGGCGTGGAAGGCCTTGGCCCCCTCGGTGATCAGTTCGGCCACCTGGCTCCACCAGACGTTCCGCCAGATCTCTTCGGTGGGGATCCCGGTAAAGGTCGCGCCGTCGCGCGCCAGGTCCACCAGATTCTTGGCGTAGTCGCCCACCCGCTCGATGTCCTTGACGATGGACATGTAGACGAGCACCGCCGGGGTCTCGATGGCGCCGAAGACGGAGGCATGGACCAGAAGCCGCCGACGGATCTCCCGCTCGAGCCGGTTCACCTCCCGGTCCAGCTTCCGGATCTCTCCGCTCACCTGGTCCCAGGGTACGTCCCCCATGAGGGCAGACATGGCCAGGTCGAACTCCCGCCGGTCATTGGCGAGCATCTTCTGGACCTTCTCGCGGATCTCGGAGAGGCGGGAGGTTTCCTCGCCGCCGAAGAGGCGGAAGAAGAGGGACATGGTGCGGGCTCCTTCGATCGATGGCGCGGGGTCAGGAGGGGCAGGGGTCAGGATGGGCCGGGGTCAGGATGGGCCGGGGTCAGGGTCGCACGAGGTCAGGGCTCGTGCGGAGTCAGGGAATCAGAAAGATACCAAGCAGGGGAATGACCACGAAGAGCCCCAGCACGTAGGCCGCCACAAGCGAATGGTTCTTCGTGGCCACCGCCGCCATCCGCTCCGCGAGTACGATAGGCACGTTTCGGACCTGCTTCAACGGGAAGATGATCAGCATGGCCGTGATGTTGAAGAGGGTGTGCACCAGGGCGATGGTCAGCCCCGCCGGGAGGAGCACGGCCAGGGAGGCCAGGAGCGCCGTCACCGTGGTGCCGATGTTCGCCCCCACCGTGATGGGGTAGGCGCTTCGCAGCGTGAGAACCCCGGCGGCCACGAGTGGAACCAGGATGGAGGTGGTAATGGAGGAGGACTGCACCGCGATGGTGACGCCGATCCCCACCAGGATCCCGAACACGCCTCCCCCCCCGCCGATGAAGCGGTTCATGGCCTTCTGGACGCCACCGGCTACCAGGCGGCGCATGTTCTTCGTGATGAAGGTCAGGGCCAGGAAGATGAGGGCGAGCCCCAGCACGATGAAGATGACCCCGGTCACGACCCCGGGCTCGAACACGCCCCGAAGGGCGTCGATGGGGAGCTTCACCGCCTGCCGGATGGGGCTGCTCCCGGGGGCCGTGGTCTCGAAGTCCGCATCCCGGAGGATGCCGGTGAGCCAGGTCGCCGACTTCGCCAGGAACCCGGTCAGGAGTTCCAGGGGGAGGATGATGAGCACCGCCAGGAGGTTGAAGAAGTCGTGCACGGTGGCGGCGGCGAACCCGCGCTGGAACTCCTCGCTCCGTCGAATGCTCCCGAGGGAGGCCAGGGTGTTGGTCACCGTGGTCCCGATGTTGGCCCCCATGATCATGGGGATGGCCAGGTTCACCGGGAGGGCGCCGCTTCCCACCAGTCCCACGATCGTCGCCGTGGAGACCGACGAGGACTGGACGAGGACCGTCATCAGGATGCCGGCAAAGAGCCCCGAGATGGGGTTCGTCACCGAGGCGATGAAGGCCGTCTGGAACCCGGCGCCGAGGGAGGCGATCCCCGTTTCGAGGAGACCGACGCCTACGAGGAAGCCGTAGAGAAGGACGAGGACCAGGAGCACCCGCAGCGGGGCGGGGGGCTCCTTCTTCACGAACGGAGGATCAGCGGTCACGGGCCAGGCTGGATTCCGCGGGAGAGTTCGTCAGGATGGACCGGCTCCGCGGCGCCGGGTTGTGTTCGGCACCCGGAACCCTGACTCCGGAGCTTCGGAGGGTAAGGGGACGGTCTGCGTCGAACAAGGTTTGGCTTGGTAACGGTTCGGAAACCGCCCCGTCAGGTCGCACCCCGCACACGGCGCTCACCCGTCGTCTCCCTCGATGCCGGGTGGGGGAGGGCTCTCGTTCTGCTCGCGTCGACTTCCCGCTGCCTCCTCGATGGCGGCGCGCAGGCGGGGCCAGACGTAGGTGGCGCGGGCCAGGAAGCGGATGCGCTCGTCCTCCCGGCTGGCGAGGTAGGCCCAGGCGGGCCTGCCGCCCTTTGCCGTGTTGCACCGGGTGCAGGCGGTGACGAGGTTCCCGGGGCTGTGGTCCCCACCGCGCATCCGGGGTTGCACGTGGTCCACGCTCAATTCCACCTCGGAGTCGATGAGGGGACTGCGGCCACAGTAGACGCAGGTGAAGTCGTCACGTTCGAAGACCTTGGTCCGATGCACGCAGGTCGGGGAAGGGGCCGAGGGGAAGGGGCCGATGGGGTGCGGAGCATGCCCCTGCGGCATGCCTGGGCGACCCCCTGGGAATGTGTCAGAATCCGGCCGCGCAAACCAGCGCATCCGTCACTCCTGCTCTCGATCGCCCCGGTGCAGCGCGTCCACGGCCCGACGCAGGGGCACTGGGGGAAGGGCTCGGACCCGGTGCACCGGGAGGAGCCGGCCCGGGCGGGCGGTGGTGAGGAACTCGCCGGTGATGGCGAAGGAGTTCTCGTCCTCGGGCTCCATGAGATGGAAGAGGAGGGCGGCGCCGGGCTGTCCGGCCCGCACGACCCAGCTCCCCGCCGGCACGGTCAGGGTCCGGGCCTCGGGGGTAGTCCGGAAGCGCTGGGGAACGTACCCCTCGTAGACCTCGTCCGAGAGTTCCAGCGTGTCGATCCGGAAGCTCTCCACTGCCCACTCCGCCTCCCGGAGCACCTGCTCCACCTGCAGACCGTGGTCCAGGAGCTGCCGGACCAGGTCCCCCCGGTGGGCCTCCACCAGGTAGGCGACGGGGCGTGTCCGGGCCAGGGTGACCCGGGCGCTGTCGTAGAGGGGGGTCTCCACCACCACCGTGCCCCCGGTGTAGCGCCACCCGGTGTCGGTGGCGACCCGCTCCGCCACCTCGTAGGTCACCGTCCGGGTCGGCACCGGTTCCCGGAGGGGGGCGATGAGATCGAGGGCGTCCCAGTGTCCGCCCCGTTCCGCCATCTCCCGGCGGGCTTCGGCCGCGGTAGCCACCACGCCCGAGGCGTCCGAGGCCACGGCACGGGCCAGGGCCTCCATGGAGAGGCGCTGCCGCTCGGCCCGGTCGGCGATGTCCACCCGCGCATCCCCGGCCCGAAGGCTCTCGAAGAGGAGGGTGGCGAGCCCCTGGGAGGCGGCGTAGTCGTTCAGGGTGCGACCGTAGACCGGCACGTGGATCCCCACCTCCGGGTTCTCCACCAGCTGGGTCAGTCCGCCGGGGGTGTGGTAGATGATGTGGCTGTGGCCGGCGGATTCCAGGGCCTCCACCACCGCCGGTGCCAGGAGGTCGCGGGCCAGGTCGACGGTGGCGCGGGGCCCGTGGGGGTTCGTGGGGAACCAGGTGTAGAAGTCGTAGACCCGGGGGGGGCCGCCCAGCTCGTGGGCATCCACCACCACGTGGGGGCGCCAGGGCACGAGGACTTCCTCCACGATGGCGCGGCTCTCGGGGTTGTCGAGGCGCAGGTAGTCGCGGTTCAGGTTGTGGCCCGACGCGTTGTTCCGGGTCCCCCAGGTGCCGGCCTCGGCCCCGTCGGGGTTCAGCTGGGGCACGAAGAGGAAAATGACGTCGTCCAGGAGGGCGCTCAGGTGGCCCTGCACCAGGTCCCGGGCAAAGAGAAGGAGTCCCTCCTTGCCGGCAGGTTCGTCGCCGTGGACCTGGGCCCCGATGAAGACGATGGGCCTGCCCGACGCATGCGCCTCCCATGGCGTACGGATCCCTCCGCGGGAGAGCCCCACCAGGTGGAGGGGGCGCCCCTGCCGGGAGCGGCCGATCTCGGTCATCCAGGCGTCGATGGCGCCGCTACCGGCGGCGTTCGCGCCCGCCGTGGCGCCGGCACCGGCCGTGAGCGCGCGGAAGAAGCCCACCACCTCGTCGTGGGGGGTGAGCCCGTCGGCCCCGAGGCGTGCCATCTGCGCCTCCAGCGAGACGTCCACCGGGAGGATGGGCGCCGGCGTCGGCGTAGCGGCGTGCCACCGGGGCGCACCCTGGGCATCGATCCGGGTGACCCGTTCCATGGGCACGTTCGGGAGCGCCGTGAGCCGGTGGAAGGGAAGGGTCTGTCCCCGCCGCTCATGGGTGGCGAGCCAGCCCATGGCCGCGAAGGAGTTCACATCCTCGGGCTCCATGAGGTGGAAGAGGATGCGAGCGTTCGGCTGATCCGCCCGGACCACGAAGGCGCCGGCCGGTGCGGCAAGATCCCCGGCCTGGAGCGTGGTCCGGAAGGAGCGTTCCACGTACCCCTCGTAGGGCTGCGAGTCGCGGCCCACCGAGTCCACCACGAAGCTCTCGGCCGGCACCACCGCCGCCTGCTCGAGCCGGTCCACCTGGAGGCCGTGGAGCGCCAGGTGGCGGGCCAGTTCTTCCCGTTCCGGCGCGATGAGGTAGGCCACGGGGCGGACCCGTCCGAGCTCCACCACCGCGCTGTCCAGGATGGGCACCCGGAGCTCCACCACCTCCCCGCCGGACTGGATGCGGTAGTCCTCCTCGCGGCTGGGCACCTCCACCAGGCGCACGGCGATGGAATCCGCCAGGTCCCACCGGGCGCCGCGGGCCACGAGCGCCTCCCGCTCTTCCCGAACCGTGGCCACCACCCGGGGCGCGTGCTCCGCCACGTACCGGGCCACCGCCGTCATGGCCACGTGGTGCCGGTGGGCCCGACTCTCCAGGTTGAGGCGGGCGTCCCGGGGGCGCATGCTCTCGAAGAGGATGGTCACGGCCGCCTGGGCGCCGCCATAGGAGGAGAGGGCCCGGGCCCCGTATGTTCCCGCGGAGACGCCAAGGGAGGGATCGTTCACCAGCCCGCCCGGGACCCGGTGGTAGGGGAAGTGGTCAAACCCCGCGGTCGCCAGCGCCTCCACGATGGCGGGCACCACCTCGTCCCGGGTGAGCGCATGGTTCTGGCCCGGGCCCAGGAAGTCCCGGGGAAAGCTGGTGTAGAAATCGTAGATGCGCGGCGGACCCACCAGTTCATGGGAGTCCACGATGACGTGGGGGCTCCAGGTGGCGATCACCCGCGACACGAAGGCCAGGGTCTCGGGGTTCTCCAGCCGCAGGTAGTCCCGGTTCACGTTCCGGCCCCGGAGGTTGGC
>SKNW01000094.1 GCA_007120305.1 Gemmatimonadota bacterium | reverse complement strand
TCCGGACCGGCGCCACCCGACCCTCCAGGTGGTGTCGGAGCCCGCGGGCGCCGTGGTGGCTGACATTTCGCACGGCCATCCGGTTCCCCTCCTGCATGGCGAGGTCCAGGGTGTCCCCGGCCAGGAGCCGGGCAAAGACGGTGGATCCCCAGACGTCTCCGCACCCGATGGGATCCCCACCGCGGACCGGGGTCCCTCCCAGGGGGATGCGGCCGCTCCGCGACGGACCCGGGTCGGGGAATCCGCCCCGGTGGTCGGGCCAGGTGAAGGGATCGGGATCGAAGGCCGGGGCGGCCACGTACCCCGCCCCCTCGCCTCCCAGGGTGACGGCCACCAGGCGAAGGTCACGCCCGACCGCCGCCGAAGCCAGCGCCCACGGGTCCCCGTGGAGGCGACCCAGGAGTGTGAATTCATCGTCGTTCATCTGGACGGCATCGAAGGAGGAGATCCACTCGGCCCAGTCCGGAAGGGGACGCGGGATCCGGTCGCCGGCCCGACCGAGGCCGAGGAAGAGGGAGTGGAGATCGGCCCACACGGGTCCGGGATACCCCGACCGAAGGGCCCGGGCGGTGTCCAGCTCCATCTCGAAGCCCGAAATGAAATTCACGTAGAGGGCGTCGCATCCGCGGATCCGGGGCGCCAGCTCCATCCATCGCCATGGCGGCACCCCGCCCGAGAGCCGCTCCCGACGGCGGTCCCCCGAAGGCCCCTCTGCGCCGTCCAGGTAGGTGAGCTCCACCCGGTTGTTCGGTTCAGGCACCACCATGACCCCGGGTTCCACCTCCACCCGGGGGATCTCCCGCAGGTAATGGAAAGCCGCCTCCGAGAGGTCCCGCCCTACCTTGAGCACGGGGCGAATCCGCCAGCCGTCGGGAAGACTCGCGGCCAGGGACTCCAGCGCGTAGCCGACCCCCCCCCACTCCTCCACCGGAAGCTCCCGCCTCCCCCGCCGGTGAATGGTGTCCCAGACCAGCGTCCCCACCACGCCCAGCGTCCGGGGCCCGTCCGACACGGTGCTCAGTCGCCCAGCGAGAGAACCGCCAGGAAGGCCTCCTGCGGGATCTCCACGGAGCCCACCTGCTTCATCCGCTTCTTTCCTTCCTTCTGCTTCTCCAGGAGCTTGCGCTTCCGGGTAATGTCGCCTCCGTAGCACTTGGCGGTCACGTTCTTTCGCACCGCCTTCACGTTCTCCCGGGCCACGATCCGGGCTCCGATGGTGGCCTGGAGCGCCACCTCGAACTGCTGCCGCGGAATGAGCTCCTTGAGCTTGCGGGTCAGTTCGCGGCCATGGTTCTCCGCCTTGTCCTCGTGGATGATCACCGAGAAGGCATCCACGGGCTCCCCGTTCAGGAGAATGTCCAGACGCACAAGCCGATCGGCCCGGTACTCGATGAAGTCGTAATCCAGCGAGGCATACCCCCGCGTCCCGCTCTTCAGCCGGTCATAGAAGTCCAGGACGATCTCCGCCAGGGGGAGCTCGAACTCGAGCTCGACGCGCTGCGGGTCCAGGTACTGCATCCCGAGGAAGATGCCCCGCCGCTCATGGGCCAGCTTCTGCACGTTCCCGATGTACTCCGAAGGACACATGACCCGCGCCTTCACCATGGGCTCGGACACCGAGGCGATCCGCCCCCGGTCCGGGAGCTTCGTGGGCGTCTCGACCCAGAGCTCCTCGCCATTGGTGAGCTTGACCTGGTATTTCACGTTGGGCACGGTGGTAATGAGCTCCACCCCATGCTCACGGTCGAGCCGCTCCTGCACGATTTCCATGTGCAGGAGGCCAAGGAACCCGCATCGGAAGCCAAAGCCCAGCGCCGCCGAGGTCTCGGGTTCGTACTGGAGGGCCGCGTCGTTCAGCCGGAGCCGGTCCAGGGCCTCCCGCAGTTCCTCGTAGTCGTCGGAACTCGTGGGGTACAGGCCGGCAAAGACCATGGGGCGGACCTCCTGGTAGCCGTCCAGGAGCTCGGTGGCGCGGTTGTCGGCGTCGAGGATGGTGTCGCCGACCCGCGTGTGCGCCACCTCCTTGACCGCGGCCACCATGTAGCCGACTTCGCCGGGGCCCAGCACCTTCTGGGGCACCCGGGAGATCCGCTGAAAGCCCACCTCAGTGACCTCGTAGGTCTCGTCATGAGCCCCGAAGGCGACCTCGACCCCCGCCCGAAGGACACCGTCCACCACGCGAATGGAAGGCACCGCCCCCAGGTACTTGTCGTAGTAGGAGTCGAAGATGAGGGCCCGAAGCGGGGCGTCGGGATTCCCTTCGGGCGGCGGTACGTGCTTCACCACCGCCTCCAGGATCTCGGGCACGCCCTTTCCTTCCTTGGCGCTGGCCAGGAGGACCGTCTCCGGATCCACCCCCAGGAGTTCCACCAACTCGTCGCGCCGCCGCTCCGGCTCCGCCCCGGGGAGGTCGATCTTGTTCAGGACCGGGATGATCTCCAGCCCTGCGTCCAGGGCCAGGAAAAGATTCGAGAGGGTCTGAGCCTGGATCCCCTGGCTCGCATCCACGATGAGAAGGGCCCCTTCGCAGGCGGCCAGGGAGCGGGAGACCTCGTAGGTGAAGTCCACGTGCCCCGGCGTGTCGATGAGGTTCAGCTGGTAGGTCTCCCCGTCGGCGGCGGTGTAGTCCATCCGCACGGCGTGGAGCTTGATGGTGATGCCCCGCTCGCGCTCGAGTTCGTTGGAGTCCAGCACCTGGTCGCGCATGGCCCGGGAGTCCAGCGTGCCCGTGGCCTCGAGGAGGCGGTCGGCCAGGGTGGACTTGCCGTGGTCGATGTGAGCCACGATGCAGAAGTTGCGAATGTTCTCGATGCGCACGGCAGGGCGGGGTTCAGGGACCTTCGACGAGGACCCCCAAGCTAACGGAGCCGTGGACGTGGAATCAATTCGACCCGTGGGGCCCTGCCGGGCGGCGAGGGTAGCCGAGGGACCCGTTTGTTCCTACGATTGGGGTGGGAGCGTAGTAGACCGTGAGGCCGAGTCGCTCCTCCCCGGACCGCGCAGGACCGCGCTCCGGACTGCGCAGCTCCAGCCCGGCCCCCGCCGGATCGCGCAGGATCGCGGCCGCCCCGGGGAGCGGCGGGATGCCCCCGTCGTGCACGGCCGCTCTCCTCACCCGGCAGGAAGCCCATGCCAGCACGCGCCCTTCCCATCCTCCCGGTCCTCTCCGTCCTCGCCCCGGCGCTCCTCGGGGCACTGGGGGGCATGGCCCCCGCCCCGCTGGCCGCCCAGACCGCCCTGGACCAGATCCGGCAGGTGGGACCGGAAAACGCCGAACGCTACTTTGCCCCGGCCGCGCGAGGCCTCGTGTTCGCCCTCACGGCCGGCGTCTTCGATCGAGCCACGGCTCTTCCGGCCTTCCATGTGGACCTGGGGATCCGGGTCGCGGGGGCGGTTCGCGGCGACGACACCCGCACCTTCGATGCCTTCCTCCCCGAGCGCATCACCTGGTCGCATCCTTCCACGGGCACCCGCAGCTTCGAGAATCCCTACGCGCCGGTGGACGGCGACCTTCGCACACCGTCGGTCATGGGACGAGGCCCGGGGATCATCCTGGAGCCCACCGGGGCCTTCCGGAACGCCCTCGTCGAAGCCGGCGAGAATCCCGCCGGCTACCGCCTGGCTCTCCCGTCGGGGCTGGACCTCGCCCTGATCCCCGTGGCCAACCTGTACCTGAGCGTGGGCGTCGGATTCGGGACGGAGCTCACGCTCCGATTCCTCCCCGGTCTCGAAGTCTCTCCCGACTTGGGAGGCTTCTCCGGGCGGGGGTTCGCCGTCAAGCACGAACTCTCCAGCTGGCTGGATTCCCCGGTGGACCTGGCCGTGGGCGTCGGAAGCCAGAGCCTCTCCGTGGACGACTTCTTCGAGGCCTCCACCCTGGAGGGCTGGCTCCTGGCGGGCCGGGCCGTCGGACCGCTGACGGTCTACGGAACCGCAGGGCTCCGGCAGGGCTCGATCCGGGTCGACTACGTGGCGGACAACCCGGAGGCGCTCCCGGGACGCCCGGCAGGCGGCACCGCCGTGCGCTTCTCCCCCGACGTGGGCACCCAGACCGCCTGGGGCGGAGGTGTTCGCCTCCAGCTCCTCCTCCTGAACCTTTCGGGGCAGTACACCACGGGAGATCCGGCCAGCTTCTCCATCAAGGTGGCGCTGGGGATCCCGTGACCCTCCCTCCCTCCGGAAGCCCCCCCTTCCCCACCACGGAACCCGCCGCACGCCGCCGCGCCGATCTCCTGGCACCGGAGATGCTGGCCCTGCTGGGGGGCCTCGAGTTCACGGCCCGGAAGGTGGTGGAGGGGACCCTCCTGGGGCTCCACGCGTCCCGCCGACGGGGAATCTCCGCGGAGTTCGCCGAGCTCCGGGCCTATCGACCGGGAGACGACCTGCGGCTCGTGGACTGGCGGATGGTTGGGCGATCCGACCGCTGGTTCGTCAAGCAGTTCCACGAGGACACGCACCTCTCCTCCGTGATCCTCCTGGATGCCAGCGCCTCCATGGACTGGTCATCCCGTCCGTCGGAGCTTCCCACCAAGTTCTGGTACGGGCGTCTGCTGGCCGCGGCCTTCGGACTCCTTCTCCTCCGGCAGGGAGACCGGGTGGGGCTGGCGGGCTTCGATGACCGGGTGCATGCCTGGCTTCCCGCCCGGGGTGGCCTTGCGCAGGAGACCCGCCTTCTCCGGAAGCTGGGCACGATGGAGCCCGGGGGAGGGACGGAGGCCCGGGAGCCGCTGCGGGAGGCCGCCCTCCGGCTGCGGCGACCGGGCCTCGTGATCCTCGTTTCGGACCTCCTTCTCGATCCCGAGCCGGCGGAGCAGGCCCTTCGATACCTTTCCCATCGCGGGCACCAGGTGGTGGTGGCGCATCTCATGGACCCGGGGGAACGGCACCTGGCCGGAGAGGGCCGCACCCTGCTCCGGGATCCGGAATCGGGCACGCGGATCCGGATCTCGGTGGCCGACGCCCGGTCCGCGTACGAGGCCTCCGTGGAGGCGTCGCTCCGACGCTGGAAATCGGTCCTCCTGCCCTCGGGCGTGGAACACCACCTGGTGGACACCTCGGCCCCTCCCTCCCTGGCCCTGCGCACGCTGCTGCGGGCCCGGGGTCGCGGATAGACGGGGAAATTCGATGACCTTTCTCCTCCCCGCGGCCCTGGCGGCGCTGGTCCTGGTCGGAATTCCGCTGGCGCTCCATCTCCTGCGGCGGGAGGAGATCCGGCAGGAGGACTTCCCGGCCCTCCGCTACCTTCCCCCCGAGGCCCGCACCTCCGACCGACGGCTCAGGGTCCGGGAGCGGATTCTCCTGGCTCTTCGCGTGGCGGCGGTGGTGGCGGCCGTCTTCGCAGCGGCGCGGTGGCTCCTCCCCGTGGGCGCCGCGCATCTCCCCCCCGCGGACCTGGTCCTGGTCGTGGACGACGGCATCGGGTCCGGAGCCGTGGTGGAGGGGCGGCGCATCCTGGACCTGCAGCGGGAGCTGGCCTCGGAACTTCTCGCATCGCTCGGACCCCTGGACCGGGTCTGGCTCGTTCCGGCCTCGGAGGCGGCCTCGGAGGCGGCCCTGGAGACTGTTTCCGAAGCCACTTCGGACCCCTTCCCTCGCCCGACCCTCCGCCTTCCCGTGTCCCCGGCCGAGGCCATGGACCGGCTCGGCGCGCTGGAGCCGATTCTGGAACCGGCGCCGGTGGAGGATGCCATCGACCGGGCCCGGGCGCTCCTCGCCCTGCGGCCGGACGGACCCCGCCGGGTGGTGGTGGTGCGCTTCGATGGATCCAGGGACCCTCGCGCCCCTGCCGGCGACGACGCTCTCCCCGAGGTGGTGGAGGTGGATCCTGGCGTCCCCTTCCCCGAGAACCGGGGCATCCTCGAGGTGGAGGTGAACGGAGGCCTTCCCCCGAGGGAGGGAGACCCGGTGCAGCTGCGGGTCCGCGTATCGGCCGCCGATGTGGCCGTCCGATTCGTGGTGGAGGGCGAGATGGTCGCCGCCACGCGCACGGACCCGGCCGGAGAGGCCGTGCTGGTTCTTCCCCCGCAGGAGCCCGGAGACTTCTCCGGCTGGCTCGAGCTGGACCCGGACGCCCTGCGCCTGGACGACCGGGTGCCGGTGGAGTTCCGGGTGCTTCCGCCCCCACGGGTGCGGGTCCTGGGGAACCCAGGCGCCTGGACCCGAACCGCCCTTTCCACCCTGGAGGCCGGGGGGAGGATCCGGCTCGATGCGAGCTCTCCGGGAGACGATCCCCGCCTCGCCGGGATCCCGAGCCTTCCGGCTGGAAGCGCCCTCCTCGTGACCGATGAGGTTCTCCTCCTCCTCCCTCCCACCGATCCGACCCTGGTGGCCGGCGTCAACCGGGTGGTGGCCGCCCTGGCCTCGCTCGCCCCCCTTCCCCCCCTGGTCTCGCTTGCCCCACCGGTTCCGGCGTCACCGGGTCCACCGATCTGGCTGGAAGCACCGCGCCCAGGCGCGGGGTTCCAGGAGGTGAACCGGGTGCCCGGCCTCCCCGACGCCGCGCGGGGGATCGAGGTCACACGCCACTACGAGCTGGGATTCCGGGACGGGGGGATCTCCCCGCCAATGGCCCTTCTCCTGGACGGATCTCCATGGATCCTGGAGACGCCCCCCCCCACACTCCGGATCCTGGCATCGCCCCTTGACCCGGGCTGGACCGACCTGCCGGTTTCGGCCGCCATGATCCCCGTACTGGAACGGCTCCTTCTCCCCTCTCCCGGGGGCGGAGTCGGCCAGGGAACGATGACGGCCCCCGCGCGTCTCTCCACGCCCGTGTCGCCGGATCCCGTGGCTTCGGAG
Organism: Gemmatimonadota bacterium; assembly: GCA_007120305.1. Lineage (GTDB taxonomy): Bacteria > Gemmatimonadota > Gemmatimonadetes > Longimicrobiales > Gaopeijiaceae > SKNW01. The sequence continues at coordinate 7,292 of SKNW01000094.1, read as the reverse complement.
GGCTCGCCCCCCCGGGGGTGGACCGCTTCGGTGCTGCCGGCGCGACGAGGCCGGGATGCCACCCCCTTCCTCGCGTGGCTCCTCTTCGTCATCCTCTGTACCGAAGGTTGGCTCGCGGCAGGCCCGCGATCCCGAACACGCCCCGATCCCGAGACGTCGTCCCCATCGTGACCCCCCGACAGAATCGGGTGGTGGAAGCCCTCCGCACCACCCCCGTCGTCCAGGCCCTGACCCGGACCCCACCCGCGCCCGGCCGACGGCTCCGCATCACCGGAAACCACGGATCCACGGACACCGCCCTGGTCGCCGCCCTCGAGCCCTCCCTCGAGGGAAGAATTCTCATCGTGGTGGTGGAGAACCCGGAGGCTGCGGCCCGGGCCGAGGCGGACCTGGTCGCCCTGCTGGGCGAGGGCGCTTCGTTCCTCTTCCCCCAGGGGGAAGCCCGCTTCTACGGCGAGGAGACGGATCCCCGCATCGGGGGACTCCGGGTCGAGGCCGTGGAAGCCCTCTTCAGCGGAAGCGCACGGGTGTTCGTGACCACCCCCCGAGGTCTGCAGGAACGGGTGGCCCTCCCCGACCGCCTGGCCCGTCTCCGCCTCGAACTCGAAGAAGGGGACGAGATCGGGTTCCAGCTCCTGGTGGAGGAACTGGAATCCATGGGCTACGAGCGGGTCCCCCTGGTCGAGGGCGTGGGTCAGTTCGCGGTGCGGGGCGGGATCATCGACGTCTACTCGCTGGGAGGTTCGGACCCGGTGCGACTGGAATTCTGGGGAGACGAGATCACGTCCATCCGCCGCTTCCAGGTGGCCGACCAGCGCTCCACCAGCACCGCATCCAGGGTCCATCTTCTTCCCGCCGCCTTCCGCTCCACCGTGGACGCGGCCGGACCGTCATCATCGGCGGAGGAGGCGGCGGCGGGCGCCGTCATCGGCGATCTCCGGTCGTTCCTGGAAGTCCTCCCTGACGACGCCATCCTGGTCAACCTCTGCACCACCCCCTGGCCCGAGACGTTCCAGCGAAACTGGGATCAGGCCGCGAAGATCCGCCTTGACCGGGAGGACGGGGGCGAGCGGCTCCCTGCCCCCGAAGCCCTCCTCCTTCCGGTGGAGATGGCCGTCCCCAAGATCCAGCGCCATCCGATGCTGGAGTTCGTGGGCGACGGGCCCGGCGACCTGAACCTGGGAGCGGGCGCCCCTCCGGTCATCGAGCGTCGTCTGAACGTCCTCTCCGACTTTCTGCGGGAGGAGGCCGCCCGAGGCCACGTCACCGTGATCCTCTGCGACAACGAGGGCCAGGTGGAACGCCTGGAGGAGATCCTCAGCGAGCAGGGGCGCCCGATCCCCGGGGTTCAGGTAGGAGTTGGGACCGTGGAGGCCGGATTCCGACTCCCGGGAGCCACCCCGCCCCTCAATGTCCTCACCGACCACGAGATCTTCCGCCGTAGCCGGCGGGTCCGAAGCGGACGGAGCTTCCGGGGGGCCGTGGCCCTGGAGGGACTGGCCCAGTTGAGCCCCGGGGACTACGTGGTCCACATGGAGCACGGGATCGGGCAGTTCCGGGGACTCGAGCAGCTCGAGGTCGCAGGGACGGAACTGGAAGTGCTGGCCATCGAATACGCCGGCGGCGAGATCCTCCGGGTCCCGGTGTACCGCATGGACCTGGTGGAGCGCTGGGTGGGCGAGGTGGACGCGGACGAACCTCCGCAGGTTCACCAGATCGGGGGGAAGCGGTGGAAGACCCTCCGGCGCAAGACGGAGGAAGCCATCGAGAAGCTCACCCGGGAGCTGGTGGACCTCTACGCCGAGCGGGAGGTGGCCGAGGGCCATGCCTTTGCCCCGGACTCCCGGTGGCAGCGGGAAATGGAAGCCTCGTTCCTCTACGAGGACACCCCGGACCAGGCCCGGGTCTCGGCCGAGGTCAAGCGGGACATGGAGTCCAGGCGCCCCATGGACCGCCTGGTATGCGGCGACGTGGGGTTCGGGAAGACCGAGGTGGCGATCCGGGCCGCCTTCAAGGCCGTCCAGGACGGAAAGCAGGTGGCCGTGCTGGCCCCCACGACGATTCTGGTGGAACAGCATCGCCGCACCTTCGAGGAACGCCTGGCCGACTTCCCCGTCCGGGTGGGGGGGCTTTCCCGGTTCCGGAGCCAGGGCGAGATCGCCGAGATCGTGGCGGGCCTCCAGAGCGGCCAGGTGGACATCGTCATCGGAACCCACCGGCTCCTCTCGGCGGACATCCGCTTCCAGAACCTGGGCCTCCTGATCATCGACGAGGAGCAGCGCTTCGGGGTGAAGCACAAGGAGAAGCTGAAGAAGCTCCGGGCTTCGGTGGACGTGCTCACCCTCACGGCCACCCCCATCCCCCGGACCCTCCAGTTCTCGCTGGCCGGGCTCCGGAACCTGTCGCTGATCCGAACCCCTCCCAGGGACCGGCTGGAGGTGCACACCGAGAGCATCCCCTGGAGCGACGGGCTCCTGGCGGAGATCATTGGGCGGGAACTGGACCGCGGGGGGCAGGTCTACTTCCTCCATAACCGGGTCGAGACCATCGAGACCATCGCGCAGCGCGTCCATCGCCTGGTCCCCCACGCCCGGGTGGCCGTGGCCCATGGCCAGATGGGGGGACGCGAGCTCGACGTGGTGATGCGGGACTTCATCGAGGGCGAGATCGACGTCCTGGTCTGCTCCTCCATCGTGGAAAACGGGCTTGACGTCCCGAACGCCAACACCCTGATCGTGGACCGGGCCGACCGGTTCGGACTGGCCCAGCTCTACCAGATCCGGGGGCGGGTGGGCCGCTCCGACCGCCGGGCGTGGTGCTACCTCGTCACCCCCGACGGGATCAGCGACGAAGCCCGGCAGCGCCTGACGGTCCTCGAGCACCACACCGAGCTGGGAAGCGGCTACCAGGTGGCCCTCCGGGACCTGGAGCTCCGCGGGGCCGGGAGCCTCCTGGGCGCCGACCAGTCGGGGTTCGCCCACGCCGTGGGGATGGACACCTACCTCCGGCTCCTGGAGGACGCGGTGCGCCGGATCCGTGCAGGGGAAGCCGGGGAGCGGGAGTATCCGGAACCCGAGGTCTCCCTTCCCGGCTCCGCGTTCCTTCCGGATGCGTACGTTTCCGATTCGAGTCAGAAATTGCATCTTTACCGTCGGCTATCGAAACTTGAGGATCGGTCCGAGGTGGACGGGCTTCGCGAAGAGTTGGCCGATCGTTATGGTCCGGTGCCGGAAGAGGTGGAGCGACTGCTGGATGCGCACGTCCTTCGGCTGCAGGGCAAGCACCTGGGAATCGAGCGTATCCTCGTGCGGGGGCGCGAAGGCCGGCTGACGTTCCGGCCCGCCGCCACCCCGCGCATGGCCACGCTCGAGGCCCCCTTCCGAAACCGCCAGATCGAGGTGGAGGTGAAGCGAATGATCCCCCTCTCCCTCGCCCTCCGGCAGGCCGGACCCGAACCGCTCACACGAACCCTGATCCGGGCCCTGGATGCCTGGCTCGATGCGCGCGAACAGGCCGCCTGACGGCCGGGTCGCCGGGCTTCCTCTCCGGCCCGCATCTCCCCCACCCTTGAACGAGACACCTGGCATGCGTCGACCGTACGCGACCCTCCCCTTCCTTCTCCTTCTCCTCCTGGTCACCGCCGCCTGCGGCGACCGGAGCGGTCCGCGCCTTTCCTCCGGCGACCTGGCGGCTGCCGGCGACCTCCGGTTCTCCATCGAGGATGCGGCGACCATGCTGGCCCCGGTGGAGACCCTTCCCGCCGACCCGGAGGTGGTCCGGGCACTGGCCGAGTTCTGGACGGACTACACCCTCCTGGCCCTGCTGGTGAACCGCGAAGGCGACCTGGAGAGCCTGGATCTCTCCGCCATCCTCGAGCCCCAGGAGAGCCAGTCCATGGTCCTCCAGCTCCGGGATGCGGTGATCGACGAGGACATCGAGATCTCCGACACCGAGCTGGAGTCCCTGTTCGAGAGCGAGCGGCCCGGCGAGGAAGTCCGGGCGCGGCACATCCTGCTCCTCTTCCCACCCGATGCCACGCAGGCCCAGCGGGACTCGGTGCGTGAGCTGGCCGAGGACCTCCGGCAGCGCGCTGTGGGCGGAGCGGACTTCGCGGCCCTGGCCACCGAATGGTCCGGAGATCCGGGAAGCGCCCAGCGCGGAGGTGACCTGGACTACTTCCCGCGGGGCGTCATGGTGGCCCCCTTCGAGGAGGCCGCCTTCTCCACGCCTCCGGGGCAGGTCAGCGACATCGTGGAGTCCCAGTTTGGCCTCCACATCATCCGGGTAGAGGACATCCGGAGCCCCTCGCTGGACGAGATCCGGGAAGAACTCCGCGCCTCGCTCCGGCAGGAGCGGGTGATGCAGGCCGAGTCCATCTTCGTCGCCGACATCGAGGGTGCCGCCAACCTTCGCACCGAGGAGGGCGTGGCGGGCATCATGCGCGAGGTCGCGGAGGCTGGCGCGGCGCCCCTCACCGGTCGGGCTGCCCGCCGTCCCCTCGTGCGCTACGAGGGAGGCGCGTTCACCGCTGCCGACTTCCATGACTTCCTGGCCACCCAGCCGGCGAACCTGCGGATGCAGATCGCTGCCGCATCGGACGAAGACCTCGAAGGGCTGCTCGACAACCTGGTGCGGAGCGAACTCCTGGTGGCCGAGGCACGGCGGAGGGGAATCGAGCCCGATGCAGAAGAGAGCCGCAGCGTGTCCGAGGGCATCCGGGCCCAGTACCGGCAGTTCGCCGAGTCCATCGGTATCGCCGACCTTGAGCCGGCCGAGGGCGAAACGCTGAATCAGGCCGTGGACCGAAGGATCCGGGAGGTACTGGAACTGGTGATCCGCGGAGAGACCGACGTCTTCCCCCTGCAGGGGCTCTCCCTCCCCCTCCGGGCTCGCTACGGCGCCGCCATTTCCGACGACGGGGTGGAGCGCACCGCCACCCGCGTCGAGGCTCTCCGAGCCGAAGGTGGATCCCCCGAGGGCGAGGAACCAGATGCGCCGGAGGCTGGCGGGAGCGGAGGTGACGAAGGGGGGACGGACTGACGATCATTCCCGGCCCCACCGGGAGAGGCTCCGCAGGAACCGCCTGTCCCGGTGGGGTTAGTACTACCCGCCACCCTGCGAAGGCGCTTTGCCTCCGCACCCCGGAACGCCTGGAGTGCCGCATCCCATGATCCTCCACCCCTCCTCCCGTCCGTCCTCCGGGAGCCCTCGCTCCCCCCGGAACCCCCGGATTTCGGCATTTCGCCGGTGGATCCCCGCACCCATGATCGCCGCGGTGGCGAGCACGGCTCTTGTGGCCCTCCCCCTGGTGACACCGGGCGCGGGGTCAGCCCAGGACCTCCGCCTCCCCTCCGGGCAGGTGGACCAGCGGGTGGACCGGATCGTGGCCGTGGTGGGAGACTCGGTCATCTTCATGACCGACCTGGAGGAGCAGTTCATCCGCGAGGCGGCCCAGGGTCGGGAGATCCCGACGGACCCGGAGGCCCGGGAGGTGCTTCGGAGGGGCTTCCTGGACCGCCTGGTGAACGAGCAGCTTCTGCTCCAGGCGGCGGCGCGAGACACCACGATCATGGTGTCCGACGAGCGGGTGGAGACCACGCTTCGGGGGGAGTGGGACGAACAGATCCGACGGTGGGGATCCGAGACCGCCCTCCGGGAGGAGCTGGACCGATCACAGGGCCTCTCCCTGACCCAGTACCGGGCCCAGCTCCGGGAAGAGATCCGCCGCCAGCTTCTGATCCAGTCCTTCCTCCAGGCTCGACGTCGGGACGCCCGCCCGGTCTCGGTAAGTGACGCCGAGGTGGATGCCTACTTCGAGAGCCAGCGGGCCGTCCTCCAGAGGCGGCCGGCCACCATCACCTTCCGCCAGGTCTTCGTTCAGCCCATGCCGGGCGATTCGACCATGGCGGCGGCCACCGCCGAGATCGAGCGCCTCCTCGGGCTGATCCGCGAGGGCGAGGACTTCGAATCCCTGGCCCGCCAGTTCTCGGCAGACCCCGGTTCCCGCATCCAGGGCGGAGATCTTGGATGGTACCGGAGGGGCGACGGCCTGGTCCGGGAATTCGAGGACGCCGCCTTCGGCGTGCGGGAGGGAGCCATCGTCGGGCCCGTCGAGACCCAGTTCGGGGCTCACCTGATCCAGGTGGAGCGGGTGCGCGGCGCCGAGCGGAAGATCCGGCACATCCTCATCGGAGCCGAGGTCACCGAAGGCGATCTCGTCACCGCCCGGACCCGGGCAGAGGAGATCCGTTCCCGCCTGCAGGCGGGCGCGCCCATCCGGGAGTTCACCGAGCGGCAGCGGGGGCAGCAGATCCCCGACTCCGTCGAGGTGCCGATGGACCAGCTTCGTCAGCTTCCCGAGGCGCTGGGCCGGGACCTCATGGGTGCCTCCGAAGGCGACGTGGTCGGGCCGGTGGAGTTCCCCCTAGGGGCGGGACAGCCTGCATGGGCGGTCTTCCGGGTCGATCGGATTCGGGAGGAGGGCGAGTACACCGTGGACGACCTCCGCTCCCAGATCCGCCAGGTCCTCCAGCAGGAAAAAGCGGAGACCCGCATGCTGGAGGAGTTGAGAGCCCGAACCTACGTGGATATCCGCATCTGAGCCCGGTGTCGCCCCCCCTCAGACTCGCGGTAACCCTGGGAGACCCCCGGGGCATCGGTCCCGAGGTCATGATCGAGGCCGGAGCCCGTCTTCGCGCCGAAGAGCCCGCCGTGGAACTTCTTTTCCTGGGAGCCCGAGGGGGTGCCTTTCCCCGCGAGGCTTCCCTCGATCAGGCGGGGATGCTGGAGGAGACGGGGGGCTTTGATGGAACCGAACGCTCGGCAGGCCAGATTTCGGTGGCGGCGCTCCGGCGGGGCGTTGCCCTGGCCCTGGAGGGCGAGGTGGATGCCCTGGTCACCGGACCCGTCTCCAAGCCGGCGCTTCATGCCGCCGGAACCCGGGTACCGGGGCAAACCGAGTTTCTCCAGGCCCTCACCGGGGCCGAGCATGTGGGCATGCTCATGGCGTCCACCTCCTCCAGGGTGGGGATGCCGCTTCGCATCCTCCTGATCACGACGCACCTGCCCCTGCGCGAGGTTCCCGACGCCCTGACACAGGCAAGGGTGGAGAGCCAGATCACCCTTCTGGAGCAGTCGCTGAGGTCGGGGTGGGGGATGTCCACGCCCCGCATCGCCCTCTGTGCCCTGAACCCCCATGCCTCCGACGGGGGGCTTTTCGGCGACGAGGAAGCCCGCGTGCTGGTGCCGGCGGTGGAGCACCTCCGCGCCCGGGGGCTCGCGGTGGAGGGTCC
>SKNW01000051.1 GCA_007120305.1 Gemmatimonadota bacterium | reverse complement strand
GGGCGGTGGCGGTCGCGCGGGGCCGGGTGGAGGGGCAGCGCCCGCCGGAGGAATCCGGGGCCTCCTCGGCGGCGCCGGGGGGATCAACATCCTGGGTACGCTGGACCGCACCCTGGCCAACCCCCTCCCGGTGGTCCTGGAGTTCGCGGACCCCGTGGGGATGTCGGATGCCCAGATCGCCTCCATCCAGGGCGTCTCGGCCACGCTGGACCGGAGCCTGAACGAGCGGAGGGCGGAGCTGGGCCGCCGGTTCGACGGCGTGCCCCCGGAGCGGCAACTGGAGCTCTTCCGGGAACTCCAGCCCGAGATTCAGCGCGGCCGCGCCGAGATCCAGGGCGCCATGCGCCAGGTCCGGGAGATTCTCTCGGCGGACCAGTGGCGCCATCTTCCAGCGCAGCTTCGGAACCTGGCCGAACCCCCCGCCCAGGGGCGTGTACCTCCAGGCGGCGCAGGGAGTGCAGGCGGCGCAGGCGGCGCAGACGCCCGGCGCTGAGGAGGGGACCCGCTGGAATGAAGCGCATCGTCCTGGTCGGAGGCGGCCATGCCCACGTCCACCTGCTCAAGGTGGCGGCTGGACGCCGTCTTCCCGGGACGGAGCTGGTCCTTGTCTCGCCCCACCCCCGGCATCACTACTCGGGGATGGTCCCCGGCTACCTGGAGGGGAGGTACGCCGAGTCCGAGCTCTCCTTCGACCTGACGGCGCTGGCCCGGGCCGCCAGCGCCCGATTCCATCGGGGTACGGCCACCGTCCTCTCCCTGGCGCGACGCGAGGTCACCGTCGACACCGGGCCGGCCCTGGCCTTCGATCGGGTCTCGCTGGACATCGGCTCCGCCCCGGTGGGGCTCCACCTCCCCGGCGTGGCCGCCCACGCCGCCACCGTGCGACCCATGAGCCGCGCCGTCGCCCTGCGGGACCGGCTGGACCTCCTTCTCGAGCGGCGCGCGAAGGATCCGCTTTCCGTGGCGGTGGTGGGGGCGGGTGCTGCCGGATTCGAGGTGGCTCTTGCCGTGCACCGGCGCATCGTGCAAGCCGGCCGATCGGCCCGGGTCACCCTTGTCGACGCCGGCGACCGCATCCTCCCCGACTTTTCCCCCCGCGTCCGGGCCCGGGCCATCCGGATTCTGGATCGCACCGGGATTGCCGTCCGACTTGAGTCCAGGGCCACCGGGGTGACGCCGGATGCCCTTCTCCTGGACCAGGGCGAGGAGCTGGCCTCCCGTCTCACCGTGTGGCTCGCCGGCGCAGCACCTCCTCCCCTTCTGGCCGCCTCCGACCTCCCCCTGTCGACCCGCGGCTTCCTTCTCGTGGATGCCGAACTGCGGGCCGTCGCCGGGTCTGCCGTTGCCGGACCCGCCGTGCCCGCCCCCCCCCCTGACGCCGGTTTTCCTGTCGCCGACCCCTCCGTCGCCGGTTCCCCGGGCCGTCGGCCTCCTGCCTGGGGGGCCGGCGACTGCATCGCCCTCGAGGGTGCCCCCTGGATGCCACGCGCCGGGGTGTACGCCGTGCGTCAGTCCCCGGTGCTGGCGCGAAACGTTCTCACCGACGAGGCGCCGGCGAGCTACGATCCCCAGCGGTCCTTCCTCTCGCTCATGAACACCGCCGACGGGCGGGCCCTCCTGCGCTGGAAAGGCATCGTCGCCCACGCCCGCTGGGCCTGGTGGCTCAAGGATCTCATCGACCGTCGCTTCATGGCGCGCTACCAGCCCTGACCCCGATCCGTCGAGCGGTACCCGGGGCGCCTTTTGGACAGGGCGCCTCCGGGGGCCTATCGTTGCCCGGTCCTTACGTTCCCTCCCCGAACCACCTCGATGCCATGCCCAGTTCCAATCTGCAGCCTTCCTCGGCCGCGCCCCTTCTTCTGGCCGGTGCCCTGCTGGTCGCCGTAGCCCTCCTTCCCGCTCCGGCCCCGCTCGCGGCCCAGACCACGCCGCCGGTGCATCCTCCGGCCACCATGCCGGCCGAGTCGGAGCGCGACCCCGACACCTATGTCCTCGTGCCCGACGGACGCCATGGTCCGAGCCACTTTCCCCGGGTGCGCCACCCCGAGGTGGAATACGAGGCCGGAAATGTCCTGACCTGGGATCGCTACCACACCGTCGACGTCATGTACACCTGGATGCGTCGGTGGGCCGAGCGCCACCCCGACCTGGTCGAGGTCTACCAGGTGGGCACCAGCTACGAGGGGCGGCCGATCCTGCAGGCCACGCTGACCAACACCGCCACGGGCCCGGCCACGGACAAGCCCGCGGCCTTCTTCGAGGGCGGGCGCCACTCGGGCGAGATCACCTCGTCCGAGTCGGTCCTCTGGCTCATGCAGCACCTGGTGGAAGGGTACGGAAGCGACCCCGAGATCACGCGCCTTCTGGACCGGGCCGCCATCTACCTCCGGCCCCAGAACAACCCCGACGGCTCGAACCTCTACCTCCACACCGCCCAGACCAACCGGAGCTCGGTGCGTCCGGTGGACCAGGACGGCGACGGCCTCTTCGACGAGGATCCCCTCCGCGACCTGGACGGCGACGGCGTGGTCCGGCAGATGCGCTGGCGGGATCCGAACGGGGACTGGATCGTCCACCCCGACGATCCGTCGGGGCGCCTGATGCAGCGCGTCGAATCCGGCCAGGGCGAGTGGTCCATGGCCCGGGAAGGGATCGATCACGACGGCGACGGCCGCTCCGGTGAGGACGGGATCGGCGGGCTCGACCTCCACCGGAACTATCCCATGAACTGGCGGCCCATGCCCGGTCGGGAGTTCACCGGGCGGGGGTGGACCCAGGGCGGCGCCGGCGCTCACCCCCTCTCCGAGCCCGAGACCATGAACGTGGTCCTCTTCCTCCTCGAGAACCCGAACGTGGGTGTCGTGAACTCCATGGACACCCGGGTGCCCATGCATCTTCGCCCCCCCTCCACCTCGAGGGGCGAGGAGAGCATGTACCCCGAGGACCTGGCCCATTACCTGCACTTCGACTCGGTGGGGATGACGATCACCGACTACCCCTGGGCTGGGGACGTCTACTTCGACTACGCTACCCGCGGCGCCCGGGAGACCGGGAATCCCCTCTTCGGGCACGGTCCGGACTTCGGGTACTTCTACTACGGCTCCATCTGGTACGGAGACGAGCTCTGGGACGGCGGCGCCGTGGGCGACCTGAACGGCGACGGGGTGCAGGACGACTTCGATCGCCTCATCTGGATCGACTCGGTGGCGGGTGGGCGGCCCTTCCAGAACTGGACGCCGGCGCAGCACCCGGTGCTGGGCGAGGTGGAGGTCGGGGGCTTCGACCCCAAGTTCTTCCAGCAGAACGGCCCCCCCGAGGTGCTGGGGACCTGGGCGGGAAACCAGGCCCTCTTCAACCTCTACATGGCGCAGAGCCTGCCGGAGCTGGGCGCCGGGGAGGCTCGCATCCGCCAGGTGGGCACGGCGGGTGACGACGAGACCGAGTGGGAGATCCGCATCCCCGTGACCAATGAGGGGCGGCTTCCCACCTCGCTGCGCCAGGCCCGCCTGGTGAAGATCGTTCGCCCCGACTGGGTGGAGCTCCGGGTGGAGGGGCGTTCCGGGGTGCAGCGGTTCGAGCTCGGACACCTGGAGGGGGGCGAAACGAAGGAGGCCGTCTTCACCTTCACCCTCCCCGCGGGGACGCGGCCCGGCGGGACCTTCCGGGTGCTCTCGACCCGGGGAGGCGTGGTGGACGGGACCTTCTGACCCCAGGGCTCTGACCTGCCTGGCGCGCCGCCTCCCGGCGGTGGGTCAGCGCACGAAGACCAGCGTACACCAGCCGTCGTCCACGTGGGCGCGGTCGAGGCGGAGTCCATGCGCCTCGGCCGCGCCCACGCTGGCTTCCTGCTCCGAGGCCAGGAGCCCGGACACGAGGAGCCACCCTCCCGTCGCCAGCGGAGCGACCAGGTCCGGAAGGAGGGGGAGGAGGATGCCGGCCTCCAGGTTGGCGGCGATCCCGTCCCATCTTCCCGTGATCCCGTCCTCGCCCCGCGGTCCCTCGGCCAGGGGACTCGAAGCTCCGGGCTTGAGCTCCATGCGGACGGCCCGCACCCGGTCCTGAAGGGCGTTCCGTCGGGCGTTGGCCTCCACCTCGAGGCATCCAGCCGGGTCCATTTCAACCGCCAGGACCTGTTCCGCTCCCAGGAAGGCGGCGGCGAGTCCAAGGATCCCGGAGCCTGCGCCCACGTCGGCGATCCGCGCTCCCGGGGTTACCCTCTCCCCCAGCTCCGCCAGGCAGCGCCGCGTCGTGGGGTGCGCCCCATCTCCAAAGGCCACGCCAGGGAGGATCTGCAGGACACCCGCCTCGCCCAGGGGGAACGAGGTCGTGCACCGGGCCTCGAGCCACGCCTCGCCATCGAAGGGCTCCCAGCGTGGGTCAAGCGGGATGCCCGGGAGCGCGCCCGCCACCACGGCCTCCACGCGTTTCGTGTCCCATGGGGTCGGGGGGGCTCCGAGGAAGAGGAAGGTGGCCCGGACGCATGGGGTCGGTCCCCGCCCTGGACCAGGTCCTGCCCCTCGTCCAGGGACCGGTCCCGGTACCGGTCCGGGGATGGTCCCGACCTCCCGGGCGCCTGCACGCCGGAGGGCATCGACCAGGAGCGGCTCCAGCCCGCGTGGGGCGGAGTGCACGGACAGCTGAAGCCAGTGGCGGCTGTGGTCCCGGTCTCGATCGACCCCCAGTGGCGAGGGCGCATCCGTTGAATCCGTTGAAATGGTCGTGGATCCCAGGCCCGAAGTTCAGGTAGGTGGCCGTCGTTCCCCCGCCGGCGTCATGGGAGAGGAGGCCCAGGTGGGGAACCAGGTGCAGCCGGGGTCCTACGGGCATGTCGATCCCGGTGCCCTCGTCGAACCCCAAGCTCCTCGGTCCGGGTCCGTCGTCGGTGGTGAGCGGGTGGGAAAGGAGGCCACCCCTGGCCCACCCATGGGCATCCGGAGGTCCGGGGGCGGCTTCCGTCCGGGTTCCGGCGTCGCCATTCTTCAGACCACGTCCTGCCCCACCGCATCTCCCCTGGCCCCATCCCGAACCCTTCCATGACCCTTCGCGTCTTCATCACCGGCGGCACGTTCGACAAGGAATACGACGAGATCCACGGCCGGCTGGACTTCGGGGATACCCATCTCCCGGAAATGCTCCGCCGCGGCCGCTGCCAGCTCGACCTCGAGCTCCGCACGCTGATGATGGTGGATTCCCTGGAAATGACCGACGCCGACCGGGAGACCATTGCCCGGAACTGTCTCCAGGTTCCGGAGGAACGCATTGTCATCACCCACGGAACCGACACCATGGTGGATACGGCGCGCGTCCTGGCCCAGGCCCTCCGGAACGCCGCCGACGCCGGGGGCAGCGGGAAGACCATTGTCCTCACCGGGGCCATGATCCCCTACGCCTTCGGCTCCTCCGACGGGCTCTTCAACCTCGGGAGTGCCCTCTCCTTTGCCCAGGTCCTGCCGCCCGGCGTGTACGTGGCCATGAACGGCCGCTGCTTTCCGTGGAACGATGTTCGGAAGAACCGTGAAACCGGACGGTTCGAACCGCTCACATCGTGATTCTGGAACGATTCAGGTGCGTCGGGGTGAGAAAATCCGGTGCCGGGTGCTCGGTCTCCCGGCGCGGAGGCGTTTCGATACCAGGACCGGATAGGACGTACCCTCATGCTCATGTGGGCCCTGATCTTCCTCGTCGTCGCCATCATTGCCGGAGCCTTCGGCTTTGGCGGTGCAGCAACCGCCGCGGCAGGCATCGCCAAGATCCTCTTCTACCTCTTCCTCGTGGTGTTCGTGATCATGCTGATCATGTCCTTCCTCGGAGGAACGGCTGCGGCCGCCTGAACCCGGGCCGGAGGGGGAGTGGAAGACGAGGGAAGATCCCGGACGTCGACGGACACCGGCTTTCCCCTGAAGGATTCGCGGGGCCACCTCGTAGGTTGTGAACGAGGTGGCCCCGCGGTCGTTGGATGCCGGGGTGTTCGACGCCACTTCGGCCCCACACAGAGCTCCCCGAGGCGGGCTCCCAGCCCGCCAGGCGCCTCTTCCCCGTGTCTTCTCCAAGGATCTGGAACCATGCGATCGATGCGTCTTGAACGTCTTGCCCTGACGACGTCTGCCGCCGCCCTCCTGCTGACCCTGGCGGCCTGCGGAGGAAGCGATGATCGCCCAGGCATGGAACCCGTGGTCCAGGACTCGGCGGGTGTGCGGATCATCCTCAACCCCGGGGCGGGAGCCTGGGCGGCCGAGGAAGCCTGGACGCTGGAGGAGGAACTGCGCATCGGCGTGGCCGAGGGGGACCCGGAGCTCCAGTTCGGCCAGCTGGTGGGGGTGGATGCGGATGCGGAGGGTCGGATCGTGACGCTGGATCAGCAGAGGGCCCGCATCCGGGTCTTCGCTCCGGACGGGAGCCTCCTTCAGGCCTTCGGGCGGGTGGGGGGCGGCCCGGGTGAGCTCTCGCAGGCCCTGTCGCCGGCCACCGGCATCTTCGTGGAAGCCGACGGGAGCGTCGCCGTGCCGGACCTGGGGAACATGCGGATCGCCCGTTTCTCCCTGTCCGGAGACCCGCTGGACTCGCCCCGTCTTGCCCTCGAGACCACGGGCATCCCCCTTCTGTTCACCCGGACCACCGATCGCGAACTCGTGGTCCAGTTCCGTCGCATGGCCATCCCGGGCGCTCCGGAGATGGGAGATGCCACGGCCACCGGGGACCGCATCGTCCGCCTTGATCCGGGTTCTGCCGGGGGCGAGACGCTGGTGGAGGTTCCCGCCGGCGAGACGTTCACCATGGGTGCGGGGGGCATGCCGCAGCTCCGGATCTTCTCTCCCGAACCCGTCTGGACCGTACTCTCCGACGGCCGTGTGGTCACGGGGACCAACAACGAGTATTCCCTCGCCCTGCGTCCGGCTGGCGAGACAGGCTCAGGGGATGCCGGGCGGACCACCATCGTGCGCCGGTCCGTGGAGGCCACGCCGGTGACGGAGCGCCACCAGGCCGACATGCGGGACATCTTCCGGCGGAGATTCGAGGAGAGCGGACAGCCCATTCCCCCCGAAGACGTGGAGCAGCTCCTCTCCGCCATGGAGTTCGCCCCCACCTGGCCCGTGCTCGCCGCCGTCCTGGCGGGTCCCGAGGGTACCCTGTGGGTCCAGCGCGTGGATGCCGGCGAACTGGACGACCTCACGTTCGAGGCCCTCCAGAGCGGCCAGTTCGGGAGTCGTCAGTGGGACGTCTTCGCCGTGGACGGCACGTACCTCGGCGACGTCCGGGCGCCTGAAGGCATGGCTCCCCTGCGCTTTGTCGGGGACCGTCTCTACGCCATCCACTCCGATGACCTGGGGATCCAGCGGGTCGCGCGCCTGCGGCTCATCCGCCCCGCGGGGTGATGTTCGCCCCGGGGGGCGATGTTCATCCTGCCTGCGGGCTGAGAAGCGCTGTCAGCCGGCGGTTCTCGATCCGGCTGGAGCGCTGCTCCACCTTGGAGAGGTCCCCCGTGCCTTCGATCATCCGGTCCAGGGTCTCGAGGCCGACTTCGGGGCGCCGCATCTCCCTGCCACGGTAGCGGAGCACGACGCGGACCATGTCGCCTCCCTTGAGGAAGCGGCGGGCCCGCTTGAGCTTGGTCTCGAAGTCGTGGTCGTCGGTGCGTGGGCGGAGCTGGACCTCCTTCACCGTCATCTGGTGCTGGTTCTTCCGGGCCTGCCGGGCCTGCTTCTGGTCCTCGTAGAGCTTTCGCCCCCAGTCCATGATGCGGACCACCGGGGGGCGGGCCTCGGCGGCCACCTCCACCAGGTCGAGGCCGGCGGCGTCGGCCTGCTCACGAGC
This sequence comes from Gemmatimonadota bacterium, assembly GCA_007120305.1. Taxonomy (GTDB): domain Bacteria; phylum Gemmatimonadota; class Gemmatimonadetes; order Longimicrobiales; family Gaopeijiaceae; genus SKNW01. The sequence goes on along the minus strand of SKNW01000051.1, from coordinate 6,300 downwards.
GGCGTCGAGGGCGACGATACCGAGCTGCTCCCCCTCGGCGTCGATGAGGCGGACGGGGCTGATGCGGATCTGTTCGTTCATGCGTGGGCTGGAAATCGCGGGACCTCCTGGGTCGAGTCGTGTCGAGGGGTGGATCCTCTTCGGAGGGGTGCGTGGGCTTCCCCACGATGCCTCCCCAGCGAGGGATTTACCTTTTATCATACATGCGTCGATCCTGGAAGTGCCAGTCCCCCGGCTGCACGGACCTTGTGAAAGCGGGGTCCCGGCGCGTACTCTGCTCCTGCTCGACGGTCCTCACCGACATCCGTCGGCGTGGACCTTCGCCGGGGGAAATTCCCCTGGCGAGTCCGGAGTCCGTGCCGGTCGATGCGAGCCCTTGCGACCGTGCGCGTCCAGGCGCGTCCAGGCGCGTCCCTGTCCGAATCGATGCCCCTTTTCCGTCCCGGAGGTTGATGCGATGCCCTCTCTTCGTTCGATGAAGCCCCTGCTCTTCACGCTTGGTCTGGCCCTGGCCCTTCCGGCCTGCGCCACCCGCGGGTCCGAGGCAGCAACACCCGCACCGGGGGCCCAGGCGGCGCAGGCCGGAGCGCCTGCAGCGGCCGTCCGCCCCGCAGCCCAGGCACGAAACGGGATGCGACCCTATGCCGAGGTGGTCCCGGATACGGCCGTCTCCCGTGACGGGCTCTTCACCGTGCACCAGGTAGGCGAAAGCTGGCTGTGGGAAATCCCCGAGGCGATGCTGGGTCGGGACATGATCCTCATCACCCGCATCACCCAGACCGCCTCCGGCCTGAGCTTCGGCGGCCACCGGCAGACCACCGAGATGGTCCGGTTCGAGCGTCGGGGTGACCGGATCCTTCTCCGCCACGTGAGCTTCGACAACACGGCCGATCCGGAGCTTCCCATCTACCAGGCGGTCCGGAACTCCAACTTCGAGCCCGTCCTGGCTTCATGGGCCATCGAGACCGAGGGGAGCGCCGACGGCCAGGGCACCGTGGTGGTCAACGTGTCGGACTTCTTCACCTCGGACGCCACCATCATCGGTCTCACCCGGCAGCGCCGCACCCAGTACCAGGTCCAGCGCATGGACGGAAGCCGGACCTTCATCGAGTCCATGCGGAGCTTTCCTGAGAACATCGAGGTGCGCCGCGTCGTGACCTACGAGGCCCGGAACCCTCCCTCGAACGCCGCCGGCGAGACGCTTTCCGTGGAGTTCGGTCACTCGCTCATGGTGCTCCCCGAGGAGCCCATGATTCCCCGGTACTGGGATGAACGTGTCGGGTATTTTTCCACGGCGCTGAACGACTTCGGTGCCGACGCCCAGCGTCTCCTGCAGCGGCGCTACATCCAGCGCTTCCGCCTCGTCCCCTCGGACACGGCGGCCTACCTCCGGGGCGAGCTGGTGGATCCGGTGAACCCCATCGTCTTCTACATCGATCCGGCCACGCCGGAGAAGTGGCGGTACTGGCTGGCCAAGGGCGTAGAGGACTGGCAGGTGGCGTACGAGGCCGCCGGCTTCTCGAACGCCATTGTGGCACGCATGCCGCCCACACCCGAGGAGGATCCGGACTGGGATCCGGCCGACGCCCGCATCAACATCATCCGCTACCTGGCCTCCGGCGTCCAGAACGCCTCTGGGCCCCGTTTCTTCGACCCCCGCTCCGGAGAGATCCTGGGGACCCACATCCAGTGGCATCACAACGTGATGAACCTGCTCCGGAACTGGTTCTTCGTGCAGACCGCCGCCGTGAACCCCGACGCGCGGGGTGTCGAGTTCGATGACGACATCATGGGCGAGCTGATTCGTTTCGTGTCCGCCCACGAGGTGGGGCACACCATCGGGCTCCCGCACAACATGAAGGGTCACTCGTCGATCCCCGTGGACTCGCTCCGCACGCGGTGGGTCTGCGAGAACGGGACCTCGTCGTCCATCATGGACTACGCTCGGTTCAACTACGTGGCGCAGCCCGGCGACGACACCTGCCTCTATCCCCAGGTGGGTCGTTACGACAAGTGGTCCATCGAGTGGGGTCACCGGTGGCTCCCCGGCGTGACCTCGCCCGACGACGAGAAGGCGACGCTGAACGCCTGGATCCTGGAGCGGGCCGATGACCCCATCTACCGCTTCGGGGACCCGACCCAGACCGACCCGGGGTCGCTCACCGAGGCCCTGGGCGACGACGCCATGCGGGCATCGGACTACGGGGTGGAGAACCTCAAGCGGATCATGACGAACCTCCGGGAGTGGACCTACCAGGAGGGCGAGGACTACTCCCAGCTCGCCGAGCTCTACGGGCAGGTGGCGGGGCAGTGGAGCCGCTACGTGGGGCACGTGATGGCGAACGTGGGCGGCGTCGACTGGACCCGCCGGGCGCAGGGTCAGCCCGAGCGCCCCTACTCGGTCATCGCCCGTGACCGTCAGGCCCGGGCCGTGGACTACCTGGACCGCCAGGTCTTCACGACCCCCGAGTGGATGATCGACCCCGAGATCATCTTCCGCATCCGGAACGAGGGGACGCCGGACCAGATCCGCCAGCTCCAGGTGGGAGCGCTGAACAACCTGCTCCAGGTTGCGCGGATGAAGCGGCTCATCGAGCAGGAGGCGCTTCTGGGGAACGAGGCCTACTCGCTTCCCCAGATGATGAACGACCTCCGCCGCTCGGTCTGGCGGGAGCTGGGGAGCGGGGCGGCCATCGATCCGTACCGCCGGAACCTGCAGCGCGCCTACCTGGAGCGGATGAAGTTCCTCATGGAGGACGAGGAGGCCATGCGCACCGACATCGCGCCCCAGGCGCGGGGTCAGCTCCGAACCCTTCGGGGTGAGGTGCAGCGGGCGAGCGGCGCCAACGAGGCGAGCCGGCTCCACCTGGCCGACGTGCTGGCCCGGATCGACCAGATCCTCGAGGGGTAGCCCGGTGGCATGGACCACCTTGAATTCGACAACCGTTTCGTAACCGAGCTTCCAGGGGACCCCGACACCTCGCCCGAGCCGCGGCAGGTGTTCGGGGCCGCCTGGAGCCCGGTCACCCCGACCCCGGTGGTCGCGCCCCGCCTCCTGGCCCACAGCCGGGAGGCGGCGGCGCTCCTGGGGCTGGACGAGGCGGCGGTGGCTTCCGACCGCTTCGCCCGGGTCTTCGGGGGCAACGAGCTCCTTCCGGGGATGCAGCCGTGGGCGGCCGCCTACGGCGGTCACCAGTTCGGCCACTGGGCCGGGCAGCTGGGCGATGGCCGGGCCATCTCGCTCGGGGAGGCCGTGAATGCCGACGGGGAGCGCTGGGAGCTCCAGCTCAAGGGGGCGGGGCCCACGCCCTATTCCCGGACCGCCGACGGCCGCGCCGTGCTTCGCTCCTCCCTTCGGGAATTTCTCTGCTCCGAGGCCATGCATCACCTGGGGGTGCCCACCACCCGGGCCCTCTCCCTGGTGGGGACCGGGGAGGCTGTCATTCGCGACATGCTCTACGACGGGAACCCTCGTCCGGAGCCGGGGGCCATTGTCTGCCGCATGGCCCCCTCCTTCCTGCGCCTGGGGAACTACCAGCTCTTCGCGGCCCGCAAGGAGGACGAGCTCCTGGAGCGGCTGGTGGACTTCACCATCGACCGGGACTTTCCCCACCTGGTGGAGCAGTTCGGGGATGCGGAGGTGGGCGGCTCCGCGACGGCCCGCAGCCAGGCCTCCGCCGCCCGTCGCGCCGCCTGGTTCGCCGAGGTCTGCGAGCGGACGGCGGACCTCATGGTCCACTGGATGCGGGTGGGCTTCGTCCACGGGGTCATGAACACCGACAACCTCTCGGTGCTGGGCCTCACCATCGACTACGGCCCCTACGGCTGGCTCGAGGACTTCGACCCGGACTGGACCCCTAACACCACCGATGCCCAGGGGCGGCGCTACCGGTTCGGGCACCAGCCCGCCGTGGCCCAGTGGAACCTGGTGCGCTTCGGCGAGGCGCTTCGCGGGCTGTTCCCGGATCTGGAGCCGCTGGAGGCCGGGCTGAACGCCTACGTGGATCGCTACAACCGGGGCTACCTGGCCATGACGGCAGCCAAGCTCGGTCTGGGCGAGGGCGGCCCCTGGGCCCCGTACGGTGACGGGGCGGCGGATGGCGCCGGGGTTGCGGGCGGTGCCGGGGGGCCGGCATCCGAGGCGATCCAGGGGATGGTCCGGGACCTTCACGGCCTCCTCTACCGCGCCGAGATGGATTATACCCTGACCCACCGTGCCCTGGGGGAGCTGGTGGGCCAGGGGGTCTCGGGTGACACCCCGTGGGTGGCCCGGCTCGCCCACGGCGTTCTACCCGCCGAACTGGACGAGGTCTTCTACGACGAGACGAAGCGGGAGGCTCAGGCCCCCGAGCTCGCCACGTGGCTCGACCGATGGCGCGGCGCCGTGGAGGCCCGGATCCTCTCCGCCTCCTCTGCAGGCGAAACCCCGGAACTCACGCGCAGGGCCATGCACCAGGTGAACCCGAAGCTCGTGCTCCGGAACTGGCTGGCCCAGGAAGCCATTGACCTGGCGGAGCAGGGAGATCCTTCCCGGATCCACGAGCTCCTGGACGCCCTGCGGCGGCCCTACGACGAGGATCCCGCGTACGCCCACTTTGCCGCCCGTCGCCCCGAGTGGGCCCGGCACCGGGTGGGGTGCTCCATGCTGTCGTGCAGTTCGTGACCCGCTGAGCCTGCGCGGAGGCCGGTGGGCCTACACCACGAGGATGTTCTGCATCATCCCGTGGTCCTCATGCTCCAGGTTGTGGCAGTGGAGGAGGAAGAGGCCCCGCTCGTCCGTGAAGCGAACTGCCACCCGGACCCGCTCGCCGGGGAGGACCAGCACCGTGTCCTTCCGCCCCGTCTCCCACGGGTAGATCTCGGCTCGCCCCCCGATCCGCTCCAGCACGCGGAAGTGGGTGGCGTGGAGATGCACCGGGTGGGGGTAGTTGGCGTCATTCACGAAGGTCCAGATCTCCGTGTCGCCGAAGGGAACCTCGGTGTCGATCCGGTCCATCTCGAACTCTTCGCCGTTGATGTTGTGCATCATCATCCGGGAGTTGAACTCGAAACGGCGTTCGCGCACGGAGCGGGCCGGGTCCGGGAGCTCGGGGAGGGTCGGGAGCGAGGTGGGGATCGTTCCCGGGTCGGAGGTCCGGCCCGAAACGTGGAACTCCAGGAGGTCCAGGGGGCGACCCTGCTGGTAGGCCACGGCCATCATGCCGCCCGGGAACTCGAACTCCAGGGACTGGAGCATCACCCGCTCCCCGTCGGCCGCCTCCCGGAAATCCAGGAGCAGCTCCACCCGCTCCGCCGGGGCCACGTCCACGTAGGGGAGCGTGTAGGGGCGGTCCAGGAACCCTCCGTCGTTGGCAATCAGGACCAGGGGGCGCCCGTCGCTTCGCCCCAGCCGGAAAATGCGGGCGTTGGAGCCGTTCAGGATCCGGGCACGGTAGACGGCGGGCTCCACCGGGGTGAAGGCATCCAGGATCCCGTTGGCCAGCGCCTCCGGCCCCATGAATCCGTTCATCATGGAGGGACCCATGGGCTCATAGACCGGCACCCCGTCCTCGCCCAGGCGCCGGTCCTGGAGGACGAGGGGAAGCTCCCGTTCCCGGGGGGGGAGGCCGAGGGAAGCCTCTTCTGCCGGATCTTCCACGATGAGGAGCCCGGCGATCCCCCGGTAGGTGTGCCGCCCCGTCATGTGGTGGGTGTGGGAGTGGTACCAGTAGGTCCCGGCCCGGTCATTGACCTCGAAGCGGTAGTCGTAGTGGGCCCCGGTGGGAACGGCAAACCGTGGGTGACCGTCCATGTCCTCCGGTGCGGTGAGCCCGTGCCAGTGGAGGATGAGGGGGTCCTCGATCCCGTTCTCCATCCGGGCGCTGAAGGTCTCACCCCGCTGGATGCGGAGGAGGGGCGACGGAAGGGCGTCGTTGACCAGGAGGAGAGGGGCCTGTACGCCGCGCCCCAGGTCCCGCATCCCCGGAGCGGCGCGGAGGAGCGCATCCCGCGGACGGAGCTCCGGCGCCATGGGGAGGAGGTTCCGGCCATCGGAGGCAAGGCGGGGGGCGGCGGAACCGGTCCCGGCCCGGCACCCGGGGCCTGCGCCCAGCCCCACCGCCGTGACGGCGGCGCCGGCGGCCAGGGAGCGGGCCACGAAGGTGCGGCGGGACCAGAAGCGGGGCGGGGTCGATTCGGACATGGTTTCACCGTGGAAGACGGGACGCTTGCGGTCCCGGGACGTTCGTGGCCGGGGGGCTCTCCCTGATCCCTGAAAGCTAGGGGAGAAAGGGAGGGGAGGGGAGAGCCGGGGGAGCAGGC
>SKNW01000099.1 GCA_007120305.1 Gemmatimonadota bacterium | reverse complement strand
GGCCGCACGGTCTGGCCGCACGGCCTGGCCGCACGGTCTGGCCGCACGGTCTGGCCGCACGGTCTGGCCGCACGGTCTGGCCGCACGGCCTCGTGGCGCGGCCTGGCTCGGCCTGGGCTGGCCATCTGGCAATCTAACGTCCTTTCACTCCGCTGTGTCCCCGCCGTTTCGTCGCGCCGGGCCCGGGAGTAGGTTGGCTCCGGGGACGGCTCGTCCGTCCCCTCCCTTCCTTCCGCCCCTCGCGCCGCCCGCGCATCCTTTCCATTCCCATTTCCGGAGTCCACCATGGATCCGAGCACGTCACGCCCCTTCCGCCTGGCCGTCAATACCGGGGGTGGCGATGCCCCGGGCCTCAACGCCGTCATCCGTGCCGTGGTGCTCACCGCGCTGAACCGGGGGTGGGAAGTCGTCGGAATCCGCCGGGGGTACGAGGGCCTCATGGACGGCGACGGACTGGTCCCCATGGGCGTGGAGACCGTACAGGGCCTCACGGCCCGGGGGGGGACGATCCTGGGAACGACGAACCGCGGCAACCCGCTGCGGTGGCCCCGTCACAACCCGGATGGCTCGGTGGAGATCATCGACCGCTCCGGCGAGCTCATCGAGGCCTTTCGGCGCCACAACCTGGATGCGCTGGTGGCCATTGGTGGGGACGGCTCCCTGCACATCGCCGCCGAGCTGTCGGAGCGGGGGCTCCCGGTCGTCGGGGTCCCCAAGACCATCGACAACGACCTTGCCGCCACCGACGTCACCTTCGGCTTTCATACCGCGGTGCAGACGGCCTCCGACGCCATCGACAAGCTTCATTCCACCGCCGCATCCCACTCCCGCATCATGGTGGTGGAGCTCATGGGTCGGGATGCGGGGTGGATCGCCCTCTACGCGGGGCTCGCCGGGGCAGCCGACGTGATCCTCCTCCCCGAGATCCCCTATTCCATGGATGCGGTACTGGAGCACCTCCGGGCCAGGATGCGCCGGGGGCCGACCTACGCCATCGTGGTGGTGGCCGAGGGAGCCTACCCCTCCAACGGCAAGGTCACGCTGGTGGAGGAGGGGAAGCCGGGGGCCGCCCGGCGCTACGGGGGACTTGCGGAGCAGGTGGCCACGGAAATCGCGGATCAGACGGATTTCGAGACCCGTTCGCTGGTCCTGGGGCATCTGCAGCGGGGAGGGCAGCCCATCGCCTTCGACCGGATCCTGAGCCTCCGGTTCGGGGCGGCGGCGGTAGAGCTCGTCGCCCGCAGGGACTTCGGATGCATGGTGGCCCTGGACGCCAGCGGGGTGCGCGCCGTCCCCCTGGCCGACGCGGTGGCACGCACGAAAAAGGTGCCCCTGGACTCGGAGGAAATCCTCACCGCGCGCAAGCTGGGCATCTGCCTGGGGGACTGAGGGCCGGGATCCGACGGGGAGGCACAACCTTTCGCGAGGAAGGCTTGTCCGTATCTTGACCGGATCCATGTTGTCCCACCCCCACCAGGAGTCCCGATGCCTTCACGGCTTCCGTCTGTTCTCCCCCTTGCCGTCGCATTCGCGGCCGTGGCGGCCTTCCCCGCCGCGCCCCCGCTGGCTGGCCAGGCAACCCAGGATGCCCCCGTGGCATCGTGGGTCCCGGAAGCGGCCCGGGGTCACGCCTTCGAGCTCTCCCTGGCCAACTTCATGCAGGGCTCGACCCACGTGGGCCAGAGCCCGTCGTCGGTGAACTGGACCGACGACTCCCGCCATGTCTACTTCCGGTGGCTCCCCGCCGGTCATGACTGGGATGCGCAGCAGGAGCTCTACCGCGTTGCCGCTGCCGGGGGCGAGCCGGAGCTCATTGGCGACCCCCTGGTGGCGGATTCGCTGGCCATCACCTTTGCCGGGGGCGATCTCTCGCCCGACCGCCGGTACCGGGCCACGGCCTGGCGGGGGGACCTCTACCTGGTGGACCGCCGCTCCATGGAGGTCCGCCGACTCACGGACACCCGGGACAACAAGGCCAACCCCCGGTTCTCCGCCGACGGACGGACCCTCTTCTTCACCCAGTCGAATCAGGTGTACGCCCTCGACCTGGCCAACGGGGCGGTCCGCCAGCTCACCGACATCCGGAGCGGCCAGGCTCCGGAAGAGCGTGACCCGGAGGGCCTCGCCGCCTTCCTCCGCGACCAGCAGCTCGAGCTCTTCGAGCACATCCGTCGCCAGCAGGCCCGGACCGAGGCCCAGCGGGAGCTGGCGGAACAGCGCAGGGGGGGCGAGATCCAGACCGTCTTCACGGGCCGCATGGGGAGCCCCGGAGGGCTGAACGTGAACCCCCAGGGCACCTGGGTGGGACTCCAGGCCTCCCAGCCGGCCTCGGGTACCCGCCAGGTGGGAGTGCCGCAGTGGATCACCGACGACGGGTACACGCGCCTGAACGAGATCCGCACCAAGGTTGGGGATGCCGTGGGCTCTTCCCGGGCGGGGATTCACCGAATCGGATCCGACTCCATCACCTGGCTGGACGTGGCGGAGGCGGTGAAGGAGTGGGCCGGGGTGCACGAGCCTCGGGGCGTCTTCCTCCCCGAGCAGCGCGAGGCGGTGGCCGCCGGTGAGGTGGCGGTGCAGAACGTCCAGTTCCGCGGGTGGAACGACGCCGGCACCTGGGGACTCGTCTCCGCCGGCTCCCTCGACAACAAGCATCGCTGGCTCATGACGGTGGAGGCCGCCAGCGGCGAACTGAGCCTCCTCCAGCACGTGGCGGATTCGGCCTGGGTGGGAGGCCCCTGCGGCCAGTGCGCCGGGTGGCTCCCGGGGCAGGACCAGGTCTACTGGGTGAGCGAGGCCGACCGCTTCGCCCATCTCTACACGGCCAACGCCGACGGCTCGGGGCTTCGCCAGCTCACCTCCGGGGAGTGGGAGGTCCACTCGGTCCAGATCCCGGAGCAGAACGACCGCTTCATCCTCCGAACCAGCGAAGGCAGCCCCTTCGAGCAGCACATGTACAGCATGGCCTTCGACGGGTCGAACCGCACCCGCCTCACCTCGGGCACCGGACGCTTCGTCGGCTCGCTGAGCCCCGACGGACGGCGCATGGCCATCGTGCACTCCACCCAGACCCGGCCCGACGAGCTCTTTCTGGCCGATGCCCGGGCCGGCGCCCAGATGGCTCGGGTGACCACCTCGCCCTCCGGCGACTTCCTGGCCTTCCCGTGGATGGAGGCCGAGATCATCCGGTTCCCGGCCCAGGACGGCGCCATGGTCCCGGCGCGCATCTACCGGCCTGCCGACATGGGGGTCGAGGCCAACGGCGCGGCCGTCCTCTTCGTGCACGGTGCCGGCTACCTGCAGAACGTCCACGACTGGTGGTCGAGCTACTACCGGGAGTGGATGTTCCACCATTACCTGGTGGCCCAGGGCTTCACCGTCCTCGACATCGACTACCGGGCCTCGGCCGGGTACGGGCGGGACTGGCGGACCGGGATCTACCGGTGGATGGGAGGGAAGGACCTGTCCGACCATGTGGACGGCGTGGACTGGCTGGTGCGAAACGAAGGCGTGGACCGCGGCCGGATCGGAATCTACGGCGGATCCTACGGCGGCTTCATCACCCTCATGGCCCTCTTCACCGAACCCGACGTCTTCCATGCCGGGGGGGCGCTTCGGTCCGTCACCGACTGGGCCCATTACAACGAGGGGTACACCTCCAACATCCTGAACCGCCCACAGGACGATCCGGAGGCATACATCCAGTCCTCGCCCATCTACTTTGCCGAAGGACTCAAGGGGCATCTCCTCATGGGCCACCCCATGTACGACACGAACGTCCACTTCTCGGACATCGTGCGGCTGACCCAGCGGCTCATCGAGCTGGGGAAGGAAAACTGGGAACTGGCCGTCTACCCCACCGAGAACCACGGCATGGTGGAGCCCGTTTCCTGGGTGGACCAGTACCGTCGGATCTACGAGCTCTTCTGGCGTACGCTCTCGGCCCCGGGATGCACCGAGGGAACCGGTGTGTGCGAGGTGCCCGCCTTCTCGGGTCGCTGATCCGCAGCAGGCGGCGCCCCGATCCGGGCGCCGCCTGCTGCAGAGGAAAAACGACGCCCCCGCCGGGATCAGTGGAATCCGGCGGGGGCGTCGTCCATCTCGGTGCCGCCCAGCGGGCCGCACTCGGCCTCGATCCAGGCCAGCGGGATGCCGCCCAGGGTCACCGGATCTCCCTGGTCATCCAGCAGCTGGCAGTACCGATAGGTGCAGATCCCCCGGATCACCCAGCCGTCCATCTCGAATCGGATCCCCAGGTTCCGGCAGGCGAGGTCGTCGTCCAGCGTCTGCACCATCTCCGCTCCCGGCGTCCCCGTGGCAGCGCCTGCAGAAGCGCCCACCGACGCGCCCACAAGGGTCGCAGGGAGTGCGAGCCCCGCGCCTGCGAGGAGGAGAAAGAGGAGCGGGGGAAGAAGACGCCGCGGGCGGGACGCGGTGCCAGGCGGGCCAGGAAGCAGGTCAGGAACCGGAACCGGGGCAGGAAGCAGGGCGGCAGGCAGAACAGACGGCATGGCGATACCCTCCGGCGGAGTGGATGGGATGAACCCTCTCGTGTCCGCAAGAATCACCTCGCCTCCGGGGCGCCTCCATGCCCGCCGGGGACCTCGACATCCGGCCCCTCGACATCCGGCCCCCCGATATCCGGCCCCCCGGCGTCACCCCCCGCCGAAGAAGCCCCGCACCACGGCCAGGGTGGCCCAGAACTGGAACCAGACCACCACGGCGATCACCGGGGGAAGGAGCCACTTCACCAGGAGCACGACGTAGGGAACGGCGCCGGCAAAGCGCGGCCCCGCACCCCGGAGCATCTCGGCCCCCGGATCCTTCATCTTCCACCCCACGAAGATGGACATCAGCAGGGCGCCCACCGCCAGGAGGAGTTCACCGGCAATCTGGTCCACGAGCCCCAGGATGTCGGTGCTCCACGCCGATGCCAGGCCGAGGAGAGCGATGAGGATGCCCATGCTGACGGCGGCCCTTCGCCGCGACAGCCCGAACTCATCGATGATGGAGGAGGTCACCACCTCCAGGAGCGAGATGGCGGAGGTGATGGCCCCCACGGCCAGCGCCACGAAGAAGAGGACCCCCACGACGCGCCCTGCGCCCCCCATGGCCTCGAAGGCCCCGGGGAGGGCAATGAAGAGGGCCCCCACCGTGCTCTCGCCCACCGAGTCCTGCAGCCCCAGGGCGAAAATGACCGGAAAGACCACGAGACCGGCCGTGAAGGCCACGGCGAAGTCGGCGAACGAAATGGTCACCGCCTGCTCGTTCAGGTCCTCGTCCTTGGCCAGGTACGAGGCAAAGGTGAGCATGGCCCCCATCCCCAGCGAAAGGGAGAAGAAGGCCTGGCTCGCCGCCGACCGGATCACGTCGGGGTTCATGAGCTCGGAGAGCTGCGGGGTCAGGTAGTAGGCGTACCCCGCCCCCGAACCGTCCAGCGTCGCCGCCCAGAAGGCGAGTCCCACCACGATGAGAAAGAGCGTGGGCATGAGGAGCATGGCGGCCCGCTCGATCCCCTTCTGCACCCCGATCATCACGATGCCGATGGTGAGCGCCATGAAGAACAGGTGCCAGCCAATGGCCGCAGGGCCGGCGGCGATCTCGCTGAAGTGGTCCCCCGGATCGCCGGGGAAGCCGGTCATGGCCGACTCCACCGCAAACCGCATGGTCCACCCGGCGATCACCGAGTAGTACGAGAGGATCAGGAAGCCTACGAGGACGAAGAGCATCCCCAGGTAGGACCACCCTCGGCCGCCCAGCTCCCGGAGGGCCCCGATGGGCGACAGGTGCGTCTTCCGACCCACCACGAGCTCCGAGAGCATCAGGGGGATGCCCAGGAGGATCACCATGATGATGTAGAGGAGGACGAAGGCCGCGCCTCCTCCCTCGGCCGCCACGTAGGAGAAGCGCCACATGTTGCCGAGGCCCACGGCGCTTCCCACCGCCGCAAGGACGAACCCCCACTTGCTTCCGAAAAGCTCGCGCGCCGGGGTTCCCCCCGATCCGGATCCCATTGCCATCAGCTTGCTGCTCCCTTCCAGGGTGCGAACGACGACCCCGGGGCGGGTGCGGCCACCCCGGAGCCAAGCCGAGCCAATAGAGGGATCTGCTGCGACCGCGTCAAGGCGGCGTCCGGTTGTCTCTGTCCGTTTCTTCGCCCCCCGAAATGCGCTGCAGAAGCGAGGTCTTTCCCATCTTCTTCAGCGTCCATCCTCCCACCACCGGCGCGAGGAGCGCCCCGAGGTAGAGTACGACGGCCAGCCAGAACCCCGGGGATCCCGGCGTGGTGAGGCTGTCGCCCAGGAAGGCCAGGATGAAGATGATGGGCCCGATGCCGAGAACGGTGGCCAGAACGAACTGGAGAGGGCGGATCCGGGTGATCCCCGCGATGTAGTTCTGCACTTCGTACGGAAGCGTGGGGAGCAGGCGGAGGTAGAGAAAGACCAGGAAGGCATTCCGGTTGATGAGGTCGGCCCACTTCTCCACCCGGGTCCCCCCGACCCTGGCCTCGACCCAGGCCTGGCCGAGGCGCCGGGCCACAGCGAAGGGAAGGAGGGAGGCGAAGATCGTGATACCGAAGGTGAGGAGCCCCCCCCGTAAGGGTCCGAAGGCGAGCCCCGCCGACACCGTGAGCACCGTGGTGCCGAAGGGCACGAAGACGCCCACCAGGTAGATCCCGGCAAAGACCACGGGCGCCAGCACTCCGAAGTCGGTAACGAAGTCCCGGACCGCCTCCGGCGACAGGGCCTCGTGGCTGAACGCCAGAACCACGGCGGCCAGGACGGCCAGCCCCACGATCGCGATCCGTCGACGCATGGTCGTTCGGCCTCTCCTTTTCTGGTCCTTCGGGTGAACGCCTCCGGGCCTGGGGCGCGGGCATCCGGACTCCGATGGCGGCCCCCCGACCCGGAACATGCCCCCCCGGCCTCTTGAACCCCATCGCCCGCCCCCCCACACTCTACCATGACCTCAAGCGCACTTCTCGTCTTCGGCATCCTCGCCGTCACGATCCTGCTCTTCGTCAGCGAGCGCCTCCGGCTGGACGTGGTGGCCATCCTGGCGCTGCTGGCCCTTACCCTGACCGGGATCCTGACGGCGGAGGAGGCCCTGGCCGGCTTCGCCGATCCCGTCGTGCTGATGATCGCGGCACTCTTCGTGGTTGGCGACGGCCTCTTCCAGACCGGGGTGGCGCGGGCCATGGGGCGGCTCCCGGCAAAGCTCGCCGGCGACAGCGAGGTCCGCCTCATCGTGGTCATCATGATCCTCGTGGCGCTTCTTTCGGGGGTCATGAGTTCCACCGGAACGGTGGCGGTCATGCTTCCCGTGGTCATGGGGCTCGCATGGGCCCGCGACATCTCGCCCTCCAAGCTCCTCATTCCCCTCTCCGTGGCCTCGCTCCTGGGAGGGATGCTCACCCTCATCGGCACGGCGCCGAACATCGTGGTGAGCCAGCACCTGGAGTCGCTTGGGCGCGAGGGCTTCGGGATGTTCGCCTTCACGCCGGTGGGACTCGCCATGGTGGTGGCCGGCGTGGCCTTCATGGCCCTCGTGGGCCGCCGTTTCCTCCCGGATCGCCCGAGCCCCTCCCGCCCGGCGGCCAGCGCCGATGCCCCCACGCTTTCGGACCTGGCCGACGACTGGGAGCTGGCCCTCACCCTGTTCCGGGTGCGCATCGACCCGGGTTCTGCCCTGGTAGGGAGCACGCTCGGGGATGCGGAGCTCCCGGCCCGGTTCGGCGTAACCGTCACCGAGATCCTGGAGGGCCCCCAGGAAGAACGGAAGCGCCGCCCCCGGCGGGTGCCCACGCTTCCCAAGCGGAGCGGTGCCGGGGGAGCGGACGAAGGCGTCGTGGTCCCGGCTCTGGCCACCACGACCCTCGCCGCCGGCCAGGTGCTGGTCCTCCAGGGGAGTCCCGACGGGATCCACCGCATGGTGGCCCGGCTGGGGGTCCGCCTTATGGACGAGGGCGTGGAGGGGGACCCCACCGCACCCGAGACCGGGATGGCCGAGATCCTGCTCGCCCCCCGCGCGCGGCTCCTGGGGCGGACCCTGAAGGAGATCCGGTTCCGCGACCGCTACCAGCTGGGCGTGGTGGGGATCAAGCGACTCGGGAACCTGATCCCGGGAGACATCCGCGACGTGCCCCTCCGCTTCGGCGACACCCTCCTGGTCAAGGGCCCGTGGGAGAAGATCCGCCTCCTGGAGCGCGAGCGCCGCGACTTCATCGTGGCCATGGCGCCGCGGGAGATGCCGGATGCCCTGGCGCCCCTGAAGCGGGCCCCGGTGGCGGTCGCCATCATGCTGGGAATGATGGCGCTCCTGACCCTGGGCGTGGTGCCGGCGGTGACGGCGGTACTCCTGGCGGCGGTGGCCATGGTAATCACCGGGTGCGTCACCGTGGAGGATGCCTACCGGTCGGTGAACTGGGAGAGCGTGGTGCTCATTGCCGGCATTCTCCCCATGGCCACGGCGCTGGACAAGACCGGCGGGATGGCCTGGCTCGTGGAGGTTCTGTCGGGGGTCATGGAGGGAGCCGGTCCCCTCCTCCTCCTGGCCGCCATCTTCGTCCTCACCTCGGCGCTGAGCCAGGTGATCTCGAACACGGCCACGGCCGTGCTCCTGGCGCCCATTGCCTCGTCCCTCGCGCTGGGGATCGGAGCCCGCCCTGAGCCCTTCCTCATGACGCTGGCCGTGGCTGCCTCCACCGCCTTCGCCACCCCGGTGGCCTCGCCGGTGAACACCCTGGTCCTGGGTCCCGGCGGCTACCGCTTCGGGGACTTCTTCAAGGTGGGCGTGCTTCTCCAGGCCGTGATCCTGGTGATCACCGTGATCCTGGTGCCGCTGCTGTTTCCCTTCTGATTCTGCCCCGGATCGGAGGGGATCCGGGGCCCGGCGTCCCGCCCCAGGCCCCGGATTCCGCCCTACCAGGCGATCCCGTGGTCCTCGCCGTGGTGGCTCACCCCACCCCAGAGCGAGCCGTGCTCCCAGTCGAACCAGATCCCCATGAGGGGTCCGGAGGTGCGGGCCCCCGTCTGGACGGAATACCCCATGCGGCGCAGGTCCCGGAGCACCCACGACGGGGTCTCCTCCTGCACCAGGAGCCGGCCCGGCTCGGAGACGTGGTTTCCGAAGGAGCCCCGCATCTGGTAGGAGTTCATGTTGGGAGCCTCGGCCGCCTCCTGCACCGTCATCCCCCACTCCACCACGTTCAGGAACATCTGCAGGAGGTTCTGGTCCTGCCCGTCGCCCCCCTGCACGGCAAAGGAGAGGAAGGGGCGTCCGCCCCTGAGGGCCATCGTCGGGGTCAGGGTGACCCGGGGCCGCTTGCCGGGCTCGAGCACGTTGTAGGGGTTCATGCGCGGGTCCAGCACGAAGCTCTGCATGCGCTGGCTGAGCCCGATCCCCGTCTCCCCGGCGATGAAGGCCGGAATCCATCCGCCCGACGGCGTCACCGACACGACCCACCCCTCGGCATCCGCCGCCTGGATCGCGGTGGTGCCGCGGGTGAAGGGGTCGTCCGCGTCCAGGAGAGGGCCTCCTGTACCCGCCCCCGCCTCCGCGCCCGGAACCGCGCTGCGGACGGACGACCCGGCGCGGGCTTCGCGCACCGCTCCCGGCGGATCGTCCTGCAGAAACGCCGGATTCGGCTCCCACGCCTCCAGCAGGTCGCGGAAGGGATTTGAACCGCCCTGGTAGGGATACGGGTCGCCGGGGGCCACGTCGGCGTCGTTGCGGTCCGGGTTGAAGGCGGCCCAGCGGTCCCGGGCGTAGGCCTTGGAGAGGAGTCCCTCCCCCGGCGTCTGCGGCTCGAAGGCCGGGTCCCCGTAGTAGAAGTCCCGGTCGGCGAAGGCCATGTTCATGGCCTGGTACAGGGTGTGGATGTAGGCGGCGCTGTTGAAGCCCAGGGCCTGGAGGTTCACGTTCTCCAGGAGATTCAGCGCCTGCAGCATGGCCGGCCCCTGGGTCCAGAAATCGAGCTTGTAGACCTCGATGTCGCGGTAGGTGGTGGACACGGGGGCCTCAAGCTTCACCTCCCAGCGGTCCAGGTCATCCAGCGTGATGAGCCCGCCCTCCGCCTGCGTCCCCCGCACCAGTTCCCGGGCAATGTCCCCCCGGTAGAAGCGGTCGTAGGCGGCCATGATGGCCTCCTCGCGGCTCGCTCCTCCGGCCAGTGCCTCGGCCTCGGCCTCCACCAGGCGCCGAAGGGTCCGGGCCAGGTCGGGCTGGCGGAAGATCTCGCCGGCCCGGGGGGCGGCCCGACCCCCGGCCGGGTCCCCGGCCCCGGCCCCGGTCTCCAGGTGGGGAAGGAAGATCCGCCGGGAGTGGGTCCACTCGGCGAGGCGCTCCCGGTTCCGCTCGATGTTGTTGGCCGTCTGGGCCTCGATGGGGTAGCCGTCAGCCATCTGGATGGACGGCTCGAGCACCTCGGCCAGCGAGAGACGGCCGAAGCGAGCAAGCATGACCATGAGGGCCCCCGGGGTCCCCGGGATCACCGCCGCCTCCGGGCCGTACTCCGGGGGAAAGTGCATTCCCTGGTTGTGGAAGTGTTCGGGGGTGGCCCCGGTGGGGGCGAAGCCGAGGCCATTGATCCCGATGACCTCACCGGTGTCGGGATTGAAGATCAGCGCCTGGGTCTCGCCACCCCATCCCAGCGTGTCCCACATGGTGGAGGTGGTGCCCAGCATGGCCACGGCGGCGTCCACCGCGTTGCCCCCTCGCTGGAACATCATGGCCCCCGACGTGGCGGCCAGCGGCTTGCCGGTAATGGCCATCCAGTGCTGCCCGTGGAGGGGCGGACGGAAGGTCTGCTGGGCCTCCGCCGGCGCCGCCGCCATGACTCCGCTCCCGAGGGCGAGAACGAGACCCGGAAGGAGGAGGGTGGCCAGGGGGTTCCGGGAGCTGCGCAGGGGTCGGATCATCGATGTCCTCGAGTGGGTTCGGAGGTCGGCGGTACGGAGGTCGGCGGCCCGGAAGTCAACGGTCGGTCAACGGTTCGGTCGCCACCGGAACGACGGCCGGCCGTTCATTCGGCAGCCGAGGGGCCAGCGGAAGGAATTCCTCGACGGCGGCGGCGATGCCCTGCGCCAGCCGATCCGGAGCATGGAAGAGGATCTCCCGGTCCGCGGGGCTCGTCAGGAACCCCGCCTCCAGGATCACCGCGGGAGTCCGGGGGTCCAGCGCATGCCGGTACCGCCTGGCATTGAAGGCGTAGTATCCCTGCATGCGGCGCGTGGCCACCCGGTGTCGGAGGCCGGAGGCTGCCCGGTAGTGGCCGGCCAGGACGTCAGCGAAGGCCTGCCCCTGCCCCGTGGCATCCCGCCGGGGCGCCGCCACCGAGAACCCGGAGGCGGCGGGGCTGTGGAATCCGTCGGCGTGGATGGCAATGAACAGGTCGGCCCGGTACCCCGGGGGAATGGTGGTGGGAAGGATCTCCACCTCGTAGCCCCGGGCCTCCAGGAGCCCGGCCGCGTGCCGGGCGATCTCCAGCGTCACCTCCCACTCGTGCCGACCACCTCCCATGGTCCCGTTGGAGCGGAGGCGGGCCAGCTCGTCCGGAGCCTCGGAGGCCCGCCAGTGCCCCGCCTGGAGGGCAATGCGCACCGGCACCTCGGACCTGGTCGCCGGGGCCTCGCCACCCGCGGTCGTCGCCCCGGTGCGGACAGGGTCGGCCAGCTGGGCCCGGGCATCCCCGGGCAAGCCGGCGAGGCCGAGGCCAAGGCCAGGGGCAACGAGGGCAACGAGGCGGATGGGGCGCACCAGGCGGACGAGGCCGGCGAGAATCCCCGGCGTCCCGCGCGAAGTCACCGGTCCTCGCCCCCATCCCGCCCGGACGCGCGCCTCGCGATGCCCAGGGCCTCGGAGGTCCCGCCGCCGATCCCCGCATCCCCCCAGTACCCCACGGTCACGAAGCGGAAGCCCTGGGCCAGCCGTGCCTCCACGTTTCCGGCGCTGGTGGTGAGTCCGCAGGGGACGTCGTGGGCGAGGCACGCCGCCAGCACCCGGTCGATGGCGGCCACCACCTCGGGGTGATTTCCAGGCAGGCCATACTGCTGGGCCAGGTCCGAAGGGCCGATGAAGATGGCTCCCACGCCCGGCACCGCCACGATCTCCTCGATGTTCTCCACCCCCTTCGGGGTCTCGATCTGGAGCACCGCCAGCAGGTCCCCCCGGGGGTTCAGGGGCCAGGTATCGGCACGGTCCCGGTAGTCGGGCACCCCCCAGAGCCAGGAGGCGATCCCTGGCGAGGAACCCCGCCATCCGTGGGGCTCGGCGATCTCGGACCCGCGGGCCTGGGGGTACCGCACGGCCTGGACCACCGCCAGCGCCTCCTCGGCCGTGTCCACGAAGGGGATCACCACGCCGAAGGCCCCCATGTCCAGTACCTGCTTGATGGCCCACTGCATGGGCTCCCGCCCGTTCATGGGGAGGCGCACGAGGGGCGTCACCTGCATCTGCGGGTGCCCCTGCTGGGCCACCCTCCGGACGTCCTGCATCCCCAGAAGGAAGGTCTGGAGCTTCTCCATGTCGAAGGGAGAGTGCTCCATGTCGATGAAGAGGAAGTCGAGCTGCGAGCCGGCCAGGGCGCGGGCGTTCTGGAGCGAGAGGTTCGCCGTGAAGAGTCCGAAGACCGGATGCCCCGCCTCCAGGGTCTCGATGGTGCGGTTCATGCGCACGTCCTGCTGCGCCTCGACGGCCGACGGCAGGGCCAGGGCACCCATGGCCGCGGCGGCCGCTGTGACTGCAGCGATCACGAGGCCGGGGACGACCCCGAGGGTCGGGGCAGGGCGGGGGGACGGGATCCGGGGCATGGAGTCTCTTTCCTGGGATGCGGGGCGTTCGGGCCTTCCGGGAGCAGGCCTCAAGTTTCACTCCGCCCAGCGTCGAGGCAAGGAGAGCTGGCGGACGCCGGGGTCAGGGCCCGGTCCACGGCCTCAGGACCCATGGGACGGTTCTTCCGGTCGATGGGACGCTTCACCCCAGCCCCGTCGCCGCGGAGGGCCCTGGGGGGGACAGAATGCCGCCTGCTTCCCGGGCTTCGGCGGTCCTGTGGAACGGCCCTTCCCTTGCATCCCTTTCCTCTGCCGTTCGCTCGCTCGCACACCTTTCGTTCGCTCGCACATCCGTGTGCGAGGCCGTTGTGCGGGAGAGCGTTGTGCGCCAGAGCGTCGGCGCCGTCCCCCGTGCATCCGACGTGTCCCCCTCCAAGGAGGTTCTCCATGTCCAGCAAGATGAAAGCGCTGATCTTCGTCGAGCCCGGTCGCATTGCCCTCGACGAAAAGCCCATTCCCGAGATCGGTCCCAATGACGCCCTCATGCGGGTCACCACCACCACGATCTGCGGAACCGACATCCACATCCTGAAGGGCGAGTACCCCGTGAAGCCGGGGCTGACCGTGGGCCACGAACCGGTGGGAATCATCGAGCGCCTGGGCACGAACGTGAAGGGCTACCGCGAGGGCGACCGGGTGATCGCCGGGGCCATCTGCCCCTCGGGCACCTCGTACGGGTGCCTCGACGGTCTACACTCCCAGGACGGGCAGTCGGGGGCCCACGGCCTCAAGCCCCTGGGCGGCTGGCGCTTCGGGAATACCATCGATGGGTGCCAGGCCGAGTACGTCCTCGTTCCCGACGCCATGGCCAACCTGGCGCCGGTCCCCGAGGGGCTGACCGACGAGCAGGTGCTCATGTGCCCCGACATCATGTCCACGGGGTTTGCCGCCGCCGAGCGCGGCAATGTCCGGATCGGAGACACGGTGGTGGTCTTTGCCCAGGGCCCCATCGGGCTCTGCGCCACGGCCGGGGCTCGCCTCAAGGGTGCCACCACCATCATCGCGGTGGACCGGGTGCCGGAGCGGATGGAGGTGGCCCGGAAGATGGGGGCCGACCACGTCATCGACTTCAGCAAGACGGACCCGGTGGACGAGATCATGAAGATCACGGAGGGCCGGGGCGTGGATGTGGCCATCGAGGCGCTGGGCACCCAGCAGACCTTCGAGGCGTGCCTGCGGGTGCTCAAGCCGGGCGGGACGCTCTCGAGCCTGGGGGTCTATTCCAGCGACCTCACCATTCCCCTGGCCGCCTTCACGGCAGGGCTCGGGGATCACACCATCATCACGAGCCTCTGTCC
>SKNW01000004.1 GCA_007120305.1 Gemmatimonadota bacterium | reverse complement strand
TCATTCCTGGATGCGGGGCGGAACGAGCAGGACGGGGATCGGGGAGCTTCGGACCATCCGGCTGGCCACGCTCCCGAGAAAGAGCCGAGCCACGCCTCCCCGCCCCTGGGTCCCCATCACCACGAGGCCGGAGCGTGACTGTTCTGCCAGCCGAACGAGTCCGGGCGCCACCTCGTCGGCCCTCGACGTCATGGTGTCCACCCGAAGTCCCGCATCCTGGAGAGGCGCGGCGACCTTGTCCAGGTAGGTGCGCATGTCCTCCTCCCGGTCCATCCGCATCCGCTCCGTCTCGGCAGAGAGATCCAGGTAGGGCACCGCCACCGACTGGGGGCGGGGAATCACCGTGGCCAGGGTGAGCCGGCTCTCCCAGAGGCGTGCCAGCCGCTCCGCCTCGTCCAGCGCCGCCTCGGCTCCCTCCGAGCCATCCATGGGAACCAGGATGGAGGTCGAGAACTCCACCCGGTCGCCGGAGGGAATGAGAAAGACCGGGCAGGTGGCCTCCCGCATCACCCGGTCCGCCACGCTCCCCACCCAGACCCTTCCCAGGGCCCCCCGCCCATGGGTCGACATGACCACGAGGTCCGCGTCCAGGTCCTTGATGGCCTGGAGGATGCGGGCTGCAGGCCGGCCGGACGGCGCGTGGATCTCCACGGCCTGGCCGGGGGCATCGGTCACGATCCTGGCCTTCACCTTCTCCAGGTATCCCTGGGTCCGGACCCCCTCTTCGGCGAACCACCCCGGGGTCTTGTCCCGGTTCGGATCGCTGGGCTGAAAAATGGGAAAGGTGGAGACGGCGGAGACGAGATGGAGTGTTCCACCGGCCCGGTCCGCCAGGGCCAGTGCCGGCGCCAGGGCGCGTTCCGCGAAGTCGGAACCATCCAGGGGCACGAGGATCGTCCGGTGGGGCTCGGTCATGGGAACTCCTTGAAAATCTGGCAAATGCGTGGGACCCGGCGATCGCAGGGGATCCAGCCCATGCAGGACGGAGGCGGTGGCAGGGTCGGGGCTCTGGAAAGATAGACAGAAGCGGTGGGGTGCGGGGATCCCGGAATCAGGCGTTCCCCCGGGAAGGCCCCCCAGCGGGGAAAGCGTCGGGCTCACGGGGAGCGCCTCGCCCGGTCGCGGCGACCACCCGGTCCCGCCCGGCTCCCTTGGCCTCGTACAGGGCACGATCGGCCCGAGCCAGCAGGTCGCGGGGCGTCTGGTCCCACGTTTCCCGTCGGGCGAGTCCCCCACTGGTTGTCACATGGAACAACACCCCCGCATCGTCCGCGTGCTGGTGGGAGCGGATCCCCTCAAGGAGCCGCTCCGAGGCGATGGTCGCCGATGCGAGGTCCGTGTTCGTGAAGAGCACGGCCAGCTCTTCCCCTCCGAAACGAGCCGGAAGGTCCTGGGGGCGAACGAGGGCGGCGAGGATTCCACCCACGCTCTCCAGTACCGTGTCCCCCACCAGGTGCCCGTGTTCGTCGTTGACCCGCTTGAAGTGGTCCAGGTCCAGGAGGAGGAGGCTCAGGGGCTGCCCGGATCGGACCGAGCGGGCCCATTCCCGGTCCAGTTCCTCGAGAAGTCGGCGGCGGTTGGCCAACCCGGTGAGGGGGTCGGTCCGGGCCAGCCGTTCGAGCTCCACGTTCAGGGTACGCAGGCTGGCCTGCGCGGCCTGCAGTTCAGCCTGGTCGGCCCGCTCCCCGGTCACGTCCCGCACCAGGACCACCCTCCCCTGCACGGTCTGGTCCGGACTCAGAATGGAGGAAAAACGGAACTCCAGGATCTTCCCGCCGGTCATGCGCAGCTCGAACTGCCCCTCGGTGGCATCGGACAGGGTCTCGGGCATGAGGCCTCGCAGGCGAACCCCGAGCAGCTGCTCCCGCCAGGGCTTGAGAAGTTCGCCCGCGGCCTGGTTGGCGTCCACGATCTTCCCTTCGGAATTGGTGACCAGCACTCCGTCCCGAAGCCGCTCCACCATGATGCCCCGCGCCACCGGTACCAGTTCGAAGAGCCGATGCCTCCGCATCGCCCACCCCAGCGAGGCGAGGACGATGGCGAAGGCGAGAGGTGTTGGGTCCAACGGGAAAGAGACGAGGCGGGTGATGTGCAGGAGGCTCACCACCAGGAAGAAGCCCGTCCCCAGCGCGACCACGGCCAGCTGCCTCCGGTACAGGGGGGAGGCAGCGAACCGCGTCACCAGGATCCAGGCTGCCACCATGGCCAGCCCATACGCCCACACCGCGTGGACATAGAAACCCGGACCGTACCGGATCCGGGCGTCGAGGGTGGAGACCGTGATCTCCATGGAGGCCCAGACGAGGCCGTGACGCTCGTTGGTCAGGACCAGCGCCAGCATCAGGGCCGGGACAAGAAAGAGCCACCCCTTCCGCCTCCCCGTCAGGGGATGGCCGTCCTTGGCGTAGGAAAGGGCCACGAGAAACCAGAAGACGGGGGCCGCGGTGATCCCCACGTACTGCAGCTCGGCGATGCGGAGACGGACACCGGGGTCGGCCGCCAGCACCCAGCCGATCTCGGCGGCACACCACCAGGCCACCGCCACCCCGAAGAGGGTCAGCTCCCTCCATCCCGGTCCGGTCCTGTTCTGCCATGCGTCGACGGCCAGCGCCAGGGCCATGGCCATGCCGAGGAACGCGGGTGCCCCGTAGAGGAGGTGCTGAGGCATGGGTGGGGGAGTTGGGAGACTGGGCGCGGTCCAGCCGGCCGGATCGACAGCGGAAGATAACGTGGGCAGCTACCCTTGAACGCCCCCGGATCATGCGCCTCCGGGGCCCTCCTGTCCAGCGAACCCCGGAATACGTACCCGCGGGCCCAGGGGGGTCCTCAGCACGGGGGCCGTGGTCCGGCGCGCCCTCGTGCGGTATCCTTTCCGTCGTGAGACGCTTCGGATTCGGCCTCCTCGGCCTGTTCGGCACCCTGGTGGTGCTCGCCTTCGGGATCCTCTTCTTCGGGATCCTCCTGATCCGTGGATCCCTCCCCCCGCTCGACGGGACGCGGACCGTGGCGGGGCTCGGGGCGCCGGTGAGCCTGGAGCGGGACTCCCTGGGCGTGGCGGTGATCCGGGCCAGCGGGTGGAACGACGGACACCTGGGGGTCGGGTTTGCCCACGGGCAGGACCGATTCTTCCAGATGGACCTGGTGCGTCGCCTCATGGGCGGTGAACTGGCCGAGCTCGTGGGATCGGGGGCCCTGGACTCGGACCGGGAGATGCGGGCGTACGCCTACCGGGAGGCCGCCGGTCGCCACCTGGCCGTCCTCTCCCCCGAGCAGAGGGCGACACTGGACGCCTACGTGGCCGGCGTGAACGCAGGCCGTTCCTCCCTGGGGCGACGCCCCCCGGAGTACCTGGTCCTCCGCTCGCAGCCCGCCCCCTGGGAGGCCGAGGACTCCATCCTGACGTTTCTCTACTTCTTCCACGCCCTCTCCACCCACTACCGGGAAGAACTCCGGCTCCGGGACCTGCACGCGCACCTTCCCGCAGAGATGGCCCGGTTCCTCACGCCCGAGACCTCCCGCTTCGACCGGGTCGTTCCCGGGATGGAAGGAGTGGACGAAGTGGAAGGGATGGAAGCGGAGCCGGGGAGCGATCCCACCGGGGGGTACCGCCCCCTCCCCATCCCCTCGCCGCAGGTGTTCGACCTGCGCCTCCGTGACGATGCCCTTCCCGACGGCCGACGGGCCCTCCGCATCTACGGGGACCTCCCCGGCGGCTCCAATGCCTGGGTGGTGGGGAGTGTCGGGCAGGGTGGGGCGCTGGTGGCCGGGGACCCCCACCTCCCGCTCCAGGTCCCCGGCACCTGGTACCGGGCGGAGGTGCACGGGCCCGAGGGCGTCGCACGGGGGGCCACCCTCCCCGGACTCCCGGGCTTCTTCGCCGGAATGACCGATCACCTGGCCTGGAGCCCCACGGCCGCCATGGTGGACCAGACCGACCTGGTGGAACTGGAGCTGCACCCGGCGGATCCCGGGCAGTACCGGACACCGGAGGGCTGGGCCCCCTTTCGGGTGGTCCGGGACACGATTCGGGTACGGTCGGGAGAGCCCGAAGAGGTGGAGCGCCGGTCCACCCGGTGGGGTCCCGTGGTGCGCACCGGCTCGGACGGGACCCTCCTGGCGCTTCGCTCCCCGGCCCACGACGCGGGCGGGATCACCCTCGAGCACCTGCAGGTGACCCGGGCTCGCACGGTGCATGACGCCGTAGAGGTGGCCCGCCGGATGCGGGGTCCCGGACTGGGGCTCATTTTCGGGGATGCGGAGGGGAGAGCCGCCTGGGTGGTCAGCGGTGTCCTCCCGGCCCGGGAAGGGCACGATGGCCGCCTTCCCGTGGCCGCGGGTGCCGGGGAGGCCAGCTGGACCGGCTCCCGGCCGGAGTCGGACCGTCCGGTGGTGATCGACTCCGTGGGCGGCCACCTCTTCACGGCGAACCAGCGCTTCGCCTCCCTCGAGCGATCCCGGACCTTCTCCGCCCAGTGGATGCCCGCCACCCGGGCCCTCCGGGTGGACGAACTCCTCTCGGAGGGGGGCGGGGCGGAGCTGAACGAGCTGGCCCACTATGCCCACCAGCTCGACACCCGGAGCCTGGAACACGAGGTGGTCCGGGGCCTGCTCCTCGAGCTCCTGGCTGCAGAAGCCGACACCGCAGGCGCCGGGTCCGCCGCAGCGTCGACCGGTGGGTCGGTCCCGACGCGCGATCCCGGACTCGAGACCCTCCGGGCGCAGGCCGAGGCCTGGAATGGGCTGGCCGATGCCGACCTGCCGCATTTCCGGACCATGGAGGCCGCCGGCCGAGCCCTGCGAGGGGCTGCGCTGGGTCCCATCCTGGGGATCGTCCTGGCCGAGGTGCCGGACTTCCTCTACGGCTGGCACCTGGCCCACGAGCCGGCCTTCCGGATCCTGGAGGAACGGCCGCCTCACCTCCTACCGCCGGGCGAGGAGAGCTGGGAGTCGTACCTCCGGCGCGCCCTTCGCCGCATGGTGGAGGAACTGGATGGAGGCCTGGGGGACGACGGGTTCAGTACCCCCTGGGGTTCGGTGAACCGGGTCCGGATCGCCCACCCGTTTTCCGCGTTCCAGCCCGCCCTGGCCCGTTTCCTCGACATGCCCCGGGACCCCATGCCGGGATGGCTGGGGGCGATCCGTGCCCAGGCTCCCCGGTACGGCCAGAGTCTCCGGTTCGTCGGGCGCCCCGGGCACCCGGAGCGCGCGATTCTCGACCTCCCGGGGGGTCAGAGCGGACACCCCGTGTCGCCCTGGTACGCCGCGGGCCACCTGGCCTGGGTCGAGGCGGGAGCCACACCCCTGGCTGCCGGCCCGCCGGAGCACCGTCTCACGCTGGAACCGCCGTCTTCGCCCTGACCCGTGGCCCTTGGCGCTGCCCCCTGGCGTTGACCCCTGCCCCCTGGCCTCTGCCCTCACCCTGACCCCGAACCTCATGTCCTCCGCGCACCTCCGGCAACGCCCCGACCCCTCGGAACACCACCCGGCCTATGGGCCCTATCTGGACGCCATCTCCATCCGGGAAGCTCCCGGCCAGGCGTTCGACCTGACCCGGTACCTGGAGTCCCAGTCCGACGCCCTGGCCACCGTTCTTGCCACCGTGTCCGAAGAAGGGGCGCTCCACCGCTACGCGGCGGGGAAGTGGAGCGTCAAGGAAGTTGTAGCCCACCTCACCGACGTGGAGCGGGTCATGGCCTACCGCATCCTCCGGATCGGTCGGGGAGACGCCACCCCTCTTCCGGGCTTCGACGAGAACGCCTGGATCAAGGCCGGAGCCCACGACCAGCGGCCCCTGGAGGATCACGTGGCGGAGTTCCGTGCCGCCCGCAGCGATTCCCTGGCCCTGATCCGCGGCCTTCCCGAATCGGCCTTTCCGAACCGCGTCGTCGCCAGTGGCTATTCGGTCACCGGGCGAGCACTGGCCTGGATTCTGGCCGGTCACGTGGACCATCACCTTCGCATCCTCCAGGAACGCTACGGGGTGGCTGACCCCGGCACGCCATGACCGCCGCGCCTCTCTCCGACCCCACCCTCTCGCCGAAGCCTGCTGCCGGAGTCGAGACGAAGCCCCTGGCTGTGGCCATTCTGACCTGCGCCGGGGTCGCCGTCGCCACGGCGATGATCTCGCCCGAGACACCCGGCGCCTGGTACGACGAGCTCGTGCGACCCGCGTCCCTGATTCCCGACGTCATCTATGCCCTGCTCGTGGTCGCCTTCTACGTGGCCTTCGCCGTGGTGCTCTACCGGGCGCAGGTACACCTGCGGGATCCCGCTCGTCGGGTCGTCCTGGGTCTCACCGTGGGCGTCATGCTGATCCAGTCGGCGTGGAGCCCCATCCTCTCGAGGGTGCAGAGCCTGGACGCCGGCATCGCCATGGCCGGAATCGTGGCCGGAGGCATGGTGGCGCTCCTGGCCATCCTCCTCCCCCGGGAGCGCACCTCTGCCCTGGTGCTCGTGCCCTACGCCGTCCTGGCGCTCCACGATTTCTGGTGGGCGCGGGAGCTGGCCCGGCTGAACACCGGCTGAGGCGGTGACCGAAGGACCCCGCTGGGGCGCCATTGCGCTGGGTGGTGCCGTGGGAACCCTCCTCCGCGCCGCCGGGCTCCACCTGGTGCCCCCCACCCCGGGCGGCCTCCCCTGGATCACGCTGGCGGAGAACCTCGGAGGCACCCTCCTCCTGGGATGCCTGGTTGGAGCCGCGCTTCGACGCAGGCCCGAAAGCCGCTGGCTCCAGGATTTCCTCGGAGCCGGACTTCTGGGGTCCTTCACAACGTTTTCCGCCCTGGCCGTGGATGCCGTCGCACTCGGACCGTGGTCGGGCGCCGGATACACGGCCCTTTCCGTCGTGGGGGGGCTGGGTGCCGCCGCCCTCGGGGTGACCCTGGGTACCTTCGGGGGCGACGCTCCGGGGGATGCTCCGGGGGATGCTCCGGGCGACGCTCCAGGCCACACCCTGGGCAGGCCTTCGGAGGCGGAAGCATGAGTCTCCTGGCTCTCCTGGCGCTGGCGGGGGCCGGCGCGGCGGGCGCGGTATGCCGCGTCGCGGTGGCCCGGTCGATGGCCTCCTGGCAGGCGTCCTGGCAGGCGTCCTGGCCGTGGACCGGCGCCACTCCCCTTGCCCATCTCCCCGTAGGCACACTGGGGGTGAACGTGGTGGGCGCCTTCGCCGCCGGCATGGTGGCCGGCTGGGCTTCGGTGCCGTCAGCGGGCGCCCCGGAGCCGACCTGGGTCCTCGTCCTGACCGTCGGATTCCTTGGCGCCTTCACCACCTTTTCCACCTGGATGGTGGAGGCCTGGCGGCGCCTCGCCTCGTCATCGGACCGGACGGCGGGATTCCTGCACGTGGGGATCACCCTCCTGCTGGGCATCGCCATGGCCATGGCTGGCTTCGCCCTGGGGGCCGCGCTCCCGGGTGCCCACTGACCGAAGGTCGATTTGCGTTCACGGCCCGCAGGCGTAGGTTGACGCCTTCCTGCCCCTGGCCACCGCATCCCCGGTCCTCCCCCACCGCGTCCCGGAGTCGTCCATGCTGCGCATCGTGGTTGGAGTCCTTGCCGGATACGCCGCGATCGCCCTCTTCATCATGGCGTCCTTCACCCTCCTCTGGCTGGGACTGGGCCAGGAGCGGGCCTTTCATCCGGGGACCACCCAGGTGACGTGGAGCTGGCTCGCCGCCTCTCTCCCCCTGAACCTCCTGGCCGCCGCCGTGGGCGGGTGGATCGCGGCGCGGGTGTCGGCCCAGCGTCCCCACTCGGCGGTCCTGGGGCTCATCGGGGTGCTGCTCCTGCTTGGAGCGTGGGCCGCGCTCTCCCAGGCCGTGGGGGTCCAGGGGGATGCGCCCCCGCCCCCTCCGCCGCCCGAGGGAATGGGGCCCATGGAGGCGGCCAGGCAGTCGGTCCAGCCGCTCTGGGTTGCCTGGGTGCTCCCCATCCTGGGGGCGGTGGGGGCCTGGTTCGGGGGGTCGCTGCGCCTGATCCAGGCCTCGCGGGCCCCCAGGTAGCGGCTCCCGGCACCGCCATGTAGGTTGGGCGGATGTCCCGTCCTACCTATGAACAGACCGCTTCCCGTGGATGGTTCACCCGGTTCCTCGACCTGGTCGAGCGGCTGGGGAACATCCTCCCCCACCCGGTCACCCTCTTCGCCCTCTTCGCCCTCGGCGTGATTGTCGTGAGCGGGATCGCGGGCTGGCTCGACCTGAGCGTGGTGGATCCGCGCCCGGAAGGGGCCCGGGGCCGAAGCCCCACCGGCGACATCGTGGCCATCTCGCTCATGAACGGCGACGGGCTGCGCCGCATCGTCGAGAACCTGGTCACGAACTTCACGAACTTCGTCCCCCTGGGCACGGTGCTCGTGGCCATGCTGGGGGTGGGGGTGGCCGAGAAATCCGGGCTTCTTTCGGCCATGATCCGGGCAGTGGTGCTCAAGGCCCCGCCCCAGCTCGTGACCGGGGCCGTGGTCTTTGCCGGCGTCGTCTCGAACACCGCGTCGGAAATGGGCTACGTGGTTCTCATTCCGCTGGCGGCGGTGATCTTCCATGCCCTGGGGCGGCATCCATTTGCGGGGCTGGCCGCCGCCTTTGCCGGGGTCTCGGCGGGGTATTCGGCCAACCTCCTCATCGGGACCGTGGACCCGCTCCTGGCGGGGATCACCCAGGAGGCCGCCCGCCTCATCGACCCCGAGTACCTGGTTCACCCCGCCGTGAACTGGTACTTCATGATCGTCAGCACCTTCGTGGTCACCGGCGTGGGCTGGTGGGTCACGGCGCGGATCGTCGAGCCCAAGCTCGGCACCTACGACGACTCGAACGCCGACCACCAGGCCCTGGGCGAGATCACCACGGATCCCCTGACCCGGAAGGAAGTCCAGGGGCTCTGGGCGGCCCTGGGCGCCACCCTCTTCCTGACGGCCCTCCTGCTTCTGGCCACGGTCCCCACCTGGGGTGTGCTCCGGAACCCGGAAGACGGCGACCTGCTGAACTCCCCCCTCCTCCGGGGAATCGTGGCGCTCATCTTCGTCTTCTTCGTGATCCCGGGGTTCGTCTACGGATGGGTCACCGGCACCATGCGCTCGGACCGCGACGTGGTGGACGGGATGGCGGGAGCCATGAGCACCCTGGGGCTCTACATCGTCCTCGTCTTTTTCGCGGCGCAGTTCGTGGCCTTCTTCGGCTGGACGAACCTGGGGAGCATCACGGCGGTGGTAGGGGCCGACGTGCTTGAGCGGATCAACCTGACGGGGCCCCTGGTGTTCATCCCCTTCATCCTCATGTGCTGCCTCGTGAACCTGTCGCTGGGGAGTGCGTCGGCCCAGTGGGCCATCACGGCCCCCATCTTCGTCCCCATGCTGATGCTCGTGGGCTACTCCCCCGAGGTGATCCAGGCGGCCTACCGGATCGGGGATTCGACCACCAACATCATCACCCCCATGATGTCGTACTTCGGGCTGATCCTGGCGTTCGCCGCGCGCTACGACAAGAAACTCGGGATCGGGACGCTGGTGGCCATGATGCTCCCGTACACGATCTTCTTCCTCATCTTCTGGGTGACCACCTTCTACCTCTGGGTCTTCGTCCTCGGGTTCCCCGTGGGTCCGGCGGCCCCGACGTACTACACCCCCTGATCGCCGAACCGGATCAGCACCGTCTCGAAGCCGGCACTCGCCGGCGCGGTGCCCGGGACCTCCGGCCGCGGGGTCAGGACGTAGAGCCGGTTGTATTCCCACGCCTCCACGATCTCGCCAAAGGTGGCGCCGCCCAGCAGCCCCGAGAAGACGTCGGTGGTGTTCGAGTGGCCCACCACCAGGTGGCGGCCCGGCAGGGCCCGAAGCCGGTCCGCCATGGCCGGCAGGTCCCGCGCATCGTAGAGCTCGATCTCGAGGCCCAGGGCGGCGGCCAGCGGAGCCGCCGTGTCCCGGGTCCGCCGCGTGTTGCTGGAGTGGATGTGGGTGATCCCGGCATCGGCCAGGGTCCGGGCCAGCGCCCGGGCGCGCGCCTCTCCCTGGCGTGAAAGGGGAGGGTCGTCGGCCGGCGCCTCGGCCTTCTCGGCATGGCGCACGAGAACCACCAGCGAGGGACCGTTCTGCGCCGGCGGGGCCTCGAGGGTGGTGGCCTCGGCCCCGTCCCGTGCGACCCCCGGGGAGGCCTCCCCCGCCGTCCAGGCCGAGCCGAGCCCGAAGAAGGCGGTCATCGAGAGCGCGATCGTGGCCGGAACAAGGGGGGCGAAACGCATCCGGAAGGAGGGCATGGCGGATTCCATTGTTGGACCCCACCCCGGCGGGAAGGGAGCGGGAGGTGGGGGTCGATGCGGGGGAAGGCAGGTCCGGTAGAATCGGAGATTCGGGATGCTCGGGCAATCACGGACGGCGAGCGGAAGGCGCTGGCGCCTCGTCAGGACCCCCCTGGACACCACCTGGGGCTCCCGTTCTCCGCAACTCGCTTGCCCTGCCCCGCCTTGGGGACCGAGATTGCCGGACTGCCGGTTCGCTCTTCCCATCGCTCTCCCCATCGCTCTGCCCATCGATCTGCCCGCTCGCCAAGCCCGTTCGCTCGCATCCCCTCCAAGGAACCGACCGTCATGGCCCTTCGTGCCCTCGCCCGCTGCGGCGTTCGCCGCCACGCTCCTGCCGCTGCCCCCTTCGCTGCTCCCATCGCTGTTTGGGCTGCCGCCCTGCTGGCCACGGCCGTCCCGACGCTCCTGGCTCCGGCTCCGGCCCAGGCCCAGGATGCCGCAGCCCAGCGCGAGGCCGCCCGGGCCACCCTTCCCGAAGGCGAAGCGGCGTGGCTCAGGTACCCGGCCCTCTCACCCGACGGGCGGACCCTGGCCTTCACGTATCGGGGGGACCTCTGGCGCGTGGGCGTGGACGGCGGCGAGGCGGTTCGCCTCACGAACCACCCGGCCCACGACCACACCCCGGTGTGGAGCCCCGACGGGCGGCACATCGCCTTTGCCAGCGACCGCTACGGCAACTTCCAGGTCTTCGTCATCCCGGCCACGGGAGGAGAGCCGCGGCGACTGACCTTCCACTCGACCAACGAGACCCCCTTCTCCTTCACGCCTGACGGGAGCCATGTGGTCTTCGGGGCCTCGCGCCTGGATCATCCGGACAACCGCCAGTTCCCCTCCGGAAACCTGGCGGAGCTCTACCAGGTGCCGGTGGGCGGCGGTCGGGTGAGCCAGCTTCTCACCCTCCCCGCCGAGGATGTGGCCTTCTCGGACGACGGCCGCCTCGTGGTCTACCACGACCGGAAGGGGGGCGAGAATATCTGGCGGAAGTACCATACCTCGTCCATCACCCGGGATCTCTGGGTCTGGGACCGGGAGGCGGACACCCACCGTCAGCTCACGAACGCGGCTCACGAGAGCCGGAGCCCGGTCCTCGTTCCAGGAAGCGACCAGGTCTACTTCCTGAGCGAGGAAAGCGGGAGCTACAACGTGCACCGGATTCCCCTGTCCGGAGGCGCCGCCGAGCCGGTGACCCGCTTTCGCGGGCAGCCGGTCCGCTTCCTCTCGGCGGCCCGGGACGGCACCCTGGCCTTCGGCCATGACGGCCTCCTCTACATCCTCCCCTCCGGAGCCACCGAGCCTCGGCGGGTCCCGGTGCGCATCGCCTCCGACTGGCGGGAGAACGACGAGCGGGTGATCTCGGTCTCGGGCGGGATTTCGGACCTCTCGGTCTCGCCCTCGGGGAAGGAGATGGCCTTCATCTCCCGGGGCGAGGTCTTCGCCACCAGCCTGGAGACCGGCACGACCAAGCGCATCACCACCACGCCGGAGCGGGAGACCTCCGTCCACTTCCTCCCGGACTCGAGCGCCATCGTCTACGCCTCGGAGCGGGACGGCCGCTGGGGAATCTGGGAAGCCCGGCGTGTGCGGAGCGAAGAGCCCTACTTCTTCGTCTCGACCCTGGTGGAAGAGCATCCGGTAGTGGTGAACGAACGAAACAACCTCCAGCCCCTTCCCTCGCCCGACGGAAAGCGCCTGGCCTTCGTCGAGGACTTCCACACCCTGCGCCTCCTGGACCGGGAGAGCGGGAGCGTGACCACCCTCCTCACCGAGGAGCACATCTTCAGCGGCGGGCAGTTCGAATGGAGCCCCGACGGGAACTGGATCCTCTTCACCTGGGCCGTGCCCGGGCGCGCTACCCGCGACATCGGGGTGGTGCGCACCGATGGCTCGGGGATGATCCACAACCTGACCCAGAGCGGGTTCAGTGACACGGGGGCCCAGTGGATCCTCGGGGGACGGGGGATGATCTGGCGGAGCAACCGCGACGGGCTCCGCTCCCTTCAGGCCAGCGGGAGCACCGAGGCCGACGTCTACACCATGTTCTTCACGCAGGACGCCTGGGAGGAATCCCGCCTCTCGAAGGAGGAGCTGGACCTGCGCCGGGAGATGCGGGGCGAGACGGGCCGAGGCGCCCGGGGCGGAAACGGCGCCGACACGACTTCGGCCACTGCGCATCCGCATCCGGACTCCCTGGACTTCGAGAGCGCCCGGGAGCGAAGGGCCCGCCTCACCATCCACTCCTCCGCGCTGGGGGGCTACCTGGTCTCGAAGGATGGCGAGAGCCTGTACTACCTGGCCCGCTTCGAGCGGGGGCTGAACCTCTGGTCCACCAACCTGCGGACCCAGGAAACCCGGCAGGTCCTCACCCTGAATGCCAACGCCGCCTCCATCTCGTGGAACCCGGCCCAGGACCGCATCGTCCTCGTGGCCGGGGGCTCCGTCTCCCTCGTGAACCCCACCAACTGGAACCGCACCAACGTGCCCGTGTCGGGCGAGATGATGGTGAGCCAGGCCGCCGAGCGGGCCGCCATGTTCGACCAGATGTGGCGCCGGGTGAACGACGCCTTCTACACCCGCACCTTCCACGGTGCCGACTGGGATGCGGTGCGCACCATCCACGAGAAGTTCCTCCCCCACATCGGCAACAATCACGAGTTCGCCGAACTCCTGAGCGAGGCGCTGGGCGAGCTCAATGTGAGCCACTCCGGGGCGAACTACGGAAGCTCCTCCCCGGGCGATGACGCCACGGCCGCACTGGGAATCTTCTTCGACCAGTCGCCCGAGGCCGTGGCCGAGCCGGGGATGCGCATCCTCGAAGTGATGCGCGGCGGACCGCTGGACCGCGCCGACCTGGACATCCGTCCCGGGGGGGTCATCGAGTCCATCGATGGCGAAGCCGTCACTGCCGAGGTGGATCCGGCCCGCCTCCTGAACCGGAAGGCGGGGAACCGCGTGCTGCTCCGGGTGCGCGATGCGCAGGGAACCGGCTCCAGCGAGGTGATCGAGGTGGTGGTGCAGCCGATTTCCGGCGGGGCCGAGAACGCGCTTCGCTACGACCGGTGGGTGGAGATGAACCGGCGCGAGGTCGAGGAGCGAAGCGGCGGGCGCCTGGGGTACGTGCACGTGCAGGGGATGAACGACCGGGTGTACCGCTCCACCTTCGAGGAGGTGCTGGGGCGCCACTTCGACAAGGAGGGAATGGTCATCGACACCCGATTCAACCCGGGCGGTGACCTGGTGGCCGATCTCGAGATGTTCTTCTCCGGGCGTCACTTCTTCGAGTACACCACCGACGACCGGAGCTCGGGGTTCGAGCCCAACTTCCGCTGGACCCGACCCTCGGTGACCCTGGTGAGCGAAGGGAACTACTCCGACGGCCACTGCTTCGCCTGGGCCTACCAGGAAATGGGGATCGGCCCCCTCATCGGGATGCCGGTACACGGGACCTGCACCTTCGGGGGCGGGAACCAGCTCCTGGACGGCCTCCGGTTCGGCGTGCCGGCCCGGGGGGTGAAGGATGCCCGGAGCGGCCGCTTCCTCGAGAACTGGCAGACCGAACCCGACATCGAGGTCCGAAACGAGCCGGGGATCGTGGAGCGGGGCCGGGACCAGCAGCTGGAGCGGGCGGTGCAGGAGCTGCTCCGGATCGTGGGGGGGTGAGCGAGAGCCCAGGGCTTGCCCTCCCCCCCAGCCGGTGGCACGATCGTGGGGCAGGGGGCACGGCATCGCGCCTCGCCCACATGGACGTCGCGCCTCGCCACGTCCTCAAGCCGAGCAAGCAAACGGGCACGCATCCGGTGCACACATCAAGAGCCCACATGACCGACCGACCCATCCTCCGCCGTACCCTCGTCGCCCTCGGCGCTGCGTTCCTCGTGGGGACCGGCTGCGCGCCAGAAGCCGGGATCACGCCCGAGGTCCGGGAGTCCTTCGGGGATGGCCCCGCCGCATCCGTCGAGCGACCGACGCTGTCCGAGGCCCGGGATGCCGGCCAGGCCGACCTGGCCTTCTTCTTCGTTCCATCCAGCGGCTTCGCCTACCGG
>SKNW01000025.1 GCA_007120305.1 Gemmatimonadota bacterium | reverse complement strand
TTCACCCCGCCTACCTCGAGATGCCCGACGCCTTCCGAATGGGCCAGGGCTCTCGTTCGCTGGTGGAGGGGACGCGCGAATGGGATCAGGACCTCCTGGTCGAGCAGCTTCGCGACGCGGCCCGGACCCGGGACCCGCGCGTGATCCTGCAGCGGGCTGCGGTGGAGTACGTCCAGGCTGCCCATGGCCCCGCGAACGCCGATCCGGCGCGCCGACGCGCGGCGGTCGCCATGGCCAACGCCACCGCCGACCTTGCCGTGACCGGAAGAGCGGCCTACCGGAACTTCCGGGATGCAGGGGGAGGTGCCGGAATCCAGGCCTCGGAGATCTCCCTCGAGACCGTCCGGACCCAGGCCGAAGCGGCCGGGGGCCTGGGCGACGTGACCGATGCCCAGGTCCGCGCCGCCATCGACCGGGCCCTCGACCGGGCCTACGACGTGGCATGGGCCATTCGAGGGCCCACGGCCCACCGCAGCGCCAGCCGTCCGAACCTGGGGTGGCTGGCCGTGTCCGGCATCGACGACCCGCCGCATCGCCCCGTGAACGTCCCCTCCGCCCCCGTCCCCCAGCACGAGGTCGTGGTGACGGTGCCGGCGCCCCGTCGATCCGCGGAACTCGTGGTCCCGGCCCGCTACGTGATCTTCGCCGACGGGCTCGAGGAGCCGTCGTGGACCTTCGACCGGAGGCGCCCGCCGCCCGACGCCCCCACCGTCGTGCCGGGCGACCACGACGTCCTCCTCTTCATCCACGGGCACAGTTCGAGAGCCGAGGAGGCGTCGGACCTGGCGCCCCGCCTCGTGGACCGGGCCCGGGAGCAGGGGCGCCGCCTGGCCGTGATCGCCGTGGACCTTCCGTGCAACGGCTACAGCGGAACGATCGACCACGAGCGGGTCGCGCCGTCGGCGGATTCCGCGTACAACACCGGCTACCCGGTCCTGGACTTCATCGAGGAGTTCATCGTGCAGTTCGTCGAACGACTCGGGGCACGGGGAATCATGGACCCCTCGGGAATGGCGGGTGTGATCGGAGGAAGCCTGGGCGGAAACATGGCGCTCCGTCTTTCCCGTCGGGACTTCGGCCGCTTTCCCTGGCTCGCCCAGGCGGTGGCGTGGTCCCCGGCCAGCACCTGGGGGCGGTCCTGGGCGCATGAATCCCTCGTCTCCGACCTGCCGAAGCACGAGTCCGTGAGGGTGACCCGCGACCGCATGTCGGAAGCCCCGGCAGGATCCGTCACGCAGCGGCTCGACAAGCGCCGGGAGTACTTCGACCAGGTCTTCCATCCCGGAGCCGTGGAACGGGTCTTCGGGGCGCTGACGGGATCGCCTGCCAGCCAGCCCGACCGCTGGTACAGCCCCGAGTGGCCCTGTCGCGACGCCTATCAACGCGGCGCCTACCTGGACCGCCACGAGATCTACAACGATCCCTTTCGCCGTTGGCACTGGAGGGTGGCCCACGAGCAGCTGATCTTCATGCACGAGGAACCCGTGCGGCCCGGGGGCCCGTCCGGCCCCTCCCAGATCCGCTCCCGCCTTCTCCTGGCTGCGGGAAGCCACGACGATCACGTGCCCGACCGGCTCTATTCGAACACCCGCCGCCTGGCCGGCATGCTCGAGAACGCCACGGGAACCACCCTCTGGCTCGAGCGCACCGGGCATTCGATCCACAACGAGCGCCCGGACCTCTTCTCCCGGGCCATCATCGACTTTCTCGAGTTTCCGAGCCTCCTCGCGGAGGCCAGCTGGGCGCACGTGCACGAGGTGGCCGTGGAGCATCCCGATCGCCTTGCATCCCGACGCCACACGGGCGTTCACGCGAGCTTCGTCGGCCGACCCGGGGAGCGCACCTGGCTCCACTTCGCCGTACCGACCCCGGTCATCGTTCGGAATCGCCGCCTGCGGGTGGGCTCGGTGCTCCTCCGCTTCCGGCGGCGGGGTCCCGGCGTCCGGGTGGGCTCGGTGCACGTGTACGACGGGGAAGTGCGCATCGCGGCACACGCGGGCCGGGATCCGGCGCCTGGGAACTGGCACGTGGAGCGCTACGAGGTGGGTGCCGACCCGGAGATCCGCTGGGGACTGGGGGTCTCGGTGGAGCTGGTGTTCGGGAACGACGCGACGGCGGCGGAGGGGCGGCAGGTGGACTTCTCCTCCGTGGGATGCGACTTCCTGCGCTGAGGCGCACAGCGGAACCCCGCCCATGCCCTGTCCTCCTCCCTCCCTCGAACGCGACTACCGCTTCGCCGACTGGCTCGGCGGCCAGGAGATCCGCTGCCAGGCCCTTCGGCCCCACTGCCGCGAGGCCCTCGTGGCATGGCTCGCGTCGCACCCGGACCTCCTGAACCTGAGGATGCGGGGGGTGGGGTCGGGTCACTCCACGAGCCCGGCGGCCACCCCTCCCACCCGGGAGAGCATCGCGGTGGTGGTGGACGACCTGGCAATCCACGCCGACGAAGCCCGGGCCGCCGAGGGGTGGACGCGGGGGGCCCGCCTCGGGGAGGGGGAGCACCTCGTCCGCATCCCCGCCGGGATCACCATCGCCGCACTCAACCAGCAGCTCGCCGAGCGCGGCCTGGCCCTTCCCAACATGGGATCCTACGACGGACAGACCGTCATCGGCGCCATCTCCACCGGGACCCACGGCACCGGCCTCGTGACCGGGCCCCTCTCCGACATGGTGGCGTCCATGGAGATCGTCACGGTGCTTCGGACACCCGAGGGCCCCCGGGTCACGGCCCTCCGCGTGGAGCCGGACGACGGCCCCACCAACCCTCGATCCTTCGACGGCGCGCGCTTCGGCCTGGAGCTGCGGAAGGACACGGCGACCTTCCGGAGCTGCGTCGTGGGACTCGGAGCCTTTGGCATTGTGACCGCGGTCACACTTCGGGTGGTGGATGCCTTCTGGCTGGAGGAGACGAAGTGGATGACGAGCTGGCCCGAACTGGCCGAGGGCCGGACCCTCCTTGACCTGGTGGAGCGGGAGCCCTTCGTCGACCTCGTGATGACACCCCTTCCCCGCCCCACCCACCGGAGCCGGAACCACCTCTGCCTCGTGACGGTCCGGAAGCGGATGCCGGTGGGAAGCGGTCCTCCTCCTCCGCGGGACGATGCCCGCCGGCGGGAGCTCGAGGCCCGACTGGAGCGGTTTCTGGAAGAGGAGAACCCGCCCCTGGCCCTGACGCTCTACCTCGCGAACAAGTCCAGCGGAAACCCCCGGATCGCCAACCAGATGATCGCGTCCAACCTGGAAACGGAAGCCGAGGACGCGGCCCGGAACCCCGTCCGCAGCCGCAGCGACGTGGTCCTGCGAACCAGCGTCGGGGACCTGACCCTCGCCACGAGCGCCGAGGTCGCGGTGCCCCTGGAGCGGGCGGTGGCGGCGGTGGATGCCGCGGTGGATCACCTGGCCGACCTCTACGCCCGCAGATACCAGCACGGATCCCCCCTGGGAATCCGGTTCGGAGCGGCATCCCGCCACGACCTGAGCATGAACCAGGGGCGGCCGACGTGCACCATCGAGGCTCCCATCCTGGTGGGGATGCGCCGGCGCCACCACGACGCCTCTCGCAGCGAAGCCGACATCACCTACATGCTCGACCGCTTTGCCGAACGGATGCTCGCAGACCCCTCCCTGGAGGCCCGCATGCACTGGGGGATGCAGGGTCTTCCGGGGCGGGAGAGGATCCTGGCCGCGTACCCCCGGTTCGGAGCGTGGGAGGCGAGAATGCGGGAGTTCAACCCCTACGGGATCTTCGACAACGGGCTCGTCGAGGCCATCGTGGCCACGCCCCCGGCTCGCCTTCGCAAGGTCATGCGCACGCATGGGTACGAAGCGAGCGTCGAGCATCCCGGGCATCTGGAGGCCTTCAGGCCCATGGGGTTCTCCCTGTCAGCCCGGGGGGTTCCGGGCCGGGAGACCTGGTTTCACTTCGCCCTCCCCACCCCGGTGCTGGTGGGCCCGGACCGCCTCCGACCGGACCACGTCACCCTCCGTTTCCGCGTCGGCGGGAGGACACGGGTCCGCGCCGTGCACCTGTACGACGGCGAGACGAGGATCGCGTCGCATGGGGAGATCGCCGCGGACCCGGGGAGCTGGCACGACCGGGCCGTTGCTCCGGCGACGCCCGCCCCCCTCCGGTGGGGGCTGGGCGTCTCGATCCAGGTGGCCTTCGGGAGCGGCGGGAGCGGGGCCGACCGCACCCTGGAGGTGAGTTCGGTGGGGTGCGCGTTCGTGGTGTGAGAGGGAGGAGCCTCGATTTCCGCTGGCCGGGCGGGGTGAGCCCTCTCGGATCAGCTCCTCACGAGGCTGCCGATGAATGGACGTCGGCCGGACCACCCCCGTTGCAGAGTCGCGCTCCCGCGCTGCATGTTGGTCGCTGGCTGTCCGGGTCCTGCCTGCCCGTACTTCCACCCACCACGCCCCTGCCCCTGCCCCTGCCCCTGCCACGGATCCCTGCTGATGTCGGGACTTCGCCGCCTCGTCTCCGAGATCCACCGCCGGTCGCTCTGGCAGGTGCTGGGGATCTACCTGGGCGGCTCCTGGGTGGCCTACCAGGTGGTGCTGAGCCTGGTGCAGGGGCTGGGACTCCCGGACTGGGTCCCGCCGGTGGCGCTGATCCTCTTCCTCATCGGGCTCCCGGTAGTCCTGGCCACGGCCTTCGTCCAGGAACGTGTGATCCCTTCGGTGCCGGAGGCGACGCCTGCCGCGGGTACCGGACCAGGCGCGGCCACCGCCGCTTCAACCGGCCCCATGGCCGCCCCCACCCCCACCTTCGCGCGGCCAACCCCCGGAGGGCCGTTCCTCACCTGGAAACGGGCCGCCGTCGCGGGCGGTGCCGCCTTCGCCGGCCTGGGGATGCTCGTGGCGGTCTTCATGCTGATGCACCGCGCCGGGATCGGACCGGTGGGCTCCCTGGCCGCAAAGGGCGAGCTGGGGGAAACCCCCACCGTGCTCCTGGCCGAGCTCGAGCCCATTACCGGCGACTCGGCCCTGGCGCGGGTGGTGACCGAGGCCATTCGGGTAGATCTCTCCCAGTCCACCTTCCTCTCCACCGTGGACCGCTCCCGCATCCGCTACACGCTGGAGCGCATGGGGCGTCCCCCCGAGAGCCGCCTGGACGGGGATCTGGCCCGGGAGGCCGCGATCCGGATGGGGGTCGCGGTGGTGGCCGAAGGTGACGTGTCGCGGGCCGGAAGCGGGTACAACCTGTCGCTCCGACTCGTGACCCCGGACTCCGGGCGGGTCGTGGCGAGCTACCGGGAGACGGCCTCCGACTCCACCGACATCCTCCCTGCCGTGGACCGCCTCTCGCGCCGCCTGCGAAGCCACGCCGGGGAGTCGCTCCGGGCCGTCCGGGCGAGTACTCCGCTCCGTGAACTCACCACCTCGTCCCTCGAGGCACTTCAGCGCTACACCCAGGCCGGCGAGGCCTTCGATCGGGGGGAGCGGGCGCGGGCGGACCAGTTCTACCGGGAGGCCATCCAGATCGATCCGGAATTCGCCAGTGCGCGGCGGGCGCTGGCGATCTCCTTCCTGAATGGCCAGGTGTTTCCGGATTCGGCTCTCTTCCACCTGGAGGAGGCCCTGCGGATGGAACACCGCCTGACCGAGTCCGAGCTCCGTTCCACCCGCGGCGTGTACTTCACGGCCACGGGCCGGCACCAGGATGCCCTGTTCGAATTCAGCGCGCTCACCGAACTCGACCCGGAGGCGCCGGCCGGGTGGGTGAATCGGGGCGTGGCCCTGGAGAGACTTGGGCAGCCGGCCGAGGCCGCCGCCTCGTTCCGTCAGGCCTGGGATCTGGGGGACCGACGGCCCTCGCCCGTGGGGTGGAACCTGGCGCGGAGCCTTCTGGGGCAGGGCCTGGTCGGGGAGGCGAGCGCCATCGTCGATGTGCTGGAGCGCGAGTTCCCCGATCGCGATGTGACCGACGGACTCCGGTTCCAGGTCCTTCTGGCCGAGGGCGATCTGGAGGCGGCCGCATCCTCGCTCCTGGAACGCGGCTACGACTGGGAGGAGCTCCCGCTGCTGACGGGTCGACCGTCCCTGGCCCTCGATGTGGCGCGGAGGATGCGGCAGGACCCGAATCCCGACACGCGCCTGCGGGCCGCGACAGGCCAGGCGTACATCGAGCTCTGGGTGCTGAACGATGCGGCGGCCGCGGCCCGGACCCTCCTCGAAGCCCTGGAGGACCCGGGCATTGAGGAGCTCCCGCCGGGCGTGCGTCCCCTGGCGTGGCCCGCATTTGCCCTCGCGGCAGCCGGACGCCCCAACGAGGCCCGCCTCTGGCGCAGCCGGCACGAAGCCAACGTCCCCGCGGCCATGCTCGGAGCCCAGCAGGCGCTCGGCTGGGCGACCGAAGCGCTGTCCCTCGCCGCCGAGGGGCAGCATGAACCGGCGATCCAGCTCCTGCGCCGCGCCCGGCAGGATCCGGGTTGTCCCGCGTGCTGGGAACCCATGGCGGCGAGACTCTTCGAGGCGGCGGGGCAACCCGACTCAGCCGCCTCGGCCTACGCCCGTTATGTGGACACGACCTGGGCCGATGCCTGGATCCTGATGTTCCCCTACAGCGGCCCCACTCACTTTCACCTTCTGGCGCCGTCCCACGAAAACGCAGCCCGCCTCTACCGCGGGCTCGGAAACCTGGCCGAGGCGGAGCGCCACGCATCCCACTTCCTCGAGCTCTGGGCCGACCCGGATCCGGCGCTCCGCCCCCGGGTGGAGACGGTGCGGGGGGCGGTTCGGTAATCCGACCGTCGACCGCGGCGCCGATCCGCTCAGCGCCCCGCCAGCGTCCGGATCCTGAACTCCCGCCGGAAGTCTGGGCCTTCGACCACGCGCCGCTCCTGGTCCACCAGGGGAAGCCAGCGCCGCGCCCGCATCTCCAGGAGCAGGGGGAGGATCTCCTGGCGTTCCACCCGGACCCCGCGCTCCTCCATCACGAGGATCCCGTCGGTCCCCACCTCGACACGGAACTCGCCCACCACGGGCACCCCGTTCACCACGAGCCCCCGCTCGACGTGCACGCGGATCCGCCCGAACAGGGTTCGCACGGCCTCGTACTCCCCGGATGGGAGCTGCGCCCGGGCCACGACCACCGGGGTCGGGTCCTCCAGGGGCACGATGATCTCCTGCGGCCCCTGCGTGACCTCGATCCAGCGGCTCCCCCCCTCGCGCACGAAGCTCCGGACGGTCACCGAGAGCGTTCCCACCAGGGGACTGGCTCCCGTGGCCATGACGTTCCCCACGGTCCCCACAGCCATGACGTTCCCCATGGACCCCGTGGCCATGGACCCCGTGGCCATGGACCCCGTGGCATCGGTGGAGACAAGGACGCGCGCGGCGCCGAGGAGTTCCTCTGCCGTGTCGGAGCTGAGGAGCACCTCGATCTCGCCCAAGCCGCCCGAGGTGACGTTCCCTCCGCAGGCCGAAAGGAGGCCGGTGGACAGGAGGCCGCTGGCCAGCAGGACACGGACGAGCCGAGCCCGCGGCCGAGCCCAAGGCCGAGCCCAAGGCCGAGCTCGCGCCCGAGCCCGCGAATGTGCCGGCGATTGCGCCCGCTTCACGGGGTCCCTCCCTCGAGCTCGGCGGCGCGCCGTTCGGCGTCAGCGGCCGCCTCCTCCTCGCCCTCGGACCTCCGGAACTCGGCGTAGAGGCGGAGCGTTCGCGCCTCCTCCCAGGGCGGCAGCCCGTGGGCGCGGCCCAGGTCGAGCGCACGGTCCAGAAAGACAAAGGCCTCGGGCTCCCCCCGGGCGCGGGCCACCTCGGCCAGGAGGCGGTACACCTGCGGAAGCCGCCCCGCCACACGGTTCCGGAGGGCTTCCAGCTCGGCCTCGCGGGCCACCTGCCCCGCTTCGAGGGTTCGATCCAGCGCCAGAAGCGCCTCTCCCAGGTTCACGAGCACGCCGATCCGCGAAACGGGACTCCCCGGTCCTTCCAGCGCCGCGCGAAAATGGGCCTCGGCCAGCGCGGGGTTTCCGCGGGCCAGGGCCAGCTGCCCGAGACCGTTCGCGATGTCCAGGCGGTGAACGCCTTCCGATCCCTCGCCGTGCGCCTCCCGCGCCCACGCCCCCGCCTGCTCGAGCCAGCTCGCCGATGCCTCCAGGCGGCCCGTTTCCCGGGTGGTGATGGAAAGGTTCTGGGCCAGGGGCCACCGGAGCGCCGTGCGTTCCGGACCCACCCTTGCCTCGTCGTCAAGAAGCCCCAGGCCATCGAGGTACCACTGTTCCGCCTCGACCCAGGCCCCCCGGTCCACGGCCACGTTCCCCCTCCCCGTCGCCGCCACCACTGCATCCGACACGAGCCCTGCGTCCGTCGCTTCACGCCAGGCCTCTTCGTACCGGCGAGCGGCATCGCCCAGCCGGGCCGCGTTCCGGGCGGCGCGCGCCGCCTTCCGAAGCGCCTCGGTGCGTCGCGGGCTGCCGGCCTCGAGCCCAAGGCCACGGGCCGCCAGGTACCAGGCCTCCGCCTCCTCGGCGAGCCCGTCGGCCTCGAACCGCTCACCAGCTTCCATCAGAACGTCCATTGTCCCCTCCACGTCGGTCTCTTCCATGGCCCGCGCCAGGCGCAGCACCAGTTCGGCCCGGTGCGCGGCCCGCTCCGCTTCGTTGGCCAGGATCCCGGGGATCGATTGGGCCAGCCGGTCGGTCTCGATCACCCGTGCGCCCACCGTCCCCAGCTCTCCCGAGCCCGTCCAGCGCCGCCCGTGGTCGGGCTGCGAGTCGGCCAGCAGGCTCTCCCGGATCGATCGGAGGACCGGGAGATCGGGCAGGATCCCCAGGAACCGGTCCACCCGGAGGTGATGGGAGGGGCGGCGGAACGCGTTCATCGTGCCCCTTCCAGGGGGCAGGAGGCGTGCCACCGGTGCAGGCGAGACGGTCCACCACTTCCCTCCCCTGGGCCCCCGGAACGTGCCCAATACTTGTGCATCCTCATCCCATGACTCCGGGATTCCGTGCATCAATCTCGTACTCCCGGACCTTCGCCGTCACCGTGTTGCGATGCACCCCGAGGATGGCTGCGGCGTCGCCCATGTGGCCGCGCGTGTGGCGGAGGACCCTTCGGATGTGCCGCTCCTCCACCTCGCGGAGCGCCATCGTGGCCGGGTACGCCGGGTCGAGGCCGTCGCCCGGGGGCGAGAACCTCCGCGCATCCTCCGAACCCAGCAGGTCCACGCTGCGCACGACGCCTCCTCGTGAGAGCAGGACCCCCCGGTCCATCGCGTTCCGGAGCTCCCGCACATTCCCCGGCCAGGGCTGGTGCTCGAGATGCTCCACCGCGGCCCGGGAAAGAGCCCGCACCGGGCGCCCATAGCGACGCGCAAAGTGCCCGGCGAAGTGGATGGCCAGGGGAAGAATGTCACCGGGGCGCTCCCGGAGAGGGGGGAGGCCGACCGTGACCACCGCGAGCCGGTACAGCAGGTCCTCGCGGAAGGCCCCTTCCTGGACCCGGGCTTCGAGGTCGCGGTTCGTGGCCGTCACCACGCGCACATCGACCCGGGTGGTGCCCCCGCCGCCCAGCCGTTCGATCTCGCCGCTGTCGAGGGCCCGAAGGAGCTTGGCCTGGAGCGGAAGCCCAAGCTCTCCGATCTCGTCCAGGAAGAGCGTGCCACCGTGGGCGCGCCCGAATCGGCCATCGCTCCTCCCCACCGCGCCGGTAAAGGCTCCGCGCTCGTAGCCGAAGAGCTCGGCCTCGAGGAGGCCGTCGGGGAGAGCGGCGCAGTTCACCGGGACAAAGGGGC
Organism: Gemmatimonadota bacterium; assembly: GCA_007120305.1. Lineage (GTDB taxonomy): Bacteria > Gemmatimonadota > Gemmatimonadetes > Longimicrobiales > Gaopeijiaceae > SKNW01. The sequence goes on along the minus strand of SKNW01000025.1, from coordinate 4,659 downwards.
CGGCGGCCCGCCGACTTCGGGCGTGCAGCGCACGGGCCACGAGCTCCTTTCCGGTTCCCGACTCGCCCAGGACCAGGACGGTCGCCGAAGTAGGCGCTACCCGGGCCAGCGTGCGGTACGCTTCGACCAGTGCCGGGCTCGTGCCCACCACGGCAGCGTCCGAGGCCCCCGCTTCCGCGGGAACCGGCACGTCGTTGCCCTCGGCCAGGTAGGGCGCCAGAAAGGCGGCCAGGGCATGGGGATCCGGGGGGAATGGGAGGAGCGCGGCCGCCCCCGCGGCCTCGGCGGCCACCACCGCCTCCATGCCCGGGGGCTCGCCGCCTGGAGTTCCACCAAAGAGGACGAGAACCCCATCGGGGACGAGGGCCGCCACCCGCGCCACCAGCTCGTCGTCCAGGGCATCTTCGCTCCCCCCGGTAACGACGGCACGCCAGCGGCTCCCCCCGCTGACCGCTTCGAGGCATGCGCCCAGCGTCGTGACACGGGTCACCTGCCCCAGGGGCTCCAGGGCACGGGCCACGGCGTCCGCGTGGGGCGTGGGAAGGTGAAGCAGGATGGGCGGAAGCGGGTCAGACATGAAGGGCCTCGGAGGGTGGACAACGTTCACAGATTATGTGCACACCTCAAGAACCCACGCAAGTATTTCATGCATGCCTTAAGGAAGCGGGGATGAGACCAGGGAACTCAAACCGCTCTGCCGCATGGAGATAGATCACGTCATCTGCCTCTGGCATTGCCGTTGCCACCTGTCTTCGCCGTGACCGGGCCCCACCACGACCGTGGACGGGGCCGTTGAACGAAGCGGAGATCCATGGGGTCTCCCTCCAGCGCGGAGGATCGACATGAAGCCGAACCCAGGTATGCCCCATCCCTCGAACGCCCGGCGAGCGCGTCGCGGGGTGGTGGTTCACGCCCTTCGTCGCGCCGTGCCGCTTGCGGCCCTCGCCCTGGTCGCCTGGGGATGCGACGATTCGCCGGCGGCACCGCCCCTGGCCGACGACACCGACGCGGTCGGTGCGATGGCCGCCCACTGGGCCCAGCTGGCATCCATGGAAGAGCTGCACCTGGCCACGGCGGGGGTCCTCGCCTCGGGCGCGCCGCAGCAGCAGGGGGTGGCCGAGGCCGTGGTGCTCGCGGGAATGCTCGCGGCGGAGGCCGGAGGCGCCGGGCTCACCTCATCGGAAGCACGGGCCCTCGCCGATGACCCGTGGGTCGAGATCACCAGCCTCCGGCTCGGAACCGCAGGCGTTGCCCAGTACATGGGCGGCGTGAACACCGCCCTTCGGGCCGTGGAGGCGGCGGTGAGCCAGGGGAACGGGGGCCAGGCGAACATGAGCCAGGCGGCAGGCGGGGCGGAGGTGCATGCAGCCCTCGCCGAAGCCCGGCATGCCCTGGCCACGGCCGAGGCCGCGCTTGCGTCCGGGCAGCCGGCGGCCGCCCTTGCCGCGGCGTCGCAGGGGAGTGACGCCCTCCGGGCCATGTCACCCGCCGAGCGCGCGGCCGCCTTCGTCGCCGCGACGCAGCAGCTTCTCGCGCGGGCCACGGCACTCGCCGGTGAGGACCCGTCGCCCGAAATCAGGGCGCTCCTGAACACCGCCTCGAACCACTGCCAGGCCGCCAGGGCCGCCCTGGATGCCAGCGACGTGCGCGAGGCCGTGCGCCATGCCCAGGGATGCGCCCGGATCTCACGCATGGTCATCGCGCGGCTGTCCGGTGGGCTGCCGAACGAAGAGCTGGCCGATCGAGCCCAGGCGGCGGTGGAGCAGGCCGCGGCCCTCTTCGAACGGGCCACCGAGGTGGTGGGCGGTTCGCCCCCTCCCCATGTGCAGGAGGCGCTGGACGAGGCCCGGTCCCTTCTGGGCAAGGCCCAGTCCGCCCTCGGTGCCGGGGACCTTCGCGAGGCGATCCGCGCCGCGCATGCCTCGGGGGCTCTCTCGCGCAGGGTCATCGCGTGGGCTCGGACGCCCGGAATCGACGGGCTCGAAGGACGGGCGCTGGCCGCGCTCGAGACGGCGAGGGAGCTCCTGACGAAGGCCGGCGCTCTGGCCGGACCCACCCCTTCCCCTGCCATCCAGTCCTTCCTCGTCTCGGCCGCCCGCCTGGTGGACGAAGCGACGGTGGCCTACCAGCGGGGTGATTTCCGCACATCGCTGGCGCGGTCCCTGGAGGCCACGGGGCATCTGCGGCGCGCCATCCACCTGTTGAGCTGAATCCGAACCATCGCGGGGGGCCGCCTGGCGGTCTCCCGCGATGGCATTGGCGGCGGGGCGGGAACGGATGCGCGATCGAGAGTGGACATGGTTCGACCTTCCATGCTATCCTGCCCGCTTCGAAATCATCCGGCGCGGCCTTCGTGGTGCCCGATGAACCGGCGGCACGGCTTCCCGATGTTCACCCCCTGGCCCTGGAAGTCTGTTGAAGAAGATCAGGGCGCCACCGTTGGGAGCGCCCGGGCCTGGCGAGAGGCCCAGCATCCCCCATCCGGAGGGTAAGCCCATGATCCCCGAGGCATCCGTGTCGCCCTGCACCCGCAACCGCGTTCGCGCCTCCCTGGTGGCGGCATTTCTCGCCCTGGCTCCCCTTGCCTGCCAACCTGCCGCGGAGGAGGCCGCCGACACCGCGCCGCGCACAAGCTCCTGGCTCTACATCTGGGCCGGCGCCGAGACCCCGGGGGATTCGGACTTCCTGGCGGTCATCGATGCGGACCCGGAGTCCGCGCGCTACGGGGAGATCGTGTCCAGCGTTCCCGTGGGGCTTCGGGGAATGGCCCACCACTCGGAACACGTGATGCCCGCGGGCGACACGCTCTGGGTAAATTCCTTCCACGCGGGGGCCACCTTTCTCGTGGACCTCTCCGATCCGCTGGCACCCGCCGTGGCCGGGTCCTTCCGGGATGTGGGGGAGTTCAGCCATCCCCATAGCTACGAGCGCCTTCCGGGAGGGAACGTCCTCGTGACCTTCCAGATGCGGGGTGCGGGGAACGCGGCCCCCGGCGGGCTGGTGGAGCTGGATCCGGCGGGAGGGTTCGTACGGGGCACCTTTGCCGACGACCCGGTGGACCCGGAGCTTCGCCCGTACAGCGCCACCCCCATCCCGGCGCTGGACCGGGTGGTGAGCACCACCACCGACATGTTCGAGGAGAACGTGGGGACCTCGTTCCAGCTCTGGCGCCTTTCGGATCTCACCCTGCTCAGGACGGTGCGGCTCCCCGAGGGCCCCAGGGGGAACGAACACATGGATCCGGCCGAGATCCGCCTCCTGGCCGACAGCACCACCGCCATCCTCACCACCTTCACCTGCGCCATGTACCTTCTGGGCGGGCTGGACACGGACGACCCCCGGGCGGAGCTCGTGCACACGCTCCCGTGGACCGACTACGCCACCGGCGACTGCGCGATCCCCGCCACCCGTGGCCGCTACTGGGTGCAGGCGTACGCGAATGCCAACGGATCCGCCCTCGTCTCGCTGGACATCTCCGACCCGCGCGCGCCACGGGTGGTGGACGAACTCCGCATGGAGGAGCCCTGGTGGCCCCACTGGATCTCCATGGAGCCCGAGGGGGACCGCATCGTGGTCACCTCGAACCCCGGGAGCACGCTCTACCGGGTCCTGGTGGTGCGCCTCGACCCGGAGACGGGGGCGCTGGAGCTGGATGCCACCTTCCGGGACCCGGGGTCGGCGGAGCCAGGGGTGACCTTTCAGCGGGACGCGTGGCCCCACGGGCCGGCAGGGCCGGCCCGGCCCCATGGCTCGGTGTTTTCGCGGCCCAACCGATAGGAACCTTTCATGCCTCGACGCCCGCAAGCGCGACCCCTGCATCTCCACGAAGAGATCCTCCTCCTGGCCCTGCACGACGAGAAGGGGACCTTCCATTCCTCCATGTACCCCTATGCCCTTGCGGGGGCCGTGATCACCGAGCTCCTCCTCGAGGGGCGGCTCCAGGTCGTCCACGGCCGCGGGAAGCGGCGCTACCTGGAGGTGGCGAACCCGACCCCCACGGGCGACCCCGTCCTGGACCACGCGCTGAGCCGGGTCGAAGGAAGTGGCCGAAGGGAGCAGATCTCCCGGTGGGTGAGCCGCCTGGCCACGGAACGCCGTCCATCGCTGGCCCACCGGGTGGCGGAGGACCTGGTGGAGGCCGGAGTGCTGGACCGGCAGGAGGGGCGAATCCTGGGGATCTTTCGCCGCGTCCGGTTTCCGGCCGTCTCGCAGGACGGGAGGGGGCAGGACCCCGAGGAGGCCCTGGTGGCGCGGCTGGAGGCGGCGCTCCAGGGCGACGAGGAGCCCGAGCCTCGCACCGCCGTGGTCCTGGCCCTGGCCCACAGCGCCGGCATCCTTCGCCACAACGTGGACCGAAGCCTCCTGAAGGCGCGGAAGAAGCGCCTGGACGAGCTGGCGCGGATGGACGGGGTTACCGGAGCCACCCGAGACGCCATCCAGGAGGCCCAGGCGGCGGTGATGGCCGCCACGGTGGCGGCGTCGGGGTAGGCAGGGGCGGGCCCCTCCTCGCCCTGTGGCCATGGAAAGGTTGTGCGGCGCCGGAGGGATGCGGTGCTCCGACGCCGAATGACAGGATGATAAGCGACAGGAAACAGGCGACCCCATCGTCGGGCCCGTGGCGGACGAGGCCTGTGGGAAAACGCCTGGATGGGGCGCTCG
>SKNW01000041.1 GCA_007120305.1 Gemmatimonadota bacterium | reverse complement strand
GCCCTCCTTCCTGTTCTTTGCGTGATCTTAACCGCCCTCCCCGGGTGCGACAACGTGCAGTGGGGCGGGGTCGAGGTCGCCCTCCAGTCTCCTGACCCTCCCCCCTCGGCGCTGGTCGTCGCGGACCCGTCGGGAGACATCACGGAGGTTCCGCTGCTTCCTGTCCTGACCGGGCCGCTCCTCTACCTCGTGGAGCGGAGCGGCACGGGCACCCGGGCAAGTCTTCTCCCGATTGCAGAGATGACGGAAGACGGACTTCGCGCGCTCCCCAGCCCGGACGAGACCCCGGACCTGGTTGAGCGGTTCCCCCTCGGCCGCTGGGAGGCGGAGACCGAGTTCGTCCTTCTGGACAGGGGGCGCAGAGCCGGCACTCTCATCTCCGATGGGACCGCGGCGCTGGACGAGCGCTTCTGCCAGGCGAGGCCTCTCGGAAGCGGACGCCTGGAACTCCGCCCCGACGCCCAGGCGTCGACCCGCTTCCTGGCGATCCGAAAGGCCGACCGCTGGCACGACGGGCTGGACCGCATCCCCGGGCTGAACCCGGGAGACTGGCCGTCCTACCCAGGACAGGCGGAACTTCGCTCCCAGGCCCTGGCCCTGGCTCGCTTCACCATTCAGCGAGCCGGGGTCCCCTGGCCTCCTTCCATCCCCGAGATCCTCAAGGACCAGCGGGGAGTATCCCTGCCAGGTGGGGAGGTGGGTCTCGCCGCCACCTACGTGTTTGGAGGCGAGCTGGAGCTGGGCCGGGTCCCCCCCTCCGGATACGGGCTTTTCGTGGTGGCACGTCCGTCGGACACCGGGGGATGGACCCCGCTCTGGATCTGGCACCAGATGGTTCGCGAGGGGAAGGCCTTTCCCCGGGTCCTGGCCGAGGGGGGGTTGAATCCTGACCGGGCCGCAGAGCTTCTCCTGGATGTCTACGGAGAGGATCAGCGCTGGCTGGCCCTGGTGGGCGAAGACGCCGACGGATGGAGCCTCCTGTACCAGGACCCCTGCGGCGATCCTCCGGCCCCTGGGGCAGCCCGGCCCTGGTCCTGATGACCCGTTCCACCGCATGGTGCAGGAACGGCCTCCTCCTCTTCGGCCTCCTCGTCGCGGGAGGGTGCAGCCCCGGGGAGCGAGCTGACATCGGGGAGCGCCCCGAAACCGAGGTGCGCCCCGAAACCGGGGTGCGTGCCGGACCCGGGGCGGGAACTGAAACCGGAGAGGCACGGGATGCCACCTCTGCGGCGGTGCGCGTGGTCACGGATGATGCCGGGCGTACCTGGTCGCTGGCCCACCCCCCGGAGCGCGTCCTTTCCCTGGTCCCCTCGGCGACCCTCCTCCTCCTTGAGTTGGGCCACGGTGACCGACTGGTGGGACGCACGGAGTTCGATACGGATCCGCGCCTCGCCGGACTCCCCTCGGTGGGCGGGGGACTCGGTCCCTCTCTCGAGGTGATGCTTTCGCTGCGTCCCGACCTGGTGGTGCGCTTCGAGGGGCCCACGGACCCGGAGACCCCCCGGCGCCTGGACCAGGCGGGGATCCCCCACCTGGCCCTCCGCTTTGACCAGGTCGAGGACATCCTCCGGGCCGCGTATCTCCTGGATGAAGCCGTTGGGCCGGCGGGGGCCGGGGGGCCGGGGGAGGCCACCGGCCCGGGACGAAAGCCAGGAAGCGCCGGGGAGCTGGTGCGCGGCATCACCGCAGAGCTGGAGGCGGTGGCCCTGGCGGTGACGGGGGGGGAGCGGCCCCAGGTCGGCATCCTTCTCGGCGGGGATCCACCCTGGATGGCCAGCCCCACCACCTACATCGGCCAGGTGGTGGCCATCGCCGGCGGCGACAATGTCTTCGCTGACGACACCGGCCTCTATGCCCCGATTTCGGTGGAGGAGGTCCTTCGGCGTCGGCCGGATGTCCTTCTCCTCACCGATGGCGCCCGGGTGCCCACAGCGCTCCGCGGTCTGCCAGTACTGCGAGCCCCGGCCTCGCTGGGAATCCCCGGTCCGGACATCGGCGCGACCGCGTGGGCCGTGGCCCGTCTCCTTCACCCGGACCGGGTTCCGTGACCCGACGCCCGGGGCTGGCCGCCGCCATTCTGGCGCTGGCCGCCCTCCTCGCCGCCTTTGCGGGGGTCCGGTTTGGCCCCGTCGCCTTCACCGGAGAGGAGTTCCTCTCCATCCTCCTGGGTGGGGGCGACCCCCTGGACCGCTTCTTCGTCCTGGAGCTCCGTCTCCCCCGCGTGGTGCTGGGCCTCCTGGTGGGAGGTGGGCTTGCCCTGGCGGGCGCCGTCTTCCAGGCCCTGCTCCGAAACCCCCTGGCCGAGCCCTACATCCTCGGGATTTCCGGGGGAGCCGCGGCCGGAGCCGTGGGTGTGCTGGCCCTGGGGCTGGCGGGTGCGGCCTCGTGGTACCTTCCGGGAGCGGCCTTTGCGGGCGCGCTCCTGGCCATCGCGCTGGTCTTCGGGGTGGCCGCCTCCGCCGACCGACGGCTGGACGTGCGCGTCCTCCTCCTGTCGGGGGTCGTGGTCGGGGCCTTTTTTTCCGCGGTCATCGCCCTCGTGCTGGCCCTCTCCGACGCCCCCACCGTCCGGGGTGCCGTGATGTGGATGATGGGGAGCCTCTCGGGGGCCAGCTGGAGGACCGTGGGCATCGTGGCTGCCTACACCGTACCTGCCGGCCTCTTTCTGCTGGCGCTCGCCCGGCCTCTCAACCTGATGGCCATCGGCGAGGATACCGCGAGCTACCTGGGCACCAATGTGGAGGGCACGAAGCGGATCGCCTACGGTGTTGCCTCCCTGGTGGCGGCGGCCGGCGTGGCCTTTGTCGGAGTGATCGGCTTCGTCGGGCTCGTGGTGCCCCACGGCGTGCGTCTCGTGGTGGGTCCGGACCACCGGATCCTTCTCCCCCTCTCGGCCCTGGCGGGAGGGGGCTTCCTCGTCCTGGCGGACCTGGGAGCGCGCACGGTCTTCGCGCCCACCGAGATCCCCATCGGCGTGATCACCGCCTTCGTGGGCGTTCCCTTCTTTCTCCTCCTGCTCCGCCGGAGCCTTCGGGCATGAGACTCCAGGGGAAGAACCTCACGGTCCGCTACCCAGGTGCCCCGCACCCGTCGCTTGAGGCCGTCTCGCTCGACGTGGAGCCCGGCACGCTCTACGCGGTGCTGGGACCCAACGGCTCCGGCAAGTCCACGCTCATGCGGGCCCTCCTGGGAACCGTGCCGCTGGAAACGGGAGAGGTGGAGATCGACGGTCTCCCGCTGGAGGCATGGCGGCGACGGGACCTGGCCCAGGCGGTGGGGGCCGTCACCCAGCACGAGTCCGCGGCATTTCCCATCGGGGTACGGGAGCTGGTGGCCATGGGGCGCTACCCCCACCTGGGAACCCTGAGGGCACCCGGGGACCGGGACCGGGAACTGGTGGAGGCCGCCATGATCCGCTGCGACGTGGACCACATGGCGGACCGGGATGTGGGTACGCTGTCCGGAGGGGAGCATCAGCGGGTCCGCATCGCCCGGGCCCTCGCCCAGGACCCCCGGGCCCTGATTCTCGATGAGCCGACGGCAAGCCTGGACATCCGTCACGAGATGGAGATTCTCCGCCTTCTGAGGCACTCGGCGGACCAGGGAATCACGGTCCTGCTCATCACGCACCACCTGGACCTGGCGGCCCGCTTTGCCGACCGGCTTCTCCTGCTGGGATGCGGCCGCCTCGCCGCCGAAGGGTCGCCAGCCGAAGTCTTTCGGGCAGAGGTCCTGGAAGCCGTCTACGGGTGGCCGGTGGAGGTCCTGGTGGACGAGCGGACGGGCGCGCCGCGGGTGATCCCCCTTTCCTGAGCTCGCGGGGTGGCCCCACGGGCCCAGGCCACTCGGCCTGGTCGGCCGACGCCTGCCTGTGAGAGGGACTACTCGGCCACTCCCATCCGACAATAGCTGGCGTAGCGCCCGGCATCCACCTCCCCGGCATCCACGGCCGCCTTCACGGCGCACCCCGGTTCGTGCAGGTGTCGGCACCCGCGAAAGCGGCACTCGCCGGCCCGGCTCCGGAACTCGGGGAAGGCCCGGGCCAGCTCGGCCGGATCCGGGTCCCAGGCCGTGACGTCGGAGAACCCCGGGGTATCCACCACCCATCCCCCGCCCACCAGGGTGACCAGGCGCGCACTCACCGTGGTGTGACGGCCCCCGCCCCGCCGCTGGCTGACCTCGCCGGTCCGGAGCTCGAGTCCCGGAGAGACGGCGTTGAGGAGGGAAGACTTCCCGACACCCGACGGGCCCATGATCACCGACGTCCGCCCCCGGAGCCGCTCGGCCAGACCCGGAATTCCCTCCCCGGTGACGATGCTCGTCCGGACCACCGGGTATCCGGTGGCGGCGAGGCGGGCTTCGAGGCTCCTGGCCACGACCTCACCCCCGGGTAGATCCACCTTGTTCGCCACCACCACGGCCGGAAGGTCCGACAACTCGGCCAGGGCGAGAAACCGGTCCACCAGCTCTTCGCTGAGGTCCGGCCGAAGCACCGAGGCCACGACCACGGCCTGGTCCACGTTGGCCGCCACCACCTTCGCCTTTCGCCCCCGGAGGCCGGCCCTCAGAAGCTCGGAGCTCCGGGCCTCCACGTGCTCTACCGTCCACCCGCCGTCCTCGGCCTGAACCGCATCCACACGGTCTCCGGCCACGAGGCGCTCACCTCCCCGAACCTCCTGCTTGAGGCGGCCGCGCAGGGAGGCATCCACCGGGAGGTCGGCGCCGTCCAGGAGCACACGGTAGACTCCGCCGACGGACGCCAGGAGCGTCCCTTTCATGAACGACAACGCCCCGGCGACGACCCCACGTGGGGGGCGCCGCCGGGGCGGGGCTCGAGCCGGCCTCCGGAGACCCAAATCGGATCAGGGAACACGGAGATCAGGCGACGATCACCACGCTCACGCGGAGGCAACGATCACGCGGCGAAGGACTCCAGTGCGTCGCCCTTCTCGCCTTCGCGAAGACGGCGAAGCGCCCGGTCCCTGAGCTGGCGGATCCGTTCGCGGGTCACGCCCAGCATGTTTCCGATCTCCTCCAGCGTGTGCTCCCGCTCACCGTCGAGACCAAAGTAGAGACGCAGAACCTTGGCATCCCGGGGCTCCAGCGTGTCCAGGGCCCCCCGAACCGCCTCGGAAAGGAGGCGCCCCTCCACATCCTGCTCAGGCTCCGCCGCCTCTTCATTGATGAAACGCTCCACCAGCTGCGAATCCTCGCTGTCGCCAATGGGGGCGTCGAGGCGAATCTCGGCGGCGTTGAGCGTCTGAAGCGACTCGATGAGCTCCGGGGTCAGGTCGGTGGCCGCGGAAAGCTCCTCCGGGTTCGGCTCCCGCCCCAGCTCCTGCTTGAGGCGTTCCTTTTCCCGGAAGATACGGGCCAGGTCGGATGCGCGGTTGAGGGGCACGCGGACCGAGCGGCCGTGGTTGGCCAGCGCAGCCAGAATGGCCTGCCGGATCCACCATACGGCGTAGGAGATGAACTTGACCCCCTGTTCGGGATCAAACTTCCTCGCCGCGGTCACGAGGCCGACATTCCCCTCCTGGATCAGGTCGGTGAGGGAAACACCCCGGTTCTGGTACTTCTTGGCCACCGAGATCACGAACCTCAGGTTGGCCCGGGCCAGTTCCTGAACCGCCTCCTCGTCGCCGGCCTGCGCCAGGGCGCCCAGCTCCTTCTCCCGATCAGGGGTGATGAGCTCGTGGCGACTCACGTCGCGCAGGTACTGGTCGAGAGCGGACTGCTCCTCGATGGACGCGTCAAACCCGTTCAGGGGATTCCCCGAGCGGGACTTCTTCTTTCGACCCTTCGGCGGCGTGCTGGTCGCCATTGCGTCTATTCTCCTTGCGGTGCCCGGCCGGGCTGTTGAACCGGCTTCACGAAGGGTGCCGTCGGTACACCGGCGGGGCCCCTGACTGGGTATTCGATTTGTGGAAGCGTTCCTCTCGCGGGCCACTCCCCGCGCCCGACTTCCCGTAAGGGAGCCGTTGCCTGCGTCCGTTCCATGGAGCCCATGGTACCCGTGCTTGAAGCCAGAGCATGGCCGCCCTGTGGCAGGCTGGCCGCGGCAGGCAAGCTGGCCATGGCAGGCAACTGGCCATGGCAGGCGAAAGGGACGGAGTCTCCGTACACCTCCACGATCCCGAAGGATCCTTAGCCCTTGAACCTATGCCCCGTTGATTACGGCGTAAAGAGCGCCGGGTCCGAAACCGTGCCCATGCGCGTCCTCGCATCCCACGAGAGGGGTGCGGAAAGATCCAGGACCCGTTCATGGTACCCCGACTCCGGGTCGGGTTCCTCCATTCGGGACATCCGGAACCCCGACGGAGCCGAGGACCTCGAACCACCGCGCCGCCGTCAATTCCCGCCGCTCCAGGGTAAAGACGCGAAGGACCCGCGTCGTCCGATAGAGCTCCTCGGCAAGGCGGGGCAGATCAATGAGCCCCGGCACCCCTCCCTCGCCCAGACGCTCCACTACCCCCCCTGGACGGCGGATGAGAAGATCCAGGTCCAGCATCTTCCTCTTCACGGGGAAGTCCACGAGGACCTCGCCCGGGGCCAGGTCCAGGTCGGAGGCGAGTCGATCCTCCAGTTGCCGGCGCTCCGGGGAGTCCTCGCTCACCCACCCCGGGAGGGTCACGCCCACCAGGTCGCGGGCCGTCAACTCCAGTGCCCGCTTCGGAAGCCGGCGGTGCCGGAGGGCCGGAATCCACGCGTCCGAGATGCGGCGCACCTCCTCCCGGTCATCGCGGGCGGCCCGAAGGCGGATCTCGTAGAGGAGCTCCTCGTCGGTGGGGCCCACCAGTTCCTCCGGTCCCAGCACTCCGAGCCGAACCGCCTCGCCGACGATCCGCTTGTAGAGGGCCGTGGCCGCCCGCACCGCGTGATGCCAGTAGACGTTCCGGAACATCTGCACCTTGGCGAAGAGAAGGGACTCGATGGCACTGACGGCCTTTTCGTGGACCCCCACCTCCGTCCGTCCGGTTTCCGGGTCGGAGAGGAGGACCAGCCCCTGGAGAAGCCGGTCCACATCCACCTGCCCATAGGGAACGCCGCAGAACCAGGCGTCCCGACGCAGGTACTCCATCTTGTCGAGGTCGAGGCTCCCACTGACCAGGCCCCGGAGGGGGTGCTCGGAGCCTCCGCGGATCAGGGCATGAATCCGCTCCGGTGCGCCCGGCCCCAGGGCGTCCAGGGCCGCGGCAAGTTCCGGAGAGCGGAAAAACCGGGCACTCACGGCCTCGTGGTCTCCGGGAAGCTGGTCCGACTCCAGCTCCTCCAGCGCGTGGGAAAAGGCGTAGTGCCCGATGTCGTGGAGGAGGGCGGCGTAGGGGATGAGTTCCGACCCGGCCTCCGCGTCGGGGGGAAGGGGACCGTTTTCCCGGAGGAGTCGAAGCGCCGTTCCCGCCAGGTGATAGACGCCCAGGGCGTGATCGAACCGGGTATGGGTGGCGCCGGGGTAGACCAGATGGGCAAAGCCCAGCTGCCGGATATAGCGAAGCCGCTGGTACGCCGACGTGTCCACGAGCCGGACGGCCACCGGGTCGAGGCGAATGGTGTTCCAGAGCGGGTCCCGGACGATCCGGAAGGCGGGAGTATCGTGCATGGACCGAGTCTACGGCGGACCCGGGGGCGAGGCAATGCGGCCGCGGGGCCAGGTGCCCTTGCCGTGAGGACGGGGGGAGAACACCTTGAAGGCCCGCCACCCGAACAAACCACGAAACGCGTGTCTCCATCCCCCTCTCCTGGCGCAGGTCCCGATCCCGTCCCCGTCGTCCGTGGGCCGGCGTGGAACGGCACCCCTTGGGCCACCCGGGTGCGGGCCGAGGCCGAAAACCACCCGGGGGTCTACCGTTTCCTGGGGCCCCGTGGCGAGGTCCTGTACGTCGGGAAGTCGGTGCAGGTGCGCACCCGGCTCCTCTCGTGGCTCCGGGGTGACGACCGGAAGTCGGCGGAGCTTCTCCGCGTAACCCGGGACGTGGCCTGGGACTACGTGGGAAGCGAGTTCGAGGCCCTCCTCCGCGAGTTTCGGCTGATTCGCGAACTCCGGCCCCGCTTCAACGTGGTCCACCGCCGCGACCGGCGCTTTGCCTGGATCCGGCTGACGCCCGAAGCCGCCCCCCGCCTGGTCGCCACCCTCCGGCCAGGAGCCGGAGGCAGCGGACGCGGGGCGCGGAGGACGGAGCGCATCTTCGGACCCTTCCCCGCCCGCCGCTCCCTCCCCCGGGACCTGGCGGAGCTGGCAACCGTCGTCGGCCTCCGGGACTGCGCCGGCACGACCCCCATGGTCTTCGCGGACCAGATGAGTTTCTGGACGCCGGAGCTGGCCCCGGGATGCGCCCGCGCCGAGCTGGGAAGCTGTCCCGCCCCCTGTGCCGCCGGCTGCTCCGAGTCGGCCTACGAGGAGCGGGTTCGGGAGGCCGTGGCCTTCCTTGAAGGTCGAAGCGACGCCCCGCTCGCGATTCTCGAGATCCGCATGCGGGAGGCCGCCGGGCGGGAGGCCTTCGAAATCGCCGCCCGATACCGGGACCGCATGGAGCGGCTGGCTCGGCTTCGCGACCGCATGACCGAGACAAGAAGCCGGATCGAGAGGCTCACCTTCGTCTACGAGACGGGGGAGGAGGACGGGAAGGAGGACGGGGAAGCCGCCGACGGGCCAGGCGGCCCGGGGTCCACCCGTCGCCACCACCTGATCCGCAGGGGCCAGGTGCTCCTGAGCTTCGACCCCGCCGGAGAGCCGGCCACCTCCGGCTTCACCTCCGCCGCCCGGGCCCGGCTGGCCGCCCGGATCCGGGATGCACTCCGTGCGCCGACCCCTCCCCTGGCCGAGCTCGACGACGCGGCCCGGGAAGAACTGTTCCTCGTCACCCGGTGGTTTCGGTCGCATCCCCTTGAGGAGACACGGACCACAACCATTCCCCGCTATCTCGCCGCGCTCGAGGCTGGGGGCTGAGGGCGTCGGGTTCTGCTGACAGCCCCGGCAGGCAAGCTCACGCGCCGTCCTTGCGGCGCCCCAGTGCGCAGACCACCTCGAAGTGGGCCGGGTCCACCGGCTGGACCGAGAGTCGCATGCGCTTCAGCAGGGTCATCTCTTCCAGCTCCGGGGTGTCCCGGATCTCGTCGAGCGGGACGAAGCGGGGAAAGGTCTCGACAAAGGCCATGTCCACCAGGACCCAGCGCGGCTCCTCCTTCGTGGCCTTCTCGTCGAAGTAGCGGCTCTCCGGATCGAACTGGTGCGGGTCCGCGTAGGGAGCCGACGCGACGCGGGCCAGGCCGGCCACCCCGGGGGGGTTGGCGTTCGAGTGATAGTAGAGGACCAGGTCACCGGGCTTCATCCTGTCGCGCATGATGTTCCGCGCCTCGTAGTTCCGGATGCCGTCCCACATGGTGGTGCCATCCCTTTCCAGCTGCTCGATGGGATAGACGTCCTCTTCGCTCTTCACGAGCCAGAAGTTGGAGGATTCGGTCATGTCATTCGCGGGTTGGGGGATGCGGAGAGGGGCGGGGATCCACTACCAGACCAGGTGGAAATGGGTCTGGCGCCGAAAGACCCAGTGCCGGTCTCCGGCCTCGTCCAGGTAGGCTTCCTCCTCCTGGGAGCATCGGAGCGGCTTGCCGTTCCACTCGGGGATGGGAAGCGTTGCCTGGAGCTCGATGGAATGCCAGGTGAGGGGACGAAGCACCGCATCGCCACGGACGGGAACACCCTCCTGGGCATCCCATCGACCGATGAGAGGGCCAGCCCCGTGGCCATGGTCACCGATGGGATGGGTGTAGATGGTGCCGTTGATTTCCTCTGCCCGCATCCGGGCCAGCGCCGCCGCCAGGATCTCGTTGCCGGTGCGCCCCGGCTCCATTTCGGCCAGCAGAATGTCCTGGAGGCGATTGGATCCGGCGAGGCAGGCCTTGAGGCCGTCGGGCGCGTCGACCTCTCCCTCCCGGAGGACGTACCCCATGTGCTGCGTGTCGGTGGCCAGGCCGAAGGCGGTCACACCCACATCGGTCCAGAGCACGTCCCCCCGCTGGATCACCCCGCTCCCCGGCCCGACGGGAAGGTCACCGGCGCGCTGCAGAGAGACGGAGGGCTGGAACCAGGCCGTCCAGCCCAGCTCCCGGATCCTGTCGCGGAACCACCAGACCACGTCGTCGGTGGTGGTGACGCCGGGGGTGATGACGGCATTCGAAAAGGCCTCGGAGATCATGGCGTGCACGGTCTCCATGATCTGCCGGTAGCGAGGCATCTTCTCGGGGATGCGATGCCCGATGTACTCCATGGCGAGCCGGGGCTCGCGCTGGATGCGATCCACGTAGGGGCCGAGCGCCCGCTCCATGGCCTCCCACTCCCCGGCGCCCAGGCCGTCGGAGAAGGCCCAGTCCTCGTCGATGTTCACCACGATGTTCCCGGGATCCCGGTCCTCCACCAGCTCGCGCAGGAGCGCCCACTGCTCGTCGCCCCAGAGTTCCCCCGTGGCCTGCGTGGGGGCCGGTCGGGTGGAGCGGAAGGCCTGGAAGATCCCGCCCTGGTCGGTCCCCCCCAGCGCCAGGCGATCAAAGGCACCGTCGGGCGTGCGGTGGAAGACGTAGATCGAACGCCGGCGCGCGGCAAAGGTCGTGGGCGAGGTGATGGACCAGAAGACCGGATCCTCGGCGTATTCCCGCATGGAGAGAATCCACATCTCCACCCCGTACTCCTCCATGAGCGCGGGGAGGACCTCGGTCACCCGCTTCTCGACCCACGCCTGCCGCTCCACGGCCTCCTCGCGGAGGCTGGGGAAGGCATGGTACCGGGCCGGAGCCAGGGGCATGGCCGGAACCTGGACCGGAGCCTGGGCGTGAAGATGGAGGCCCGAGGAAGAAGGAACGCCGGGGACCCGATCGGGACCCGCGGCCGGGGCCAGGAGGAGGAGGACGAGGACCGGGAGAGCCTGCGCTGGACGGGCGCGGCGGCGAGTCGAGAGAGGAGTGGACATGACGGACGCCTCGGAACCGGGGTGAATCGGCCGGGGGGCGCCTCCCGACGGGAGACGCCCCCCGGGGCAGGGTGGATCGGTTGGAGTCAGGCCGGCCCGGCTTTGCGGATCCGCTCCGGGGCCCGGTCGGCGTATTTCCGGAAGTTCTCCCGGAACATGCCTGCCAGCTTCCGGGCCGCCGCATCGTAGGCCTCCCCGTCCGCCCATGTGCTGCGGGGCGTGAGGACATTCCCGGGAACACCCGGCACGTCGGTGGGGACGTGAAGCCCGAAAACGGGGTCCTCCTGGGTAGCCACCGTGTCAAGCTTGCCGAGAAGCGCAGCCCGGACCATGGCCCGGGTGTGGGCGATCTTCATCCGGCTGCCAACGCCGAAGCCCCCGCCTGACCACCCGGTGTTCACGAGCCAGACCCTGGATCCATGCTCGTCCAGTTTCTTTCCCAGCATGTCGGCATACTCCGCTGGATGCCTGGGAAGGAAAGGAGCCCCGAAGCAGGCCGAGAAAGCGGCCTTGGGCTCGGTGACCCCCCGCTCCGTTCCCGCCACCTTGGCCGTGTACCCCGAGAGGAAGTGGTACATGGCCTGGTCCGGGCTCAGGCGGGCGATGGGAGGCAGCACCCCGAAGGCGTCACAGGTCAGGAAGATCACGTGCTCCGGATGGCCACCGAGGCCCGGAAGAATCGCGTTCGGGATGTAGTGGATGGGGTAGGAGGCCCGGGTGTTCTCGGTGATGTTGCCGTCACCGAAGGCGATCTCCCGCGAGGGCTCCGTGAGGACGACGTTTTCCAGAATCGTCCCGAACATCTGCGTGGCCTTGTAGATTTCGGGCTCCGCCTCGGCCGAGAGGTTGATGACCTTGGCATAGCACCCCCCTTCGAAGTTGAAGACTCCATCGGGGCCCCAGCCATGCTCGTCGTCGCCGATGAGACCGCGCTCCGGGTCCGCCGAGAGCGTGGTCTTTCCGGTGCCCGAAAGCCCGAAGAAGAGGGCCACATCCCCTTCCTCCCCGACATTTGCCGAGCAATGCATGGGGAGAATGCCCAGGTCCGGCAGCATGTAGTTCAGGACCGAGAAGATGGACTTCTTGATTTCACCCGCGTAGTTCGTCCCCCCGATCAGCACCTCCCGCGCCGAAAAGTTCACGGCCACGAAGGTGGAGGAGCGGGTCCCGTGACGGGCAGGGTCCGCCTCCACTTCCGGGGCATGGAGAACGGTGAAGCCGGGCTCCATCTCCTCCAGCTCCTCGGGCGAGGGGCGGAGAAACATGTTGTAGGCGAAGAGGTTGTGCCATGCGTTCGGGGTGATGACCCGCACGTTGAGCCCGGCCGCCGGGTCCTCGCCAGCCCGGGCATCGCGGACAAAGAGCTCACGATCGTTCAGGTGCGCCACCACCTCGGCCCGCAGGGCCTGGTAGTGCTCCGACGAGAGGGGGACGTTCACGCTACCCCAGTCCACCGTCTCCTCGGTGGCCGAGTCCCGCACGATGAAGCGGTCATTGGGGGAGCGGCCGGTATGGGGCACCGTGACCGCAGCGAACCCCCCCATGTGCGCCATGCGCCCCTCGCCGCGCTGGAGGGCCTCCTCGTAGAGCTGCACCGGCGAGAGATTCCAGTGCTCGGTCTTCGACGGCGACAATCCGTGGCGGTCGAGCCCGAAACGACTCCGGGCGTTGGTCGCCGTCTGCGGCGCGTCCTTCACCTGCTGGGACATGAGCTTCGCGTCCTGGAGATATGATCGTGAAGTCGAGGCGGATCATCACGCCCCGCGAATGGGTGAACCAGCACCGGGAGCTCCCTCCCGAGCCGGGCGAGAACCCCGTCTTCTCGCGCAAGGTCCGTTTTCTCGGGCAAGGTCCGTTCCAGACCCGTCCTGACCCGAGACCTCCGAGACCTCAAGGGATGTTGGCTCCGGCACGACGTCTTGTATCTGCAGGCCGCGCCGCCCTGATCCCTTCGCCGGGGGCCAATCCTTAAGTTTGGGGCGAACCCCGCTGTGCGTCCACTGAGGCCACGGTGACGAGGTTCACGATGTCCTGCGTGGTGGATCCACGCTGGATCACGTGGACGGGACGGGCCATGCCCAGGAGGACAGGGCCGATGACCTCGGCCCCGCCCAGCTGGGCGAGGAGTTTGTAGGAGACATTCGCCGAAGCCAGGTTCGGGAAGATCAGGACGTTGGCCGCCTGCTTCAGGTCGCTGAAGGGGTACGTTTCGGTCAGGATCTGCTGGTTGACCGCCGTGTCGGCCTGCATTTCTCCATCCACCATGAGCTCCGGATCCCGGGCCTTCACCTGCTCCACGGCGCGGCGGACCTTGGAGGCGGCCGGGTGGCGCGCCGAGCCGAAGTTCGAAAAGGAGAGCATGGCGATCCGGGGCGTGATCCCCAGGTCCCGCACGAAGCCGGCGGAGAGGAGTGCCACCTCTGCCAGCGTCTCGGCGGTGGGATCGATGTTCACGGTGGTGTCGGCAAAGAAGAGGGGGTCCCGGTTCCGGAGCGCCACCATGTAGAGCCCCGCCACCCTGGTCACGCCCTCGGCCGTCCCCACGATCTCCAGCGCCGGTCGGAGGATCTCGGGGTAGTTCGAGTCCACGCCGGCCACCATGGCCTGGGCCTCCCCCCGCCGGACCATCATGGCCCCGAAGTGCATGGGCTTGTACATGTCGGACCGGGCCTCGGCCAGCGTCAGGCCCTTGCGTCGCCGCGCCGCGAACAGTTCGTCGGCAAAGGCGTACCGCTGCTCATCCTCCAGGGTCGGATGGATGATCTCGACGCCCGCCAGGTCCAGACCAAGGGCCTCGGCCCGTGGATGGATCTTGTGGGGTTTGCCCAGGAGAACCGGCATCGCGACCCCCTCTTCCAGGATCTGCACCGCGGCCCGGATCACCTTGTCGTTCTGGCCGTCGGCCAGGATCACCCGCGGAGGGTTGCGGCGGGCCCGGTTCGTGAGGAACCGCATGACTTCACGGCCCGGCCCGAGGGAGGCGATGAGCCGATCGCGGTACTCGTCCAGGTCGATCTCGATGCGGGCCGCCCCCGACTCCATGGCCGCCTTCGCCACCGCCGGGGCCACGTAGAAGAGGACCCGCGGGTCGAAGGGCTTGGGGATGATGTACTCGGGGCCGAACTGGAATCTCGTGCCCGCGTAGGCGGTGGCCACCGATTCCGGCACCTCGCTCCGGGCCAGGGCCGCCAGGGCCTGGGTGGCCGCCAGCATCATCGCGTGGTTGATCTCCCGGGCGCGGACGTCGAGCGCTCCCCGGAAGAGGAAAGGAAACCCGAGGACGTTGTTCACCTGGTTCGGGTAATCGGATCTCCCCGTGGCCATGATGGCGTCCGACCGGATGGCCGCCACCTCCTCGGGAAGGATCTCCGGGTCGGGATTGGCCAGGGCGAAGATGATGGGGTTCGGCGCCATGGTGGCGATCTGGGCCGCGCTTACCGCCCCCTTGGCAGAGAGGCCCACGAAGACGTCGGCTCCATCGATCACTTCGTCGAGGGTGCGGTAGGGGGTCTCGTGGGCGAACCGGGCCTTGTACTCGTTCATCCCCACCGTGCGACCGGCGTAGATGACACCCTCACGGTCCACCTGGTAGATGTTCTCCCGAGGAACACCCAGCCGCACGAGGTGCTCGGCGGTGGAAAGGGCCGAGGCCCCGGCCCCGCTGAACACCACGCGGATGCGGTCCAGGGACTTTCCGGTGAGGGCCAAGGCGTTGAGGAGGCCTGCACCGGCGATGATGGCCGTCCCATGCTGGTCGTCGTGGAAGACCGGAATCTGCATGGTGGCCTTGAGCCGCTCCTCCACGACGAAGCAGTCCGGCGACCGGATGTCCTCCAGGTTGATGCCGCCCACCGTGGGCTCCAGCAGCTGGCAGAAGCGGATCACGTCCTCGGGGTCCTCGCTTCCGACCTCGAGGTCGAAGACGTCGATCCCGGCAAACCGCTTGAAGAGAACGCCCTTGCCCTCCATGACCGGCTTCGAGGCCAGCGCCCCGATGTTCCCGAGTCCCAGCACGGCCGTTCCATTGGAGACCACCGCCACCAGGTTCCCCCGCGCGGTGTACTTGAAGGCGTCATCCGGGTTCTTCTCGATCGCGAGGCACGGCTCGGCCACCCCCGGAGAGTACGCCAGCGAGAGCTCGCTCTGGGTGGCGACGGGCTTGGTGGGGATGACCTCGATCTTGCCCGGACGACCTTCGGAATGGTAGTCCAGCGCAGCCTGTCGGTGACGACTCATCAACGCTCCGGGAAGGGGCGGCCAGGATGCGGGATGCAGGGCGGCATGTTTGCCGCATGCTGCCCTGATGCGTGGGCAGCCGGCGTGGCAGACAGGCAGCCCGCCTGGCAGGGGCACGGTGACGTGCACGGATATGGAGAGCAGGAAGGGTATTCCCACCCCCCCGGGGTGTCAATTCGTGGGAGGCTCCCTCGGGGGGACCGGGGAGCTCCGTGGTCGTGTATCTTCCTCCATGGTCCTTCGCTCTTCCTCCAGGCTCGCCCTGCTCACGGCGGGACTCCTGGGGGTCCTGGGAACCGCGTCCTCGACGGAAGAGGTCCTGGCCCAGGGACCCTCGGCCCCCTCCGCTGCGGCCCTCCCCCGGGTGCAAGCCGTCTGTCCGCAGGGGCACGTCTCCCGGATCTTCATCGACAATCACTCGGTCTTCGATCCGGCCTCGCTCCCCGACGACCCGAGGATCCGCTGGGCCTATCGTCTGGCCAACCGGATTCATGTCCGGACCCGTCCGGACTTCATCGAGGCCGAGCTGCTCCTGGAGGTAGGCGACTGCTACGACCCGGGGCTCACCCGCGAGAGCGCCCGGATTCTCCGGGAATTTCGCTTCGTTGCCTCGGCCGATGTCTTTTCGGTGCCCCAGGAGGATGGCTCCCGGCACCTGGTGGTGGAGACCCGCGACGAATGGACCACGAAGGTTGCGGGCGACATCACCTTCGATGGAGGGATGAAGCTCCGGGGGGTGTCGCTCGTGGAGGAGAATTTCCTCGGCCGGGGAATTTCGCTCGGGGGGTACTACGTGGACGTCGATGAGCGCCAGGAGGTCGGCGGGCTCTTCGAGATCCCGCGCCTTCAGGGGAGCAACTGGGACGTTTCAACGTCGGGCGGCCGGACACGGGTGGGGACCGCATGGAGCCAGGCCATCCTCCATCCCTTCGTGGGGGAGATCGGTACCTTCGCCTTTCGGCAGCGAGCCTCTTCGAGGCAGGATCTCTTCACCTGGAATCTCCCGGAGGGACTTCCATGGTCGCAGCTGGTCGCTCCCCTGGAGGCGGGAAGCCTGGAGATCACCGGCGCGCGCCGCTTCGGGACCTCGGGCCGCTTCTTTCTCCTGGGCGGGGGATTCTCCCGGGAATGGATCCGCCCGGGGAGCTCCGCCGAGGTCGAAGGCGTGATCGCCGGTGCGTTCGACGACCGGACCCCGGTTCCCGACTCGGTGGCCCTTCCCCTCAGGACTCAGCTTGGGACCCGGGAGGCGACCCGCCTGAATCTTCTCCTGGGCGTCCGGCGCGTCGGCTACGTGGAGCGCCGGGGGCTGGACGCCCTGACCGGTGTCCAGGACGTTCCGGTGGGACGGGAGATCCTCCTGTCTCTCGGTCCCGCCGTGGGAGGATCCGGACCCAGGGACATCTTTCTTCGGGGTGACCTCTTCGGGGGGGTGTCGTCAGGGCCGTGGGTCGGCCAGCTGTACCTTTCGCTGGAGGGAAGGCAGGGGGGCCGGTCCCTCGACGTCGGGCCCGGTGAAGAGATAGAGCACACCGGCCCCCGGGATATCCTCGGCGAGGCGCACGGCTTTCTGTACCGCCAGATCCCCACCTCTCTCCCCCAGACGCTGGTGCTCAAGGTGTCGGCGCAGGGAGGGTGGAACACGCAGGCCCCTTTCCAGCTCCTGCTCGGAGGGCCCGACGGGGTGCGCGGATATGCCGAAACCCGGTTTCCGGGGGGGCGACGCGTGGTGGTGACGGCGGAGCATCGCCTTCGCCTCCCTTCTCCGTTTCCCGACCTTGCGGACCTGGGCGCAACCCTCTTCACCGACGTCGGTCGAATCGAGGCGGGAGATGCTCCGTGGGCCGAGCCCTCGGGGTGGCGGGGCACGCTGGGAGGCGGACTCCGGATCGGCTTTCCCGCAGGGAGCGCTTCCGTGGTACGCCTCGATGTAGCCTTCCCCCTGGGTACGAACGAAACCATGGGGGACGGCAGGGACGGCCCCCGGATCATCCTTCAGGCCCGGGAGTGGGCAGGGATCCTGGACACCTTCCGGAGCGAGTCCCTGGGACGGGCGCGGAGGAGCGGCGTTTCCACCCGTTTTCCCGGGGTGAACCGGGTCCCCTCGGGCCGATGAACCGCGATCCAGAGGCGACGACGGGGGCGGCACACATGGCAGGCGATGGAAACCTTTGACCTGTCCAGCATCTGTGGGTAGCTTTCACTCTTGGTTCCAGCCAGACATTGCTCAGGGGCGGTTTCGGTCGACGCGAGGGAATCCTCGTTTCACCATCCTCCCCTGCGGCGCTCCCCCGGGCGCGCAGGCGAAGTACTCGCCAGCAGAGCACGCGCCCTCCGGCGGCTTCGCCCCCCCTTTTCCCCACCCCAAGAGAGGCTGTGCGGAACGGATGTTCTCGTCTTCTCGCGGTCTGGACTCCTTCGATCAGTACCTTCAGGATGTGGAGAAGTACCCCCTGATCCAGGATCCGGAAGAGGAGCGGGCCCTGGCTCGACGGGCCCGGTCCGGTGACAAGGAAGCCGCGGAGCGACTGGTCACGGCCAATCTTCGGTTCGTCATCTCCTACGTGAAGAAGTACCAGGGGCGAGGCCTGGGACTGGCCGAGCTGGTATGCATCGGGAACGAGGGGTTGCTCAAGGCCGTGAAGAAGTTCGATCCCGACAAGGGGGTGAAGTTCATCTCCTACGCGGTCTGGTGGATCCGGCAGACGGTTCTTCAGGCCCTGGCTGAACAGACCCGCTCGGTCCGGATCCCCCTCAACCAGAATTCCAACCTGGCACGCCTGGCCCGGACCGACACGGCTCTGACACAGTCCCTCGGACGCTCTCCGACAGACCAGGAAATCGCCGAGGAGATGGCCGAGCCGGTGGACACCGTCCGGGCCCTGCGCCGGGTCGCCGCCAGCGAGCTCTCGCTGGACGCACCCGTGGACCGCAGCGATCGGGACAGTGCCTCGTTCGGCGAGCGCTTCGCCGGGGCGGATACGGGAGACATCGAGGAGAGCGTCGAGGCCACCGCGCGGCGGGATTTCCTCGAGTCCATGTTCGAGAACTACCTCACCGAGCGGGAACGCAAGATCCTCTACCTCTATTACGGGCTGGACGACGGTGAGGAGCGTACGCTCGAGGAGATCGGTTCCCTCCTGGGCGTGACGCGGGAGCGAATTCGGCAGATTCGGAACCGGGCCTTCGAGAAGCTTCGCGAAAGCCCTCACGGCGACTCCCTGTCGGCGTTCTGGAGCAGCAACTGAGGCCAGTGGACGCGCCGAGGAAGAGAGGGCCAGGCATTCCGGGCTGGGTCTGCTTCTTCCCGACCCCCTCCCCCCCGACGGACACTTCCGGGACCTGAGTCCCCCGGCCCCGGGTCAGCCGCCAGAGATCAGGCGGCTGCCTCCTGGAACGTGTCCTCGTGATCCACCCCCTTTCGTGGGGTGAGGAGCACCAGTTCGCCGGCATGGATTTCGGCCGTGGGGATCGTGACACCCTCCCGTTCGTAGGCGTCGTACTCGAGCCGTCCCGTCAGGTACACCCGGTCCCCCTTCCGAACGTACTCCTCGGCGAAGGCGGCCAGCCCGCCCCACAGGGTGACGCGGTGCCATTCGGTCCGCTCTCTCGGGGACTCTCCTCCGGCGCCCACGGTGTGATTCGTGGCCACGGAGATGTTCGCGACCCTGGTTCCGTTCTGGGTCTGGCGCACTTCGGGGTCCCGGCCGACATGCCCCAGCAGGGAGATACGGTTCACCGACCGACTCATGGGGTCCTCCTTTCCTCTCGTGATGGATCCTTCCCCCATCCCGAGCGGGACCGGGGGGCTACGGTCCCGAAAAGGTGCCCCCCCGAACGGGGCGATCCCATGGCCGGGTCGGACGCGTGGACGCAGCCCCTACTTGCACTCGAGCCAGGAGGCCCCGACGCCGGTGTCCACACGCAGGGGTACCTTGAGATCCATGGCTCCCTCCATGGTCTCGACCACGAAGGATCGCAGGTCCTCGAGGCGGGACTCCGGAACCTCGAAGACCAGTTCGTCGTGGACCTGGAGGAGGAGTCGTGCCCCTGGAGCCGCCGCCTGAAGCCCCCGGTCCACCCGGAGCATGGCCTCCTTGATGAGATCGGCGGCCGTCCCCTGGATCGGAGTGTTCTGGGCCACCCGCTCCCCGAACTGGCGCACGTTCCCGTTCTTCGAGGTGAGTTCGGGGATGTACCTCCGCCGGCCCGAGAGGGTCTCCACGTACCCTTTCTCCCGGGCCATGGCCACCTGCTCGTCGAGGAAGCGGCGAACGCCACTGAAGCGCTCGAAGTACCGGGCAATGAAGTCGGAGGCCTCCTCCCGGGAGATGCCCAGCTGGCGACCCAGGGAGAATTCTCCCTGTCCGTAGAGGGTGGCGAAGTTGATGGTCTTGGCCCGAGCCCTCTGCTCGGAGGTGACCTCTTCGAGAGGGATGTCGAAGATCACCGCCGCCGTCTGACGGTGGACGTCCCGGTCCTCGCGGAAGGCGGTGACGAAGGCGTCGTCTCCGGACACGTGGGCCAGGATCCGGAGCTCGATCTGGGAGTAGTCGGCGGCCAGGAAGAGATGGCCGGCGTCGGGGACGAATCCCCGCCGGATCTCCCGGCCGAGTTCCGTCCGGATGGGGATGTTCTGGAGGTTCGGATCGGACGACGACAGCCGCCCCGTGGCGGCCACCGCCTGGTTGAACGAGGTGTGGATGCGGCCGGTTTCCGGGTTCACCATCCGGGGAAGCGCATCCACGTAGGTGGACCGGAGCTTCTCGAGCTGGCGGTACTCCATGAGCTTCATGGGAAGGGGATGCCCCAGGGCGGCCAGCTCCTCCAGGACCGACGCGTCGGTGGACGGTCCGGTCTTGGTCCGCTTGATCACGGGCAGCTCCAGCTTCTCGAAGAGAATCTCCCGGAGCTGGGGATTGGAATTGATGTTGAACGTCTCGCCGGCCTCCTTCCAGATGTCCTCCTGGAGGAAGTCCAGCTCCTTGCCCAGGCGACGGCTCATGACCTGGAAGAAGGGGGCGTCGATGCGGATCCCCTCCCACTCCATTCGGGCGAGTACGGCCACCAGGGGCATCTCCAGCTCCCGGAAGAGCCCGTCCAGCCGGTGCTCCTCGAGCTCCGGCGCGAAGCGGCCCCGGAGGCGGAGGGCCAGGTCCGCGTCCTCGGCGGCATACGCGGTAGCCTGCTCCAGAGGGACCTGGGCAAAGGAGACCTGCTTCTTCCCCTTCCCCGTGACATCCCCGTAGCTGATGGGCGTGTAGCCCAGCAGATCGGTGGAGAGGGCATCCAGCGAATGGCTCCGCCGCCCCGGGTCCAGGACGTAGGAAGCCACCATGGTGTCGAAGGCCACCCCCCGAAGCTCCACGCCCGCCCTTCGGAGGACCAGGAGGTCGTACTTGAGATTCTGCCCCGTCTTCGGCACGCCCGGGTCCTCCAGGAGCTCGACCAGGGGGCGCATGGCCGGGTCCGTGAGGGGAGGGAGGTTGGCGGGATCCGCCGTCCCGTCCAGGTCCAGGAGGTCCACAGGCGGCGCCACGTGGGCCAGGGGGAGGTACACGCCCTGCCCCTCCCGCCAGGACAGGGAGATCCCCACCAGGTTCGCCCGCATGGGCTCGAGGGAGGTGGTCTCGGTATCCACCGACACGGTCGCCGCCTCCCGGATCTCCGCCACCAGCGCCTCGATCTCGGCGGGATCCGTGACGGCCCGGTACTCCACTTCGCCCCCGCCCGGCGACTCAGGGCCGGCGGAGGCATCGGTGAAGCGGTCGATGAGGGTCCGGAACTCCAGATCCACGAAGAGCTGGCGCAGGCGTTCCCGGTCCGGCTCGTGCACCCGCCACCGCTCCAGGTCGAGTTCCACCGGCAGATCCCGCTGGATCGTGACCAGCTCCCGGGAGAGCCGCACCTGGTCCGCATGCTCCGTGAGCGCCTCCCGCGCCCGCTTGCCCTTGAGTCCGGGCGCAGCCTCCAGGAGGGCATCCAGGGAACCGTAGTCTTCCAGGAGCTGAACGGCCGTCTTCGGACCGATCCCGGGAGCCCCCGGGACGTTGTCCGAGCTGTCTCCGATGAGGGCCAGGTAGTCCACCACCCGGCTGGGCGCCACGCCCAGTCGCTCGGAGGCGTTGGATTCGTCCACCCACTCGGCCTGTACCCCCGAGGCTCCCCCCCGACCGGGGTTCAGGAGAAACACACGCGCGTCAATGAGCTGGTAGAAGTCCTTGTCACCCGAAACGATGACGGTATCCACCCCCGCCTCCGACGCCTTTCGGGCCAGGGTTCCGATCACGTCATCGGCCTCGTAGCCGTCCAGCTCCACCACCTCGTCCCGGAAGCCGGCCACCAGTTCCCGGATCCGGGGAAGGGACGCCGCCAGCTCCTCCGGCATCTTTTCCCGCGTGGCCTTGTACGCGGGGTAGAGCTCCTCGCGCTGGCTCATGCCGGCGTCGAAGACCACGGCCAGGTAGTCGGGCCCGTACTCCTCGCGGATGCGGAGAAGGAAGTTGGCAAAGCCCCAGGGTGCCGACGTGTTCTCGCCCCGGGAATTGGTCAGGGGCCTGTTCACGAAGGCGAAGAAGGCCCGGTAGATGAGGGCGTACCCGTCGATGAGGAAGAGGCGGGGCGCCCGGCCGGATGCGTGGCTGGAGGTGGCGGGCTCCGGGGAGGCGTCGAGGGCCAGTGTAGCGTCGGGGGCCGGGGAAGAATCGGACATGGAAGGCGTCGGGATCTCGGGTGGGCCGGAGTTGGACGGGAGAACGCCACGGGGGAAACGCCAAGGGGCCGCCCCGACAAGCGGGACGGCCCCCTGGAAATTCAGTGGGAACGAGGCCACGGGCGGAAAACCACCCGAAGGAGGCTCCCCGTCGTCGCGCCTGCCTCAGCGGGCGGCGTTCACCGTGTGCAGCGTGTCGATCATCTTCTGGGCCGACTCTTCCATGTCAATGACGAGGGAGTCGATCCGGGAGACGAAGTAGTTGTGCGCAATGCTCACCGGGATGGCGATGGCCAGGCCGGCCGCCGTGGTGAGAAGCGCCACCTTGATCCCGCCGGCCACCAGGGTGGCCTCCACCTCTCCGGCCACCTCGATGGCCTGGAAGGCGATGATCATTCCGATCACCGTTCCGAGGAAGCCGAGGAGCGGAGCGATGTTGGTCAGGGTGGCCAGGACGACCAGTCCGCTCTCCAGCTTGGAGAGCTCCAGAAGGCCCTGGTTCTCGATGGCCTTCATGACCCGGTCCGTCCCCTCATGCCGCCGCTCGAGACCGGCGAAGAGGATGTTGGCGGCGGGAGAGTCCGACTCCTGACAGACCTTCATGGCCTGGTCGATCTTCTTCTCCGCCAGGAGCTGGTTCACTTCTCCGAGAATCTTCTTCGTCCGGGAGCTCTTCGCCATGAGGTCGAAGAACTTCCAGATGATCACGATGATTCCCAGGAGGAGACAGAACCCGAGAGGCCAGCGCATGAATCCCATCTCGTCCCAGACGAACATCATCTGCTCGCCGAAGGTCGCATCAGGTGCGTCCACCCCTGGGATCTGAAGGAGTGCGCTGTAGAGCTGAGTGAGACCGACCAAGAGGACCTCCCGCCGTTGGGTTGCAGGTCAGTGAGTAATCGCCGCCTTGGGAGCCTCATTCGGGCTGGACGGCAACCTTCTGGAGTTGGAAGGTCGCATAATGAGACCCTCGTTCCAAGCTGTCAAGGGTGAGCTCCCCCGGATGTGGCCACCTTGGTACAGGCCACCTCGCGCCCCGTTCCATCGGGCGTCGGCCGGAGCGCCGGAACAACCCGGGCGCAGGAGGCATCGCGGTCAGGGTGCCAGCACCGGGGGTGGAAGGGGCAACCCGGCGGGGGATCCACCGGGCTCGGTACGTCGCCTTCCAGCACGATCCGGCCGGTCTCGCCCCGGCGGCCGGGGTCAGGCCGGGGCACCGCCGACAGGAGGGCCCGGGTGTAGGGATGCCGGGGTTCCCGGTAGAGGACCGCCGCCGGGCCGATCTCGACGATGCGGCCCAGGTACATGACGGCCACCCGGTCGCTCACGTGCTCCACCACGGCCAGATCGTGGGCAATGAAGAGGTAGGTGAGCCCCAGCTCCGCCTGCAGGTCCTTCAGGAGGTTCACCACCTGGGCCTGGACCGAGACGTCCAGCGCCGAGACCGGCTCGTCGCAGACAATGAACTCCGGCTCGACGGAGAGAGCCCGGGCAATGCCCAGGCGCTGGCGCTGCCCTCCGCTGAACTCGTGGGGGTAGCGGTCGGCGTGCTCCGGAAGGAGTCCCACCAGGTCCAGGAGCTCCCTGGCCCGCTTCCGGCGCCCCCGAGCATCTCCGTGCAGTCCGTGGACCTTGAGCACCTCGGTGAGCATGTCCCCCACCGTGAGGCGGGGGTTCAGCGAGGAGAAGGGGTCCTGGAAGACGATCTGGGCCTGACGGCGGAGCGTCCGGAGCTCCCGCTCGCCCATGGCGCGCACATCCTTCCCCTTGAAGTGAATCTCCCCCGACGTGGGTTCGAGGAGGCGGAGGATCGCTCGCCCGGTCGTGGACTTTCCGCACCCCGATTCCCCCACGAGCCCCAGGGTCTCGCCGGCGTGGAGGTCGAAGGAGACCCCGTCCACCGCCTTCACCTGGGCACGGCGCCCGGGGAGAAGCCCCTTTCCCTTGACCGGGAAGTACCGGGTCAGGTCCCTCACCGAAAGAAGGGGAGTCCTGCCCGGATCCCAGGCACCCTCCGCGCGGACACCCTCCGCGCGGACACCCTCCGTCCGGGCGACCTCCTCCCGGGCACCCTCCCCTCGGGCGCCCCCCGTCATGTCGCCGCCCGTCACGGAGCCCCCCTGGCCCGCTCCGGCTCCACCTCGAGCCAGCAGCGGCTGCTCCGCCCCGAATCCCCGGGCGCCGGAAGAAGCGGGGGAGCCTCGGCGGCGCATCGCTCCCAGGCCAGGGCGCAGCGGGCCCGGAACCGGCATGCGGTCGGCCAGTTCACCGGGCTCGGCACCGCGCCTTCGATGGGCTGGAGCCGGCGCCCCGGATCCTCCAGCCGGGGGAGGGAGGCCAGGAGCCCCCGGGTGTAGGGATGCCGGGGGCGGTGGAAGATGTCCTCCACGCTCCCGGTCTCCACCACCTGCCCCGCATACATGACGATGACCCGGTCGCACACCTCGGCCACCACCCCCAGGTCGTGGGTGATGAGGAGCATGGCCATTCCACGCCGGGTCCGGAGATCGGCCAGGAGGTCCAGGATCTGCGCCTGGATGGTCACATCCAGGGCGGTGGTGGGCTCGTCGGCAATGAGGAGATCGGGCTCGCAGGAAAGGGCCATGGCGATCATGACCCTCTGGCGCATCCCCCCCGAGAGCTGGTGGGGGTACTCGTCGAAGCGCTGGTCCGCCTCGGGGATCCCCACCTCATGGAGGGCCGCCACCCCGGCCGCCCGCGCTTCCTTCCGCCCCATCGTCCGATGCAGGCGAAGGGACTCCCGGATCTGGTCTCCCACCGTGTAGACCGGGTTCAGCGAGGTCATGGGCTCCTGGAAGATCATGGCGATCTCGTTTCCGCGGATGCGACGGAGCTCGGCCTTCGGAAGGGTCGTCAGTTCGCGCCCCCGGAACCGGATGGACGAGTCCTCCACGATCCTGCCCGGGGGCTGGGGAATGAGCCCCATGACGGAGAGGGAGGTGACAGTCTTCCCGCATCCCGACTCCCCGACGATCCCCACGGTCTCCCCGGCGTGCACCTGGAAGGACACCCCGTCCACGGCCCGGGCGGTTCCCGCCTCCGACGAGAACCAGGTGCGCAGGTTCTCCACCTCCAGCAGGGGCGGGGCATCGCTTCGGTTTTCGTCTGTCGCCATGCCCTCAGCTCCGCTGCCGGGGGTCGAGGGCATCCCGGAGCCCGTCTCCCGCCAGGTTGAAGGAGACCACCGTGAAGACAATGGCAAGCCCGGAGAAGGTGGAGATCCACCAGGCGCCCAGGAGGTTGTTCCGGCCATCGGCCACGATGGTCCCCCACGAGGCGGTGGGCGGCTGGACGCCCATCCCCAGAAAGGAAAGCCCGGCCTCCAGGACAATCGTGTCGCCGATCCCCAGGGTGGCCGCCACGATGACCGGAGCCAGCACGTTGGGGATCACGTGGCGAAGGATGATGCGGGGGCGCGAGAAGCCAAGGGCCTTCCCGGCCTGGACGAACTCCCGCTCCCGGAGACTCAGGACCTCGCCCCGGACGATTCGCGTGACCTGGGGCCACTGGGTGAGCCCGAGGACCGCCACGATGAGGAAGATGGAGGGCTCGAAGAGGGCGATGATGGTGATGAGGAGAATCAGGCGCGGAAACGAGATCACCATGTCCACGAAGCGCATGATCACCGAGTCCACCGCTCCTCCGATGAATCCGGCCACAGCCCCCAGGAGGGTGCCGATGGTGATGGAGATGGAGACCGCGATGAGCCCGATGGAAAGGGAGACCCGGGATCCGTAGAGGATCCGCGAGAAGACATCCCGGGCAAACTGGTCGGTTCCCAGGGGGTGCGCGCCGGAGGGTGCCTGGAGCCGGGTGGTCACCAGGTCCCCCTGGAAGGCCGGGTCGAAGGGGGCCAGGAAGGGGGTGAGAAGCGCCACGAGGTAGAGCGAGACGATGGCGAGGAGCGCGGCCACCGCCGTCCGGTTCTTGCGGAAGGCCCGGGAGGCCAGCCCCCACTGGCTGCGAGAGAGGGGGAGGGGTTCCGACCCCTTCCGGGCATCGCGCACGGCCCAGCTCCACGCGACGGCCAGGACGCCGACCAGGGTCAGGAGAGCGAGCTGGTGATCCAGCGGACCCGTGGGCGCCGCCACCACCCTCTCCCAGCGCACGGCCACCAGGGCCAGGAGGGCCAGCCAGAGGAACAGCGCATACCCGCCGGAGGCCACCCTCCCGGCCAGAAGCTGCGGGAGGCCGGGAAGAGCGAAGGCCAGACCCACGCCTCCCCGGAGGCGGGGGCCACGCTTCGCCGCCCCGAAAGCCCCGGCTTCGGAGACGGGTAGCGCGCCCCCCACGGTGGCCCCCGCCAGCTCTCCTGCGGCCAGCTCCCCCGCAGCGAGCTGCCCTGGGCTGCCGCCGCCCGCCGGGCGCTCAGTCATAGCGAATCCTGGGATCGATGACCGAGTAGAGGACGTCGGCCACCAGGTTCCCGATGACCACCATGACGGCAAAGATGAAGGCCCCCGCCATGACCACCGGGTAGTCCCTGGCGAAGATGGCATCCACCACCAGCTTCCCCATCCCCGGCCAGGCAAAGACGGTCTCGATGAAGACGGTGCCGCTGAAGAGGAAGGGAAGGTAGAGCCCCAGCAGCGTCACGACCGGGATGAGGGCGTTGCGGAGGGCGTGCTTGAAGATCACCGTCCGCTCCGGAAGGCCCTTGGCGCGCGCGGTCCGGACGTAGTCCTGGCGAATCACCTCCAGCATGCTCCCCCGCGTGTAGCGGGCGATTCCCGCCGCCAGGACCAGGGCCAGCGAGGTGGCGGGAAGTACCAGGTGCATGAGGCGGTCCCGGAACTGCTCCCCGGAGCTCAGGAAGCTGTACTCCACCGACGTCATTCCCGACGCCGGGAACCAGATGGGCCATCCCCAGACGTTTCGGGCCACCAGGCTGAAGATCAGGATCAGCATGAGGGCCAGCCAGAACGAGGGCATGGAGTAGAAGAAGAGCGCCACCACGCTGAGGACGCTGTCGACCCCCGAGTTCTGGCGGACCGCCTGGAAGATCCCGATGAGGATCCCGCCCAGGAAGGCCAGGGTGATGGCCGCAAACGAAAGAACCAGGGTGTTGGGCAGGATCTGCCGGACCACGTCCAGCACCGGCTGGCTCCGGGAAAAGGAGACGCCGAAGTCCCCCTGGATCATGGAACCCATCCACCGGACGTACCGGACGTGGACGGGCTGATCCAGCCCCATGTTGCGCCGCATCTGCTCCAGCGCCTCCGGCGAAACCGTGGGCGAGGTGTAGATGGAGACCGGATCACCCGGCGCCAGGTTCAGGACGAAGAAGACGATGGTGGCGATCCCCAGCACCAGGGGGACGGCACCGAACAGCCTTCGGACGAGGTAGCTTCCCATGGGTGGGTTGGAGGGCGCGGGTTGGAGGGCGCGGGCTCAGGAGCGGGGGCTGGGGCCCACCCCCTACCGCCGACCCCGCTCCTCGGCCGGGATCCACCATTCGTGGATGTTCACCCACTCCCCGCGCACGTCCAGTTCCACGTCCCGCAGGCGGACGTTGAGCCCCGCCAGCCGCTGGGGGTAGAACAGGAAGGTGTAGGGCTGCTCGGCCAGGATCTCGTACTGGTACTCATGCCAGAGGGGGAGGGCCTCGCTCCGGTCGGTGATGAGCTGCAGCGTGTCCAGAAGCATGTCCAGGCGGGGGTTCCGGGTACCGGACCAGCCGTAGGGCGTGTCCACCTTGGACGAGTGGAAGAGGTCGCGGTCATCCACCTTGAACTCGGTGACCCACCCCATGACCACACCGTCGAAATCCCGCTGGTCCACGGAGTTGATCTGGTTCAGGAGCGTGGCCCACTCCACCACCTGTGGGCGCACCGCCACCCCGATCTCCCGGAGCTGGGACTGCATGATCTCTGCCATGTCCTGCCGCTGCTGGTTCCCCTGGTTGTACTTGATGGAAATCTCCATCCGGGTACCGTCGGCTCGGCTCCGGATCCCGTCGGAGCCGATCTCGGACCAACCGGCCTCGTCCAGGAGGCGCCTCGCCTCGGCGGGGTCGTACCGGAGGGAGTCGGCAATCCCCTCGTAGTAGGCGTAGTGGAAGGGGGGGACTCCGGCGTTCGCCACCGTCCCGTAGCCTCGCAGCAGCGCCTCGATGATCTCATCCCGGTTGGTTCCCACCGTCAGGGCCCGCCGGACCCGGGCATCCTCCAGCTGTGGGCGGCGGGAGTTCCACCCCACGAAGACGTACTGCCGGAAGACGAAATCCCGGAACTCGATGCGGTCGGCCGCCTGGATCTGGGGCACCTGGTCGGGTCCCGGCGCCACGTAGTAGTCCAGGTTCTCGGTGAGAAGCTCGGTGAGGAGGGTGGTCTGCTCCGGCACCACCCGGTAGACGTACCGATCCAGGTAGGGCGGCCCGCCCACGGACTCCGGGAAGCCGGGGTTCCGGACGAAGGTCCAGGATTCATCCTGGCGGTGTTCGGCAAAGACGAAGGGACCGTTCCCCACGGGGCACCGGGTGCCGTAGGGATGCTGCCGGAGCTCCGAGGGCGGGACGTCGCCGAGCAGGTGCTCCGGAAGGATGGGCGTGGAGCGCCACGGGTCCAGGGGCTCGGCGTGAGGCTGGAGACGGAAGCGCACGGTGTAGTCGTCCAGCACCTCGACCCCCTGGGGGCTCCGGTCGTAGTTGGTCCAGAAGGCCGAGTTGGGGAAGGCCGTGGCCGGGTCCACCGCCCGGCGGTAGGTGAAGGCCACATCGCGGGCCGTGGTGGGCGTACCGTCGTGCCAGTGGATCCCCTCCCGGAGGCGGAACGTGAGTTCCGTACCCTCGTCATTGAAGGCCCACGACTCCGCCAGGTACGGCTCGGGTTCGAAGTCGGTGTTCAGGCGGATCAGCGACATCAGGTTCACGAAGAGCTGGTGCTGGTTCGCCGAGTAGTCGGACGAGACGAGGCCATTCATCCCGTCGGCGATCTCGCCGATTGCGCCCACCACGGCCATGCCCCCGTACCGCTCCCCGGTGGGCTGGTCAAACC
Source organism: Gemmatimonadota bacterium (assembly GCA_007120305.1). GTDB lineage: Bacteria > Gemmatimonadota > Gemmatimonadetes > Longimicrobiales > Gaopeijiaceae > SKNW01. The sequence goes on along the minus strand of SKNW01000041.1, from coordinate 8,708 downwards.
CGGCCACCCAGGCGTCCACCGCGGGGAGGACTTCCTGACAGAACTCCGGCATCCCCCGAAGGGAGCGTTCCCCGGAGGTTCCATCTCCGCATCCAGCCACCATCAGGGGCAGGACGAGAAAGGCCGCCGAGCCTGGGCGAGAAAGGGCCCGGGGCCGGGGGAGGGTCCAGCGGGACGAAGAAAGGGAGGCCGGGGTCATGGTCATGGCGCGCGCTCTCGGAATCCGGGAAGAGTCCACGATTCGGTAACGTTGAAACGGGCAGACGGATGGATACTGCCAAACGGGCGGGAACGCCATGGCCCCCGGCCTTCAGCGGCCCCAGGTGCGATCCGCATCCAGGTAGGCCGGGAGCAGGGACCGGACCCGGCCCTCCTCCTCGGGATCGAGACCGGAGGCCCTCGTCCAGGAGCCACCGAAGCTTCCGGCGAGGGCGGCCTCCACCGTGGACGCCACATGGTCGAAGGACAGGGGCGCCCCCAGGAGTTCCCGCAGGGTAACCCCCCGGTCCCCGCCGACTCCGTGGCCGGGCGCGGCCAGGGACTCGAGGCCCACGGGCGAGCGGTCCAGGAGGAGCGAGCCATGCTGGAGGAGGGTGGCCCCCAGGCGGACCTGGGCGCTCCCCACGAGTTTCCGGCCGGCCGCCATCACCTCGCCCGCTGCCGGCTCCCCGAAGCAGGCTCCGGCATCGGGGCGGGGAGATCGCTCTCCGGGCTCAGCCAGCCCTCCCCGAACGCCCATCGCAGCCAGCGCCTGCACCAGGGCCCGGTTGACCTGGTGGTATACGGTTCGGAGGCTCCCCGGTCCGGCCACCGGGACCACGACGGCGTAGGTCAGTTCCCGGTCGTGGAGCACCTCCCGCCCTCCGGTGGGACGCCGAACCGCGTCGACCCCCAGGCTCCGCAGGGCGTGGGGATCGTAACGCCCCCGGGCCGGCTGGTTTCGGCCCAGCGACAGGGTGGGGCGCGCCCAGCGGTAGATGCGAAGGGTCGCCTCCCCCGGCCTCCGGCACCGTGCCAGGGCCTCGTCCACGGCCATGTTCCGGGCCGCGCCGGCGGGCGGGTCCCGGAGGATCCTCCACTGAAGGGGCCCCGGCCCCGGATCAGAGGTCGCCAATCTCCACGGTCCCCCCGGGCTTCGGCGTCTCCACCCGGGCCCGATCCCCCACCCGCGACCGGAACGCCTCCGGATCCTGGCGGATCAGGTCGAAGGTGTCGTAGTGCATGGGGATCACCACCTTCGGGCCGATGAACTCGACGGCCCGAACCGCATCCTCGGGTCCCATGGTGAAGTTGTCCCCGATGGGAAGAATGGCCACATCCACCTGCCCCTTCAGGAGCTGCATGTCAGTCAGAAGGGCTGTGTCACCGGCGTGGTAGATCCCGAGACCATCCAGGTGGAAGAGGAACCCCCCGGGAGTGCAGGTCCACCGTCCCGATTCGTCGCCATGAACCTCCCCCCCATGCAGGGCCGCCGTCATCTTCACGCGGCCAAAGGGGAAGTCGAACCCTCCGCCCACCCCCATGGGATGGACCTTCTCGACGCCCTGCCCCTGGGCGAACTGGATGATCTCGAAGCTCGAGACCAGGGTGGCGCCGAGTCGCCTGGTCAGGGGAATGGCGTCGGCAAAGTGGTCGGCGTGGCCGTGGGTACAGAAGATCCACTCCACCCCCTCCACCTCCGCCGCGCTCCGGTCCGCCACCGGGTTTCCATCGAACCATGGGTCGATGAGGATCCGCGTTCCCGTCTTCGACTCCAGGGTGAAGGTGGAGTGGCCGTGCCAGGTGAGCTTCGTCATGGAGCGTCTCCGTGGGAAGGATGCGTGAGAGGGATGCGTGAGAGGGATGCGTGAGATCGCTGGATGGCGGCAGATCCGGCAGCCGGTTCGGCGGCGGGTCCAGTGGCAGGTCCGGCTGCGCGGACCGGGTCACTCCGTCTCGGCGTAGGCCTCCAGGGGCGGGCAGGCGCAGACCAGGTTCCGGTCGCCGTAGGCATTGTCCACCCGGCGGACGGTAGGCCAGAACTTCTGCTCCCGGGTCCAGGGAGCGGGGAAGGCGGCCTGCTCCCGGGAGTAGGGATGCGACCAGTCCTCCACCAGAACGGAGGCGGCGGTATGCGGGGCGTTTCGCAGCGGATTGTCGTCCCGGTCCATGAGGCCCATCTCCACCTGCTGGATCTCGGCCCGGATGGAGATGAGGGCATCACAGAACCGGTCCAGCTCCGCCAGGGACTCGGATTCGGTGGGCTCCACCATGATGGTTCCAGGCACCGGCCAGGACATGGTGGGAGCGTGGTAGCCGTAGTCCATGAGACGCTTGGCCACGTCCTCCTCGGTGATCCCGCTGGACTTCCGGAAGGGGCGGAGGTCCAGGATGAACTCGTGGGCCACCCGACCATTCCGCCCCCGGAAGAGGACATCGAAGTGGCCCTCCAGGCGCTTCGCCATGTAGTTGGCGTTCAGGATGGCCACCTCGGTGGCCTGCCGGACGCCGTCCCGACCCAGCATGGCAATGTACGCCCACGAAATCAGGAGGATGGAGGCGCTCCCCCAGGGCGCAGCGGACACGGGCCCGATGGCGCGCTCGCCCCCGGTGGCCACCACCGGATGACCCGGGAGGAAGGGCGCCAGGTGCGGGGCCGCGCAGATGGGACCCATCCCCGGGCCGCCACCTCCGTGGGGGATGGCGAAGGTCTTGTGAAGGTTGATGTGGATGACGTCGGCTCCGTAGTCCCCCGGCCGGCAGAGCCCCACCTGGGCATTCAGGTTGGCTCCGTCCAGGTAGACCTGTCCCCCCCGGTCGTGGATTACCTGGCAGACCTCCCGGATGTGCTCCTCGAAGACGCCATGGGTGGAAGGATACGTCACCATGAGGGCCGCCAGGGCCTCCCGGTGCTTGTCCGCCTTCTCGGTCAGGTCGGCCAGGTCGATGTTGCCGTCCTCGTCGCACTTCACCACCACCACCTTCATCCCCGCCATCACCGCGGAGGCCGGGTTGGTTCCGTGGGCGGATGACGGAATGAGGCAGATGTTGCGGTGGCCCTCGCCCCGGTCCTCGTGCCACGCCCGGATCACCAGGAGACCGGTGTATTCCCCCTGGGCACCGGAGTTGGGCTGAAGGGAGACGGCGGGAAGCCCGGAGATCTCGCCGAGCCACCGCTCCAGGTCCTGGACGATGCGGCGGTACCCCTCGACCTGGTTGGCGGGGGCAAACGGATGGATGCGTCCGAATTCGGGCCAGCTCACCGGAATCATCTCGGTGGTGGCATTGAGCTTCATGGTGCACGACCCCAGGGGGATCATGCTGGTGTTGAGGGAGAGGTCCTTCACCTCCAGCGAATGGATGTACCGGAGCATCTCCGTCTCGGAGTGATGCCGGTGAAAGACCGGATGCTCCAGGTACGGCGAACGCCGCACCAGCGCCTCCGGCAGAGCCACGGCATCGTCCATTTCGCGGAAGAGGGCTTCGGGGTCCCAGTGGAGGGAGGTGTCCTTCCCGCCGAAGATCTGGAAGATGTGGGAGAGATCCGAGGCCGTTACCGCCTCGTCCAGCGCCACCCCCACGGTCCCGTCCCCGAAGTTCCGGAGGTTCACCGCGGCCTCCTCCGCCCGGGCCAGGAGCTCCTTCACGGGCTCGGCGGGGCGAAGCCGGATCGTGTCGAAGTAATGCTCCGAGAGGACCTGGTGCCCCTGGCGCTTCAGTCCCTCGGCCAGCACGCGGGCCAGGTCATGGACCCGGCGGGCAATCTTTCGGAGGCCTTCGGGGCCGTGGTACACGGCGTACATGGAGGCCATGATGGCCAGGAGCACCTGGGCGGTGCAGATGTTCGACGTCGCCTTCTCCCGGCGAATGTGCTGCTCCCGGGTCTGGAGCGCCATGCGGAGCGCCCGGTTCCCGTCCGCATCCACGGAGACCCCGATGATGCGGCCCGGCATGCGGCGCTTGTAGGCGTCCCGGGCCGCCATGAAGGCCGCGTGGGGACCGCCGAAGCCCAGGGGCACCCCGAAGCGCTGGGTGTTGCCCACGGCGATGTCGGCCCCCAGTTCGCCAGGGGGCGTGAGGTGGGTGAGGGCGAGGAGATCGGCCACGACCACCACACCCGCCCCGGCCGACTTGGCCGCCCCGATGACGGGGCGCAGGTCCGTGATCCGGCCGTCGGTGGCCGGGTAGGCCAGGAGCGCTCCGAAGACAGACGAATCCGCCACCGCGGCCTCCGTGGCTTCGCCTACCACGACCTCGACCCCCAGTGGGAGGGCACGGGTCTGCACCACCGCGATGGTCTGGGGGTGACACCCCGCATCCACGAAGAAGGTGTTCCGGTCGCCCTTGGCCTCGTCCAGGAGGAGCGCCATGGCCTCGGCGGCAGCCGTCCCTTCGTCAAGGAGCGACGCCCCGGCGATCTCCAGCCCGGTCAGGTCGATGACCATGGTCTGGAAGTTGAGGAGGGCCTCCAGCCGACCCTGGGCGATTTCGGCCTGGTAGGGTGTGTACTGGGTGTACCAGCCCGGATTCTCGAAGATGTTCCGGAGAATGACCGGAGGCGTGACCGTGTCGTGATACCCCATTCCCAGGTAGGAGCGGAACCGGTGATTCCGGGCCCCGATTTCACGAAGTCGCTGGAGAAGGACGGTTTCGGAGACCCCGGGCTCCAGGTCGAGATCGCGCCCGAGCCGGATGGAGGCCGGAACCGATTCCGCCACGAGCTCCTCCATGGAGCCGAGGCCAAGGAGCTCGAGCATGGACGCCTGCTCGTGGCCCCGGGGACCCAGGTGACGGTCAACGAAGCGATCGGTTCGACGGAGGGAGCGGGCGTCGGAGGTCATGCGGGGCCTTCGGGAAATCGCCCGCCTCCGGAGGACGCCGGACTCGACGCACGCCAGAGGGGGCCACAGGAGTGAAATCGGGACGATCCGGGAGATGCGCTGGCCCAGAGATGGCCAGAGATCCCCAGAGGTGCATGGGACCCCCCGAACCGCCGGGCGTTCCGGTTCCCTGCCGGCGGATCAGGGCCATCCGCAGCGGGACGGAACAGGCGGGAGAGAGTCAGCCTTCGCCGACCAGTTCCCGGTAGGCGTCGGCCCCGAGGAGCGCGTCGAGCTCGGAGGGGTCCGTGACGCGGATGCGTACCATCCACCCCGCACCGTACGGGTCGGAGTTGACCAGCGAGGGATCGTCGTCCAGGGCGTCGTTCGCCGCGATGATCTCGCCGGTGACGGGGGCATACAGGTCGCTCACCGCCTTCACGGCCTCGATGGTCCCGAAGGTGTCCATCCGGCTGAAGGTGTCGCCCGCCGAGGGAAGCTCGAGAAAGACGATGTCGCCCAGTTCTCCCTGGGCGTAGTCGGTGACGCCTACCTGGAAGACGCCCTCCTCGTCGGTGGCCTTCAGGTACTCGTGCTCTTCGGTGTAGAAGAGGTCGTCGGGGATCCGGGCCATGGAGCTTCTCCGTGTCCGTGGGGGGCCGGCGCCGCGAGGACGGACCCGTGAGGCCCTTCCCGCATCTGCGCCCGTGAACATGAGGATCGGGGTCGCGAGGAATAGAGTTTTTCGGGGGTGTCCGGTCAAGGCGTGGATCGGGGCCATGGGTGGATTTCCGCCCCATCCTTGGAGAGATTGAGGGGCTGTCACCCCCGGACCCGGTTCCGGGGGTTCGAACCCGGGAGATCGAACCCGGGTAACGGTCTCCGAAGCGCCGTGGCCGCGCCGCGGCAAACCCGCACGCCCCAACTCCCTCTCCGAGGCTTCCCATGTCCACCACTCCGTCCGGCGACACCCGCCCCGCGCTCACGACCCTCTCCGAAGAGGAGTCCATGTTCCAGGAGGCGGTTCGCGACTTCGCCCTCTCCGAAGTGGCCCCCCGGGTCCACGCCATGGACACGGAGCAGCAGATGGACGCGGACCTGGTGGAGCAGCTCTTCGAACTGGGGCTCATGGGGATCGAGATCCCCGAGAATTTCGGGGGAACCGGATCCACCTTCTTCACCTCGGTCCTGGTGGTGGAGGAGCTCTCCCGGATCGACCCGGCGGTGGGCGTCCTGGTGGACGTCCAGAACACCCTGGTGATCAACGCCCTTCAGCGCTGGGCCTCCGAGGCCCAGAAGGCCGAGTGGTTCCCGAAGCTGGCCACCGACACGGTGGGCGCCTACGCCCTTTCCGAGGCCGGGTCGGGCTCCGACGCCTTCGCCCTGGCCTGTCGGGCGGAGAAGGACGGTGACGACTACGTGCTGAACGGCCACAAGCTCTGGATCACCAGCGGGAACGAGGCCAACCTCTTCCTGGTCTTCGCCACGGTGGATCCGGAGGCCGGGTACCGGGGCATCACCGCTTTCCTCGTCCCCCGGGACACGCCGGGCTTCTCCGTGGGCAAAAAGGAGGACAAGCTCGGAATCCGGGCCTCCTCCACCACCGAGATTCTCTTCGAAAACTGCCGGGTTCCGGCCTCCGCCGTGATGGGGGAGGTGGGAAAGGGATACAAGATCGCCATCGAGACGCTGAACGAGGGTCGGATCGGCATCGGGGCGCAGATGGTGGGGCTGGCCCAGGGCGCACTCGACCACACCGTGCGTTACGTCAAGGAGAGGGAGCAGTTCGGCCGTGCCATCGGGGAGTTCCAGGGCGTGCAGTTCCAGCTGGCGGAGATGGCCACCGAGATCGAGGCGGCCCGGCTCCTGGTCTACAACGCGGCTCGGCTCAAGGATGCAGGCGAGGACTTCCTCATGCAGGCCGCCCAGGCCAAGCTCTTTTCTTCCCAGGTGGCCCAGCGCGTGGCCTCCACCGCCATCGACCTTCATGGTGGCTACGGCTTCACCCGCGAGTACCCGGTGGAGAAGTACTACCGGGATGCGAAGATCGGCACAATCTACGAGGGGACGACGAACATGCAGCTCCAGACCATCGCCAAGCTGCTGCTTCGCTGACGGGTTCGCCCCTCCCCGCCCTCCTCCTTCCGGAGATCCTCCATGTTCGGTGGCATCGGCATCCCCGAGCTCGTCCTCATCGTCCTCGCCCTCCTCCTCCTGTTCGGGGCGAAGCGGATTCCCCTCATCGCACGGGGGCTGGGGGAGGGGATCCGGAACTTCAAGGGAGGGATTCGCGAGCCTGATCGTCTGCCCGGCCGCGAGGACGAGGACGACGACGGGAGAAGCGGAGCCCCCTGAGCGGAGCCCCCCGAGTGACGGCATCGGAATTCCGGGGCGGGTCCCGCGGGGCCTCGCCCCGGGACGTCCGAACCCGCCTCGCGATCCTCTTCGTCACGGTGTTCGTGGACCTGGTGGGATTCGGGATCATCCTCCCGCTCCTCCCCTTCTACGCCGATCGTTTCGGCGCCAGCGGAACCGTCATCGGCGTTCTGGTCCTCTCCTACTCGGCGGCCCAGCTTCTTTTCGCCCCCGTCTGGGGGCGCCTTTCCGACCGGTTCGGCCGTCGCCCCGTGCTCCTGGTCGGTCTCGTGGGCTCGGCTGTCTCCTACCTGGTCTTCGCCTTCGCCGGCTCCATCCTGGCCCTCCTCCTCTCCCGGATCATGGCCGGCGTGGGCGGAGCCAATGTCCCCGTGGCCCAGGCCTACATTGCCGACATCACCCCGCCAGAGCGGCGAGCCGGGGGAATGGGACTCATCGGTGCCGCCTTCGGTCTCGGCTTCATCTTCGGGCCGGCCATCGGCGGACTCCTGGCGCCCATCTCGCCGGCGGCACCGGGGCTCGCCGCCGCCGCCCTCTGCGCGGGGAATGCCCTGGTCGCCTTCTTCTTCCTCCCGGAGTCCCTGACGTGGGAGGAGCGGGAAGCGCGGAGGAGGCAGGAGGGCGCTGGGAGCGACCCCGAGATCGGCATCGAGACCGGCGGCACGCACCCCACGGGCGGGGTCGACCGGACGGACCGGACGGATCGGACGGCCCGGGCGAGCCGAGCGGGCCGCGCCGTCGGGGACCCGACGCCTGCTGCGGCGCTCCTCCCCACCACCGACCTCCGGGCCGTGGTTCGGAACCGGGAGTTCACCACCGTCCTTCTCCTGACCTTTCTTTTCACGGCCGCGTTCTCCACCATGCATCCCGTCTTCCCCCTCTTCGCCTCCGAACGCTTCGGGCTCGACGAGCGGGCAGTGGGCTGGCTCTTCGCCTTCCTGGGAACGGTGTCCGCCATCATGCAGGGGGGGGTTGTACGGACCCTGGCACCCCGGATCGGGGAGGACCGGCTGGTGCGACTGGCGGCCGTGCCCTTCGTGGCCGGGCTCCTCCTGATTCCCATGGCCCCCTCGGTCCCCTTTCTCCTGGTCGCGCTGGCGCTCCTCGCCGTCGGGTTCGGGGGCACCCTTCCCAGCCTGGTGAGCCTTCTCTCCCGGGCCGCTCCCGACGAACTTCAGGGAAGTTCGCTGGGAATCGGCCAGAGCGTGGGCGCGCTGGCCCGGATCGCCGGGCCGCTGGCCGGGGGGCTCGCCTGGGACCTGTTCGGTCCTTCGGGCCCCTTCCTCTTCGGTGCGCTCCTGGCCGGCCTCGCGGCCCTCCGGGTCCTGGTGCGCGCCGTGCCCGGGCGCGTGCGGAGCCGACGCGCTGCCTGATTCCGTCCTCGACGCCTGACCCGACCTCGCGCACCACCTCGCTCACGTTCCTCTCACCCGCACACGTCCCATCATGCCCCAGCCTGCGCATCCGACGCCCCCTGACGACGCCTCCTCCGAAGAACGCACCACTGTGGACCCTGCCGGGGAGTCGGTCCTC
>SKNW01000092.1 GCA_007120305.1 Gemmatimonadota bacterium | reverse complement strand
CAGTCTGCCGGATGGGCGCGCGTATTACGAGCACCGCGTCCGCAGGTACACGACGCTCGACCTTTCACCCGAGGAGGTGCACGCCATCGGTCAGGAGCAGGTGGCGCTGATTCGGCGGGAGATGGACGGGATCCGGAGGGAAGTGGGATTCGAAGGCGACCACGATGCGTTCGTCGAGCATCTGCGAACCGATCCCCGATTCACCGTGGCGAGCGAGGTCGAATACCTGGCCCTCGTGTCGCACGCGGCAAAGCAGATGGACGGTCTTGCCCCGCGACTCTTCGGCCATCTGCCGCGAACCCCCTATGGCGTACGTGCCATGCCGGCACATGTGGCGGCACGACAGTCCGCAGGCTACTACGACCGTGGCAACCCGGACGGGTCTCGCGCGGGATGGGTCAACATCAACACCTCCATGCTGGCCTCGCGGCCAACCTGGGCCGCCCGCGCCCTCGCCTTTCACGAGGGCATGCCGGGTCACCATCTGCAGAGCATGCTCATGCTGGAGGACGAAAGCCTTTCCGCCGTGCGACGAGGCGCCTCGATTACGGTGTTCACCGAGGGCTGGGGACTCTATGCCGAGCGTCTTGGCCTCGACGTCGGACTCTACGACGATCCCTACGACCGATTCGGTATGTGGAGCTATCAGATCTGGCGGGCCTGCCGCCTTGTTGTGGACACCGGGATGCACGCTCTTGGCTGGTCAAGGGACGATGCCATCAAGTTCATGGCCGAAAACACGGGGATGACCGTGGAAGCCGTCACCGCGGAGATCGACCGCCATATCACGGAACCCGGCCAGGGACTCGCCTACACCATGGGAGAACTTGTCATATCCGAGCTGCGCCGGGAGGCTGAGAACCGGCTTGGCCCGCACTTCGACATCCGGCTTTTCCACGACGCCGTGCTGCGGAATGGCGCCCTCCCACTTACCCTGCTCCGAGCCGAGGTATCCGCCTGGATCGATGCCAGGGCTGCAGCTTCCTGAACCCTCCGCAGGCTTTCTCCACCCGAAGCTCTCCGACATCCAGCTCGCGCAGGCCGCCGACATCCACCCCATTGCCGGGATCTCGGGAAGCTCGCGCCAGCCCCCCTCAGGCAGCCAGCTCCCCTCCCCGGTAGACCTTCATGCCCGTGGGGGTGTGGATCAGGAGGGTGGCATTCGCCCGACCGTGCACCCTCATGAGATCAAGCATCATGGCCTCCTCTCCGGGCCAGGGATACCCGAAGACCACATCGAACTCCTCCAGCGGCATCCCCAGCTGCAGGTAACCCGACTCTCCCGTGGAGATCGTGCCGAGACGTTCATCGCCGCCCGGCTGCTTCCACCGGTAGCCGGTGGGGAGGAAGCTTCCCTTCGTGAACCGGGCCCGTGATGCGTGCCGATCGGCCAGCTCCCGGGCCTGCTCCACCAGGCTTCCGTCGATCTCGATCCCGTAGGCCTCGAAGCCCAGGAGATCAGCCATGATGGTGATGATACCGGTGGCCGAGCCCCACTCCAGGAAGCGTCTCCCCGGCGCCCGGAGCTCCACCAGCGTCGCCAGGACCACGGGGTAGTCAGCCGCCACGAAGGCGTGGAAGTCGTTCTGCCGGAAATCGTTGTCGAAGCGGTCAAAGATGTCCGCCCCCGCCTCGCACAGGGCATCCAGGCGCTCGCCCAGATCTCCCTCCAGTTCGATCCCGTCGGCCCGGAGCTTCTTCTTCTCGGCCTTGGCCGCCTTCTTCTTCTGCTTCTCGATGTCCTTCTGCCGCTTCTGGAATCCGAAATTGGTTCGTTTGCCCAAGATGCACACTCTTCGTGATGGGACGCCCCCACCAGCGGATCGCTTCGGGGACTCCGGAAGATACCACCATCGGTGGGGATCCTCCTCCATTGCCGCCTCCATTGCCGCCTGCATGGCCGCCTGCATTGCCGCCTGCATTGCCGGGCCGTACCCTGTCCCCGGGCGGTGCTCCGCCGCACGACTCCTCCCTACTTCCTGGTTCCCGGGTGCACCCATGCGTCTCTCCATCCTCCTCCTGGCTGCCGGCCTTGCTGCCCCCTTCCCTGCTCCCCTGCACGCGCAGGATTCCCGCCCCATGGAGATCCCCGATCTCTTCCGCCAGGCCACCATCAGCCAGGTGACCGTCTCGCCGGACGGGTCAAGAGCGCTCTACACCTTCACCCCCCCAAGCTATCCGGAGCCTTCCCGGAGCCAGCAGATCCATCTGGCGATGCTGGACGGAAGCGGGGACCGGGTAATGACCCGGGCAGAGGGGGCTCAGAACCAGGGAGCACAGTGGCACCCGTCGGGGCGCTTCTTCGGCTTCACCTCGACCCGGGGCGGGAACGGTCGTCAGCTCTTCCTCATGTGGCCCGAAGGAGGGGAGCCCTGGCAGGTGACGTCCGTGGCCGGGGGGATCTCCTCGTGGGGGTGGAACGCCGATGGGAGTGCACTGGCCTACCTGGCCGGGCGGGGCATGGAGGCGCAGCTCCGCGTCGTGGATGGCGAGGGACGCGGGGCGCACCGGACCCTCACCGCCCATCCCACCCCGGTGTCCTCCTTCCAGTGGGGAGAGGCAGGCAACCACCTCTTCTTCCTGGCCCCCGATGCCTGGGACGAAGGGGAGTTCCAGCGGCGGCGGGCGGGGTACGAGGCGCGTCCGATCCAGCGGGGACTGGTCTTTGATGACTTTGTCCACCTGTATCCGGAGCACCTGTGGAGGGTGGATGCGTCGGGAGGCGACCCACGACGGATCACCTCGGGGGATTTCCTGGTGCGGGGCTTCGAGGAGTCGCCCGCCGGGGGCACACTGGCCGTGGTCATGGCGCCCCGGGATCCCCACATCGACAATCGCCCCAACGAGGTCTACCTGGTGGCGGAGGCCGGCGGTGTCCCCCTCCGGCTCACCGAAAACGATGTGAGCGAGAGCCTGGTGGGCTTCTCCCCCGACGGCTCGCTTCTGGCCATCACGGCGCAGAAGGACTTTGCCGGCTCCGGGATCAACGAGATCTACGTCCGCGCGGTGACTGACGCGGCCAGCGCGGCCGCGTCGGCGTGGACGGCCGTCACCGCCTCCTATGACTCGGAGGTGTCGGACGTGACCTGGGCCGCCGACGGGGAGCGGCTCTACTTCGTGGGGAACGACGGGGTGAACCAGAACCTCTATGTGGCGGGCGTCCGGGATTCCCGGGTCACACGCCTCTCCGACCTCCGGGGTGTGGTTTCCATTGCGGATGGATCCCATTCCCGGGTGGCGGTGCTGGGCTTCTCCGACCCCACGCGTCCGGAGGACCTGCACGCGGCCCCGTGGGACGCCCTGGGCGAACCCAGCGCCTGGCTGAGGCTCACCGATGCCAACCCCTGGCTGGAGGAGATCCAGCTGGCCCGCACCGAGTCGGTGCGGTGGCGCTCCGCCGACGGCACGGAGATCGAGGGGCTGGTCGTCTACCCGCTGGACCATGATCCATCGCGGCGCTATCCCCTCATCACCGAGATCCACGGGGGCCCGGCGGCCGTCTTCGAGAATCGGTTCCTCCCCACGGCCGCGGCACCCCACCGGGCCTACGGACACCTCCTGGCCGCCCGGGGCTATGCCTTCTTCCTCCCCAACTACCGGGGCTCCTCCGGGTACGGCGACGAGTTCCGCACCGAGATCGCCGGGGACTACTGGACCCGCGCCACCGAAGACATCCACGCCGGGATCGACCATCTCATCGAGCAGGGGCTGGCCCACCCGGACTCCCTCGGGTTCATGGGGTGGTCGGCAGGCGGCCACTGGTCCAACTGGATGCTGGTGACCTCCGACCGGTTCAAGGCCATCTCCAGCGGGGCGGGAGTGGCCAACTGGATCTCCCTCTACGCCCAGACCGACAACCAGGCCTCCCGGGAATTCTACCTGGGGCGGAACCCGGCGCTGGACGCCGCGAACAAGCCCTGGGACGACTTCGACCACTGGTGGAGCGAGTCGCCGCTCAAGTACATCGAGAATGCCTCCACCCCGACCCTTCTCCACTACGGGGAGCTGGACCAGCGGATCCCCATGCCCCAGGGTCAGGAGCTCCACCTGGCGCTCAAGTCCCTCGGGGTCCCCACGGAGTTCATGGTCTACCCCGGGGAGGACCACGCCCTGCGGCAGCCCCGGAACAGGCTGGTGAAGCTCATGTCGGACCTGGGGTGGTTCGAGATGTGGATCCGGGGAGCGGACAGCTGGCTCGAGTGGGACGACGTGCTGGAGACGGGCAAGCGCATCGAGGAGGTCCTCGCGGCGCCCGGGCCGGGGTGAGGGCCGGGGCGAGGCCTACCCCGACTTCGGATCCTCCGCTTCGCGCGCCTGGTCCATTTTCAGTTCCGCCAGCGTCTGGTCGTGCGCCACGGCGACCAGCTTCTCCACCTGCGGGGCCGCAACCACGGTGATCAGGGGAACCGTGAGGGCCGTCGAGAGGAGAATCTCGAGCCAGAGGTCCAGGTCAAGCCCTACCCAGCGGAACAGGTAGGTGATCATGAGCACCCCGGGGAAGACGCAGACCCAGATCAGGAACGACATCATCAGCTTGTCCCACCATCGCATGGAAGCGCCCCCCTTTCTCCTCCGACCGTTCAGCCCGTCGCTTCAAGAGGGTCATGAAGGGCGGGAAACGATCGCACGCAGCCCCGTTGGAACGCCGGCGTCGCCCGGGGTCGGTCGTTCAGCGCGGCAAGCTGCACCAGATCCCCGGACAATGTGTGTACGAGATGCAGGGTGGGTTGCAGGGATTCCAGACTGGACATGGGTGCATCTCCTGATTGTGGAGGATTCGGAAGAGAGACCCGGTAGGAGAACCGGTCCTATTGCCATCCATGGGCAATCCCCGTGCCGCGAGCACCGGGAAGCTTGGATCCATCGATCGAAGGATGGATCCATGGAATGAAGTACCCCGAATGAGCGATGGTGCGTAGAGTGAACGGACCTCCATATTAAGAGTGCGGAGGCCGTCGGTTCAGAGTAGCCGGATTGCAGGAAATACAGGCAGGGAGACAAGAATCCCCTTCTCCGCCGGTCACCGAGTGGCCTCCCTGTACGACCTACACCAAACCTCACATGAGGAGGATCGATAATGAGACGCCCAGCGCTAACCGTATTCGCACTGACGCTCGTCGCGACCGCAGCTTGCGGAACGGACAATGACCAGACCTGGACGGACAGCGATGCAGACACCGTCGCCGTGGCACCCACCCCGGAAATGAGGGCTCAGTTCACGGCCATGAGATCGGAGGTGGACTCGGTGATGGGTCATCTCCGTCGGGAAGTGGAGACCCGGCAACAGGCCGCTACCGGAGACACCCTGGAGGCCTGGACGGACACCTACACGAAGGTCGCGGACCGACGGGGGGATCTGCTGGTGAGGCTGGACGACCTCGACCGGGCATCGGTGGACGACGCTCGCCGCATCCGACGCGATGTGGCCTCCGACCTCGCCGATCTCGAGGCTGACGTTGTCCGGCAGAAACTTCGGCTGGGCTGGGATGACCAGGCTTCCTCTGCGGACGTAGAGGAGCACCTTGTGCGGCTCGAACAGAATCTCGACACCATCGAAGCCCGCTCCCGCGCCATCCACGCAGGGGCCACGGCGCAGCGCCAGCCCGGGGAACAGCGCCAGTACGACGACGCCTCGCGTCACATTCCCAGCACGGACGATATCCGGAGCCTCCGCGAGGACATTCACGAGGCACGCCGTGACGCAGCCGAGCTTCGCATGGCCACGAGAGACGACCGCCGGGACCGTATGGACAATGTCAGCAACCAGGTTGCCGACCTGACCCGGGATGTTCGCACGCACTGGTACAACGTGAGGTACAGCTTCATGGGAACCGGGATGCGGCGCTAGATCCACTGGCGAGAAGTCAGCTGAAGGGGGCGCGGAGGTGGGCCGGCTGGACGGCCTATCCTCCGCGGCCCCTTTAGCGCCGCTTCGTGTCCTTCTGTGCGGCCCCGGGGTTCTTGGGGGGCACCCCCCTCTCGCCCTGGGAGGAATCGCCCTGGAGGTGGGGCTGGCGATCGGGGGACTTGTCCTTCCCCACCTGGCCGCCGGGTTCCTTCGCATCGCGGCCCTTCTCCCTGCGGCCGATCTCTTCGCCTTCGTGCTGCTCTCCCCTGTCCTTCTCGCTCTTTTCCTTCTGGCTCTTGTCCGTCATCGGATGCTCCTGGTTCGGGTAGTTCCTGCGGGAATGTCGCTTCGGTTCCTTCAGCGAATGCGATCCGGAGATGTGTCGGAACGAGCGCCGGCCGAACGCGTGACCGCCGGCGATGCGACGGCCGGCGTTCCTGCCACCGGTCCGCGGGGGTGACGCTCGTCCGGCTCCTGATCGTCGGGGACGCTCGAGTCCGACGCAACCGAAATGTCCTCCGCCCCGTGATTCTCGAAGATCTCCTCTGCCCGGTCGACCTCGTCTGAATCTTCCGTGTGGACGGCGATGAGGATGTTGCCTTCCTTGACCTTGCCCTCGTAGCGCTTGGCCTCGATTTCGGGAATGCCCATGCCGATCAGCGCGCCGGCGATGCCGCCGACGGTGGCTCCGACCGCGGCGCCGCCCAGGGCGCCCATGATGGGACCCGCAGCAAGGAAAGGCCCGACGCCTGGAATGGCCAGGAGGCCCAGACCGGCCAGGAGGCCCAGACCGCCACCCACGACGCCACCGGCGCCGGCTCCCGCGGTCGCGCCTTCCGGGGCCTTGGTGTGCTTCTCGTGCGCGAAGTCGCGCGATGTGGATGTATCGGGAAAGAGGGCCGAGATGCGGTCATCCGGGAAGCCGGACGTCTTGAGGGCGTCGACGATCCGGCTGGCGGTGGGCTCGTCGGGTGCGATGCAGATTACGGACTTGCTCATGGGATGCTCCAGGTGTGGGTGAAGGTACAGCGGGTTCAGAAATGGTTGCCTATGGATTGATGACCAGTCGATCGATGACACGGCGTTCGCCCACAACCGCGGCGGCCTTCGCCGTGATCGAAGCCTTTTCGGCCTGGCTCCGCACATCGCCGCGAAGGGTCACGGTGCCCATGCTGTCGGTGACGATGGTGGCGTTCTTGGCGGTGGTGGACAGGGCGTCGTCCTCCATGACGGCCCGCCGAATCCTGGCGGTGATGTCGATGTGCTCCGACGCGTTCGACTGATTGATGGCCGTCGTCTCGTTCGTCCGCGGAGCCGCCTGAGCGCCCTGGGAGGTCGAGCGATCCCCGGGCGTCGCGGCGTCCGCGCTGGAACGCTGGTTGTTCGAGCCGTCGCAGCCGACGAGTGCGAGCGAGCCGAGCATGCCGGCGAGTGCGATGGAGCGAGTGATGTGGTTCATGGTGTGATCTCCCGTGTGCGGTCGTGGTTGTGCGGTCGTGGTGAATGCCGCCGGTTCCAGCCGCCAGCTTCCATGGAAGATGCCCGGAGTGGGTGGGCGCAACCATCGGCCAATCGCGGGATTTCCGGACCACAGGCGAAGGGGCGATTTCCTTTCGGGGCCTCATCCGAAAGGAGCAGGTCGAACGTCGATAGTGGCTCGCGTACTGCACCTTGTGCTCCATCGCCTCGATCACGGTGCGGGTGAAGTCCGTCCCCTCGAACTCCTCCGAAGCGCCGAGCCCACCGGGTCGTCAGCCGCCCACCTCTTCCTCGATGGCCTCGGGCGACATGATCACCGATTCGAAGTTCCCCTCCCAGCTCTGCCAGATGAGAACGAGCCCCAGCACCCCAAGGAGGCCGCCACCCACCGTGAGAGCCCGACGATACCAGGTGCGGCTCAGGACATTCCTCCCGCGCGAAGCCGCCCAGGCCACCCCCGCGCGGACGGCTACGAGGCACACGATGAACGCCGCTGCAAAGGCGACACCCTCCAGGGGCGCGATGCGCCACCGGTTCAGGAAGAGGGGCCCGCCGATGATGAACCAGAAGATCCAGGGGTCGGGAGAAATCACCCCCATGAGGGCGACCCGCGCCAGGTGACCCTTCGCCTTCCCGGCCTTCTCCTGGGGATCCGAATGCCTCGCATCCCTGAGAATACGCCAGGCCATGTAGAGGAGGAGGACGCCCCCGACGATGCCCACCCAGCGAAGGGCGCCCTCGGGGAGGCTGGCAAGGGCGACCACGGCAATCAGGAGGACGAAGGTCTCGGACCCCAGGGGCAGGGCCGCGGCCACGAGCCCCTGGCGCAGCCCCCGCTCCAGCGCCGTGGTGGCGACGAGCACGAAATGGGCCCCGGGCAGGAGTCCCGCAACGACACCGACGACGATCCCCAGAACAAGTGATTCCATGCCCTGGGAACCTTGCAATTCGTGTTCCGGCGCTGGCGCGCCGCATACCGGGGGCACGCCCCTGGCCCGTGGCGTGGATCGCGCCTTGCAGCGTCAGGTGGCAGAAGCAACCCGACCCACCTGCACTCCGGAGAGCCAGCATGAAGGACCACCCCCCCGAACGCGATGACCGCTCGGCCAGCGAGCGAAGCGTCGACGACCTGACGTCCGAGGAACTCGCGGCCGAGGACATGGCCCTGACCGGAAACGACGCAACCCGGGGGCCGTTTCGGCCCACCCTGCCCCACGCCGGCGAGGAGGAGAAGTTCGCGGAAGGGCCGGACGGCGAATCCGTCGACCCGGTCTACAGGGAGGCCACGCCCGAAATCGACGTCTACGAGGACCTGCCGTCCCGGCGGGCACGTGCGGAACCGGAGGCCAACCCCGAAGAGACACCCGACGAGGTCACGCCCGAGGCGTCCTGACCTGATCCAGCAGAGCGAGGAAGCGCCGCTCGGCCTGCCGCAGACCCCGGATCTCGTCGGGCTCCACCGTGTCCAGGAACTCCCCCAGCCCCCCCTCCAGGTAGGTCTCCTCGAGGACCGGGTGAACATAGAACTCCCGGCAGATGGCCGGCGTGTTGCCCAGCGCATCCGCCACCAGCGCCAGGGCCTCCCGGAGGCATCGTCGTCGCGCGGCGTCGTCGTCTGCGGGCGGCAGGCGGGAGAGGGCTTCCAGGAACTGGATCGTTCCGGTCCACGTGCGGAAATCCCTGGCCGTGAAGTCCGCATCCGCGGCCCCGCGAATGTAGGCGTTCACATCGGCGCCGCTGACCGAATGGCGCGCACCGGCCTCGTCCCTGTACTGGAAGAGTTCGTACCCGGGGATCTCGTGGCAGGCCTGGAGAATCCCGGCCAGCCGTTCGTCGTTCAGCCCCACCTCCTGGTCCTTTCCACCCTTTCCGCGGAAGGATACCCGGGCCCCTCCGTCGGTGAACGCCACGTGCTTCCTGCGAAGGGTGGTGAGCCCGTAGGAGCCGCTCTTTCGGCTCGAGTCCCGGTTTCCGATCCGGATGCCGGTGATGTCGAGGAGCCGCACGAGAACCGCCAGAACCTTCTGCCGGGGCATGCCCTCGCGCCGCAGGTCCTTCCGCACCCTCCGCCGGATCCGCGGGAGCGCCCGACCGAAGTCGCCCATCCGGTGAAACTTGCGACGGCTCCGGATCTCGACCCAGGCGGGGTGATACCGGTACTGCTTCCTCCCCTCGGCGTCCCGCCCGGTCGCCTGGATGTGGCCCCGTGAATCGGAGGAGATCCACACATCGGTCCATGCAGGGGGGATGGCCAGCGCCTCGATGCGTTCCCGTTCCTCGTCCGCGGTGACCAGCTGGCCCGTCGCCGTGTGGTAGCTGAACCCCCTGCCCCGCCGCACCCGGCGAATCCCGGGCTCGTTGTCGGTCACGTACCGGAGCCCCGCGTCCTCGGCGACCTCCCCGGGTTCCCGGGGTGCACTGTCCGCCATGACCGTACCTTCCTCCACCACAGGGGCGGTAAATCGTTCCTTCATCTTGTAGATCCTGCCGCCGCGCGGCATCCCAGGTGGTGCAGGTGGGGGAGAGGAGGTGAAGCTGGCCCCGCATCCGCCGCCGTGAAGCGCCCGGCGAGACCCACACAGTATCGCAGGGGGTGAAAGCTCGCCTGTTCGCCACGCAGAACTCCCGCCGCGAGGTCCGCCCGGAAAGAGGGCAACCCCCGTGCCTGTGGTCGTCATCCCCGCTCGCCCTGGAGGCGTTCTTGCAACCGCAGGCATGCAACCGACAACCCCTGACCATCCATCCTGCTTCAAGGAGAAGTCATGCGCACACTTCCGTTCCTGTTCGTTCTGCTCCTCATGCTCATCCTCCCCGGATGCGAAGCGATCGCCTCCATCTTCCAGGCCGGAATGTGGGTCGGCCTGCTTGGAGCCATCCTCGTGATCGGGATCATCGCCTTCGTCGTCTCGAAGGCGCGCTAGGAACCCCTGGTCGGCGCGCCACCTCTTCTTCAATCCAGCGTGAAAGGATTTCATGCCCGGGAGACATCAGGATGGAAAACGAACCCATCAGCATCCGGTCCGGAACATGGACATGGCAGGTAACCGGGCCCGGGCATCACACCGGCCCCCACACCTCGGGCACCCAGCCCGCCGGCATGGCGGATCCGGATCCGAAGGCGGATTCGGGCGACGTCGTCCTCCTTCTCCAGGACCCCGAACGTCCGGATGACTGGATGATCCGGGAGCTTCCGGGAGACACGGATCCAGCCGGCCTGGAGCCGGGCAGGGTGGAATTCCTCGCGCGCCATCCGGACCTCCGGCAGGTGACCGGCCCCGGGGGGGAGACCTGGAGCATCCAGAGGGTCCCGGCCCCTCGCTCCCTCCGACCGGACGACGCCAATGTCGACCGTGCCCCCCTCAGGGTCCAGGCATCGCAGGGAGGAGGCCCCCCGCATCTCCTCGAACTGCCCGATGGCCTGACGCTGGGAGAGATGCGGAGGGAGGATCTTCTCACGCTCCTCGAGGATGCGGGGGAAGAGGGCAGCTGATCCCCGTGGATCCATGGGGATCAGCGATCGTCGGTCCCCGACGGCAGCTTCGCCGTCTGCTCCTCGATGGCCTTGGCAGTGGGTCCTTCCCTGTGCTCGTGGCACCCCTGTTGCCCTGAGGCGTAGAGGGAACAGCATCGAACCCGATGCGAACGTGGCACCATCGCCGAAAAGGGGAGGCCGATCATCCGGAAGCGCGCGAAGGGCATCTGGGAACTCCTGAAGGACACCGTCTCGCTCTGGATGTCCAAGCACGCCTTCCAGTTCGCGGGGGCGATGGCCTTCTATACCGTGTTCTCGCTGGCCCCCCTGATGATCCTCCTCGTCTCGGCCGCGGGGATCCTCTTCGGAGAGGAGGCGGCACGGGGCGAGATCGCCGCGCAGATCGAGTCGCTGGTGGGTCCGCAGGCCGCCGAGGCCGTTCAGGAAGCCGTGGAAAAGTCGAGCATCGAGCAGTCGGGCATCCTCCCCACGGTCCTTGGGGTCCTGGCGCTCATCTTCGGGGCGACCACGGTGTTTGCCCAGATCCAGGCCGCTCTCAACAACCTCTGGGACGTCAGGTCGCAGCCTTCCAGGAGCGGAATCCTGAGCTTCGCCCGCACCCGGCTTCTGTCGCTGAGCCTGATCCTCGTCATCGGCTTCCTCCTCCTCGTCTCCTTCGCCCTGTCGATCGCCATCAACACCGTGGTGGCCTTCGCCGACGACTGGATGCCCGTGCCCAGCCTGGTGGCCCACGCCGCGGACCTGGCGCTCACACTGGTGGTGGTCACCCTTCTCTTCGCCATGGTCTACAAGGTCCTCCCCGACGTGCACCTCGGGTGGCGGGACATGTGGAAGGGAGCCTTCGTGGCGGCCGTTCTCTTCTCGGTGGGGCAGTTCGGGATCTCGTACTACCTGACCAAGACCGCACCCGGCTCCGCCTACGGAGCGGCCGGATCCCTCGTCATCGTGCTGATGTGGGTCTACTACTCCTCCCTCATCCTCCTCTTCGGCGCCGCCTTCACGCGCATCTCGGTGCGGGAGCGGGGCGACGTGATCCGGCCCCGGAGCATCGCCGTGCGCGTGCGCACCGAGGTCATCGAGGACGAAGCGCCGGTGGCGACGGGAGCGACGTCACTCGGAGAGGAGGGTGCCGTCGGACGCTAGCCACCCCTGGGTAACCGCGTAGCGAACGATCTCCGGCCGGGTACGGAGCCCCATCTTGTCCGCGATCCGGGAACGGTAGGTCTCCACCGTCCGGGGACTGATGTCCAGCGTCTTTCCGATGGACTTGTTGCTGTGTCCCCACGCGGTGAGCCGGAGGACCTCCTCCTCCCGGGAACTGAGGATCTCTCCGGAGGGGATCGCTCCCTTGAGGCGGGGCGTCCCGGTGAGCATGGGACCACTCATGAGCGGGTCCACGTAGGTCGTTCCGGACGCCACCATCCGTATGGCGCGCAGCAGCTCGGTGGAGGGCGACTGCTTGAGGAAGTAGCCCGCCGCCCCCGCCTCGATCATGCGGTTGAAGTGGGCCCGGTCGTCATGCATGGTGAGGGCGAGCACCTTCACCTCGGGGCAGCACTCCGCGATGAGCTTCGTGGCTTCCACCCCGTCGAGCCGGGGCATGGAGACGTCGAGAATCGCCACGTCGGGACGGTGCTCGGACGCGAGGCGAACGGCGTCGCGACCGTCCTTGCCCTCGGCCACGACCTCGATGTCTTCCGCCTGGGTGAGCACGTCGCGGAGTCCGATCAGAACCACGCCGTGATCATCGACGATAATGACCCTGATGCGCTTCATGGTACCTCCTGGGGGTCAGGCTGGGGGTCCGGAACGTCGTCAGGGGTCACGATCTTCCGGCGTAGCGGAGCCGTAATCCGGATGCGCGTTCCCTCCCCGGGGGCGGTGTCGATGTCAAGGGTTCCGCCGACCAGGCGGATGCGCTCGCGGACCGAGAAGAGGCCGAGGCCGGTCCGGCCACTTCGGGAGGGCGCCGTCTGCTCGACATCGAACCCCACACCCTCGTCGGACACCTCCAGCTCGATGGCGTCGCCCTCGCGGCGGAGGATGACGGTGGCTTCCAGGACTCCGGCGTGCTTGACGACGTTGAAGAGGAGCTCGCGGACAATCTGGAAGAGGAAGACGTCCCTGCTGTCCCCCATCATACCATTCTCCCCCTCGATGCGCAGGTCGACCACCAGCTGGTGCCTTTCCGACATCCGGGTGGCGAGCCATTCCAGCGCCTCGCCGAGGTCACTGCCCTCCACGACCCCCGAGACCAGGTCTTCCGAGAGCTCACGCGTACTCGCGATGGCATCCCGGATCCAGCCCAGCACCTCGCCAAGGTCCTGGGTGAGCTTCGCCCCGTTGTGGGAGCCGAACGGGCTGACCAGCGCCTCGACCCGGAGCTTGATGCCGAAGAGCAGTTGCTGCAGGTCGTCGTGAAGGAACTGCCCGATGCGGCGACGTTCCTCCTGCTCGGCCATCATCAGGGTCCGGCCCAGCTCCCATAGCGGCACCGTCGTTCTCTGCCGCTCGATGAAGCTCGCCGCCAGGCGCCCGTAGAGCCTCAGGCGGTCCAGCTGCTGCTCGCTCGGCCGAACCGGCTCATCGAAGTACAGGGTGAGGATGCCCAGTACCGCGCCATCTCCGTCCAGGAGCGGTGCGCTGGTCACGCCCCGGCACCCTACGGCCCGGGCAACCGGAAGGCCCGGTGCGTAGTCGCCATCGGACTCCACGTCTTCGATCACCACCACGTCGCGCGTGCGAAGCAGAAGGTCGCGCGCCGCCTCCTCCCCGGGACGAGCCCCATCGAGACCCCCGAAGACGTCCGGGTCCAGGCCCTGCTGGGCCACGAGCCCGAAGCGGCCCTGGTCGAGAAGCTGGATGCTGCCCCGGTCGGCGTCCATCAGGGAAATCGTCCCCTCCAGCATCTCGTCGAGGCCTTCCCTGAGCCCCGGTGCCTGCCACAGCTGGTCGCTGAGCTCGTTCAGGCGGGCCAGGGCCCGCGTCTCCTGCTCCAGGCGCTCCTCGGCTCGTCGCTTCTCGGTGATGTCCCGGATGCCGAGCAGAATGAGCTGCGCGTGCTCGAGGCGGCGCGCATTCACCAGCACGATGCGTTCACCGATTCCCTCGAACCGGTGCCGAACCTCGTAGTTGTCAAACACCTCGTTATTGGGGAGCACCTGCTCCAGCAGGGTCCGCAGGGCCGGGATGTCCCACTGTCCATTTCCCAGCTCGTAGATCCTGCGCCCGATGGTCGCCTCGGGATCGACCTCGAATTCCTCGTAGAAGACCGGGTTGGCCGACTGGATCCTCAGGTCCGGGGTCATCACGAGGAGCGGCTCATGGAGCGTCTCGACGATGCTCTCCGCATAGTCCCTGGCCGCCTGGACGGCCTTTTCGGATTCCCTCCTTATCGTGATGTCGACAAAGGTGATCGTGACGCCCTCGATCCGGTCCTCCGTGGAGCGGTACGGGAGGATGCGTGTGAGGAACCAGCGTTCGTCCTCGCTCAGGATCTCGCGCGTGACCGGCACCAGGGAGGCAAGTACCTGCCGCGCATCCGCTTGCAGGGCGATCTCGCCGAGACGATGCGTGAGATCGGAAATGGGCCGCCCCCGGTCGGCGGGCCGTACGTTG
>SKNW01000011.1 GCA_007120305.1 Gemmatimonadota bacterium | reverse complement strand
GGGTCCGCCACCGGGCTCGTGGCCGAGGGGGGCTACGACCAGACCCAGACCTTCACCGGATGGCGGCTCAAGGACAACGGGAGCGGGAACCAGCGGCAGGTGCTGGCGGGCTTCACCTACGCGGTGGGGAACCTACAGATCGCGCCGAACTTCATGTGGCAGAAGCCCATCGAGGGTCCGGTCCCCGTGGATGCGCCGGCGCCGGCCCGCCCCCGGAACATCCTGGACGATCCCTTTGCCGTGCGGGTGAACCGCGAGACGACGGCCGCCGAGCTCCTCTTCACCTGGGATCCCACCCCCGCCACCTGGATGTACGCCTGGGACTCGGACCGCCAGGAAGACGCCGCCTTCGCCATGAGCGCCGGGGTGGTGCTGCGGCGGCATCACACCACCGCCGACGCCGCCATCGGGATCCTGGCCGACGGCCGCACCACCTTTGCCTTCCCCGGCGGCACCCCGGCCCGGGACCTGTGGGAGGTCCACGCCCGGATCGTGTCCAAGCAGGGCGGGGGAGCGGGCGTCATCCTGAACCCCTACGTGGGCACGGGCGAGGCCCGGGGCTCCGACCCCCGGAAGATCACCCGGTACGGCACCGATCTCCGGGTGATCCGCGGGTCGGCCCGGTTCGAGGGGTTCGTCAAGGTCGACGACTGGGGTCCCTTCGACTACCACCGGGACTTCAACCTCACCTTCCCGCTGCAGCTCATGGGAGATGTCTCCTGGAACCTGGGGCGCCCGGACTGGTTCCACACGCCCATGACCCGGCTGGGGATCCGGGGGACCTGGCGGAGCCTGGACGAGTTCTCGCCCCGGTACTGCCCGGAGTTCCGGACCGGGCCCGGCGGCTCCCGGGTCTGTGATCCGCTGGCCGACGGCCCACGAGGGAACGAGTGGGAGATCCGGACCTATCTGCAGATCGCCATGTGAGCGGGGCTTCCATGCATCCTTCCGCCGCTGCGGCTCCCGGCCACGACCCCGACCACGACCCTGACCGGGGTCATGACCCCGTTCAGGTCCAGGACGCTGCCCACCACACAGGCCATGACCCGGCCGTGGAGAGCCGGATCCGGGAGCTCCTTGGCCGGATGACCCTGGCCGAAAAGGTGGGCCAGCTCCACCAGGTCACCGGGGCCGAGGGGACGATCCCCGAGGCGCTGGCCCTGGAGGTCCGCCAAGGGCGGGTGGGCTCCATCCTGAACGAGGTGGATGCGGCCACCCTGGGGGAGCTGCAGCGCATCGCCGTGGAAGAGAGCCGGCTGGGGATCCCGCTCCTCGTGGGGCGCGACGTGATCCACGGGTTCCGGACCATCCTCCCCATCCCCCTGGGGCAGGCCGCCACCTGGGATCCGGAGCTGATCCGGGCAGGGGCCCGCATGGCCGCCCGCGAGGCCGCGGCTCACGGCATCCGCTGGACCTTCGCCCCCATGGTGGACATCGGTCGGGATCCCCGGTGGGGTCGGGTGGCCGAATGCCTGGGCGAGGATCCCCTTCTTTCGGGGGTGCTCGCCGCTGCCATGGTCCGGGGCTTCCAGGGCGACGACCTGGCCGATCCCTCGAGCCTGGCGGCCTGCGTCAAGCACTTTGCCGGGTACGGGGCCAGCGAGGCGGGGCGGGACTACAACACCACGAACATCCCCGAGGGGGAGCTCCGGAGCGTGCACCTCCCGCCGTTCCGGGCGGCGCTGGAGGCGGGGGCGGCCACCATCATGACCTCGTTCAGCGACCTGAACGGGATCCCGGCCACGGCCAACCGGTTCCTCCTGACCCAGGTCCTCCGCGAGGAGTGGGGTTTCGACGGCTTCGTCGTGAGCGACTGGCGGTCCATTCCGGAGCTCACCGTGCATGGGCTAACCGAGGATGCCCGGGAGGCGGCGCTGGCCGCCGCCCAGGCCGGTGTGGACATGGACATGATGGGCCACGCCTACGCCGATCACCTGGAGGGGCTCGTCGCCTCGGGCGCCCTCGTCGAAGACCGGGTCGACGCCATGGTGGCCAACGTGCTCCGGGTGAAGCTCCGGCTGGGGCTCTTCGAGGCGCCGTACCCGCCGGGGTCGGACCCCGGGAGCCATGACGACCCCGGGAGCCATGACGACCCCGGGAGCCATGACGACCCAGGGAGCCACGTCGACCCCGGGAGCCCCGTGGCCCCAGGGAGGCGGTCGGATCCGCCCCCCGCCCACCTGGCCCTGGCCCGGGAGGCCGCCCTCCGGAGCGTGGTGCTGCTTCGGAACGAGGGGGGGCTCCTCCCCCTGGATGCGCGCCGGCTCCGCCGCGTGGCCGTCATCGGGCCCCTGGCCGACGAGCCGCGGGAGCAGCTCGGCACCTGGATCTTCGACGGCGATCCCGCGCTGAGCATCACCCCGCTGGCGGCGCTCAGGGCAGCGCTCGGGTATGCGCCCCTGGATGCGCCCCTGGATGCGCCCTTGGATGTGCCCTTGGATGCGCCCGAGAATGCGCCCGAGAATGCGCTCCGAGATGCGACTCCGGCGGTGCTCCCGAAGGCGCCCCCTGCGCCCCGGGTCCGCTACGTTCGCGCGCTGGACACCACCCGGAGCGAGGACCGCACGGGTTTTGCCGAGGCGGTGGAGGCTGCCGCCGACGCCGACGTGGCCCTCCTCTTCCTGGGGGAGGAAGCGGTCCTCTCGGGCGAGGCCCATTCCCGGGCGGACATCGGGCTCCCGGGGGCGCAGGAGGCACTCATCCGGGCGGTCCGGGCCACCGGCACCCCGGTGGTCCTGGTGATCCTGGCGGGGCGGCCCCTGGCCCTGGAGTCCGTGGTGGACCAGGTGGACGCGCTCCTGTACGCCTGGCATCCCGGAACGATGGCGGGTCCGGCCCTCGCCGATCTCCTCCTGGGTGCCGCGTCACCCTCGGGGCGCCTCCCGGTGACCTTTCCCCGGGTGACGGGGCAGATCCCCATCTACCATGCCCACCGAAACACCGGGCGCCCACCCACCCCCGAGACCTTCGTGCACCTGAGGGACCTCCCGCGGGGGGCCTCGCAGCTCTCCACCGGGGCCACGTCGTACCACCTGGACACCCACTACACCCCGCTCTTTCCCTTCGGCTTCGGGCTGGGGTACACCACCTTCGCCTGCGACCGCCTCAAGGTCGAGCCCGCCGAGATGCCCACCAACGGCGTCGTGGAGGTCTCGGTGGAGGTGGAGAACACAGGCAACCGGAAGGGCTCGGAGGTGGTGCAGCTCTACGTCCGGGACCCGGTGGCCAGCGTGACCCGGCCGGTGCGGGAGCTCAAGGGGTTCCAGCGGGTGGAGCTGGCGCCCGGGGAGCGCCGCACCGTGACCTTCAAGCTCAGGGGGTCCGATCTGGCCTTCCCGGGGCGGGACATGACCTGGGTCACCGAGCCGGGACGCATGGAGCTCTGGGTGGGGGGCGATGCGCAGGCGACCCTGGCCGCCGAGTTCCGCATGGTAGCGCCGTAGGGGGCGGACGCGCGCCGCCTGCCATGGGGCGCCGCGGGCCAGGGTGCCGCGGTGCAGAGTGCGACCTGCCAGGACGCGCCGCCGGTCGGCCCTTCGCCCGGGTCCTGCGCCGCCGGTCAGGCCTCCGCCATCGCCGGTGCGCCCCGCCGTGCCTCGAGCTTCGCCCGGACCTCTCCGGCCACCTCTTCGGTGATCGGGTAGCGGGCCACCACCCAGATGGCCACGAGTGAGCTCACCGCCGGGATGAAGACGTCCAGCAGGCGCAGGGCCAGCAGCGTGCTCTCGGTCTGGGCCTCCCCCAGCGCCACGTCGAACCCGGTGGCGTTCAGCAGGAAGCCGCCGCCCAGAAGGGCCGCAGCCATCCCAAGCTTCACCACCCACCAGAAGATGGAGCCGAACATCCCCTCCCGCCGGGCGTGGGAGGTGAGCTCGTCCACGTCCACCACATCGGCCATCATGGCCGGTACCAGGGTAAAGAGGCCTCCCAGCCCGAACGCCATGAGGGGCGCGGGGACGATGACCAGCCAGGGGTAGTCGGGGTTGTAGCAGAACCACTTGAGGAGGTAGCCGACCACCGAGATCCCGGTGGTGATGAAGAAGGCCTGGCGCTTGCCGAACTTCGTGCCCATCCAGGTGGCGAGGATGATGACCACGAAGGTGGAGACGGCGCCCACGGTTCCGGCGTACCCTGCGTACTGCGCCCCCAGCGCCTGGTCGCCACCGAGCACGTAGTAGATGATGACGTAGACCGAAAAGGCCGAGATCAGGATGAAGCCGTTGAAGACCAGGAAGGTGGCCACGCAGAGCTTCACGAAGGGGCGGGACTGGATCGTGAGCTTCATCCCGGCCAGGAAACCGGCGATCCCCTTCCGGAGCCGCGACCCCGCCGAGGTCATCCAGGTCATTCCGGTGGTCACCGCTCGGCCGGGGGCCTCCCGGAAGCGCTCCCGGAGGAAGATGGCCGGGAGGATGCCGAGCCCGGCCGCCACCACCGCGACCCCCAGCGCCAGCCCCCGCGCCCCCTCGAGCTGGGTGTCGAACCAGTTCGGGTTCGTCATGATCCAGAGGAACCAGGGCGACACCACGTAGGCCAGCTGCCCGGTGAAGTTCTGCACCCCCATGAGGCGGGTGCGCTCGTGGTAGTCCGGCGTCAGCTCGTAGCCCAGCGCCACCCAGGGGGTGGCGAACATGGTGTAGGCCAGGTAGAAGAAGACCGAGCCGACCAGGAAGTACCAGAAGTAGAACGACTCGGCCCGCCCCTCGGGCATCTGCCAGAGGAGGAAGAAGAGGAGTCCGGCCAGCAGGGCGCCACAGAAGATGAAGGGCCGCCTCCGCCCCCACCGGGTGTGGGTGTTGTCGGACACGTACCCCATGATGGGGTCGGTCAGGGCATCGGTGAGGCGCGGAAGGGCCGCCAGCGCTCCCACCAGGGCGGGGTTCATCCCGAGCCCGAGGTTCAGGATGATGACCATTCCGCCGATGGCGGCGGCGAGCAGGTTGTTGACGAAGGCGCCGGCCCCGTAGATCACCTTGTGGAGGAAGGGGATGCGGTCCACCTCCGGCGTGTCGTGCCCCCGAAGTCCCGGCGTCATCGAGCCGCGCTCATGGGTCAGCCTCGCATGGCGGGAAAGAGCGAGGGCCGCTCGAGTGCAGCCGCCAGCACCAGGGTGGAGGCCCCGATGGCGATGCCCCGGGGTCCGAGCTCGCTCACCCGGATCTCCGACGCCGCCACGGAGCTCACCAGGGTGCGCCGCACCACCGTCTCCCGAAGGGGGATGAGGAGATCGTCGCCCAGCCGGGCCATGCTGCCCCCGAGGATCACGGCCCCGGGGTTCAGCAGGTTCAGGAGGCCGGCAATGGCCACCCCCAGGTGGTGGGCCGCGTCCCGGACCACGCGCATGGCCAGCGGGTCCCGGTCCATCGCGGCCTCCTCGATGAGCCCCGGGGTGATGGCGCACCCGGCCAGGAGGCTCCTCGGGCCCTCCGGGTCTTCTACGAGGGCCGCCCGGGCCCGGCGCACAAGGGCCTCGCCGCCCACGAAGGTCACCAGGCATCCCCGGTTCCCACAGACGCAGGGCTCGCCCTTCGGGTCGATGGAGACATGGCCGATCTCGCCGGCGGCATTCGTGGCGCCCCGGTAGACCTCGCCGCCCACCATGAGGCCGGCCCCGATCCCGGTGGCCAGCTTGATGTAGGTGAAGTGCTCGATCCCCCGGCCCGCCCCCCACCAGCGCTCCGCCACCGCCCCCAGGTTCGCGTCGTTGTCCACCAGGAGCGGCACACCGTAGCGCGCTTCCAGCGAATCGAATCCGCTCCGCCCCTCCCACGCCGGGAGCACGGTGGGGGAGAGCCGCTTCGGATCCCGGTGGTCCACCGGGGCGGGAACCGCCACCCCGATCCCCAGCAGCGCCGTTGACGCCCCCGGTACGTCGGCCAGGCACGCATCGCCGAGCCGGGCGATGAGGGCCCGGGTCCCGTCGGGGTCGGCGCGGACCGGGTGCGCCTCCTCCCTCCAGCTCAGCACGCGCCCCCGGAGGTTCGTGAGCGCCACGGCCACGTGGGTGGCTCCCATGTCCACGCCCAGGATGACATGCTCGTCGTCCTGGAACTCGAGGAGGATGGGGCGCCGCCCTCCGCGACTCGGGCCGTCGCCCACCTCGGCCACGAGCTTCGTGGCCAGCAGGTCGCTCACGAGCTCCGACGCGGTGGAACGGGAGACCTCCAGCCGCCGGGACAGGTCGGCGCGGGAGATCCTCTGGCTGTACCAGATGGTTTCGAGGGCGAGATGCGACAGCGGCCGGCCCCGCGCCTCCTGGGCTGGGGCCGGCGGCTGCGGCGGGGTCTGAAGCTCCATGGCGTTCCCGGGAAGGAGCGAGGTGCCGCCGGTCAGCGGCGGAAGTACACGTTGTCCAGGTAGACGGTGTTGGGATCGCCGGAAATGATCAACTGCGCAAGGCTTCCGCGTGTCGTCAGGCCGGTGAAGGCGCTGAACGGGATCTCGAGGCTCGACCACTGGCCCGAGACCAGGGCGGGGGTCGTGGTGGCATCGACGGTGATCTCGTGCTCCACGTCGTCGCCGCCGCCAAACGCCCCGTCGGCGCCGAAGTCCACGAGCTTGATCCGGAAGGCGGCTGGGGGCGCGGTGGCGTCGGGGGTCCACACGTGCATGTGGAAGTGGGTCATTTCCGAGGCGTCGACGGGCGCCGAGGTGAACTCGATCCCGGCAAAGACCATGTTCGTGTAGCGCTTCATGTCGCTCCCGTCGATCTGGACGTCGGCCACGTCGGCGTTGTCCCAGGGGGCGGACCAGGTGTCCACGGTGACGTTGTCGTAGGCGTTGCTGAAGAGCGAGATCACGTCACTCGCGGCGGCCGTGGGCGTCGGTGGGGCCTCGGAGGGCGCGGGCGTCGGATCGGGGTCGCCGTCGTCCTCGGACCGGTAGAAGTAGACGTTGTCCACGTAGAGCGTGTTCGGGTCGCCGGAGATGATGAGCTGCGCCAGGCTCCCTCGGGTGGTGAGGCCGGCGAAGGCGCTGAGCGGGATTTCCAGGCGCGACCACTCGCCCGAGACCAGGGCCGGAGAGGTGCTGGAGTTGAGCGTGATCTCGTGCTCCACGTCGTCGCCGCCACCGAATTCCCCGTCAGGGCCGAAGTCCACCAGCTTGATCCGGAACGCGGCTGGTGGATCGGTGTCGTCGGGGGTCCACACGTCCATGTGGAAGTGGGTCATTTCCGAGGCGTTGATGGGCGCGGAGGTGAACTCGATGCCGGCAAACGCCAGGTTCGAGTAGCGCTTCACATCGCTTCCCCCGATCTGCACGTCTTCCACGTCGGCGTCGTCCCAGGGGGCGGACCAGGTGTCCACCGTGACGTTGGTGTAGGCGTTGCTGAACAGCGAGATGACCTGCGAGGCATCGCGGGTGGGCGTGGGGGCCGCATCCTGAGGCCCGGTGACCGTGGTCACCGTGATGGCTCCCGCCGCCTCCAGCGTTCCCAGGGAGGCCGTGATGGTGGCGGTCCCTTCGCCCACGACGTCGATCTCGCCGGTGTCCGACACGGTGGCCACCCCCGCATCCGAAGAGGCGAAGGTGAAGTACGACGGGGCCGTGAGCACGGTGATCTCCTCCCCGGCCACGGTCCAGCTCACCACAGTTCCGGCCACGATGGCCGAGCTGCCCACCTCGAGGGAGAGGGACTGGGTGGCGATGGCGGGGCGGGGCGTGCCGAGCCCCGAGACCGTCTCGAACCGGATGTTGTCCATCCAGATCGTGTAGCCCTGCCCATCTTCCGCCCCCTCGGCGAAGTAGAAGAGCCCCCGCTCCTGGTCAAGTTTCGAGGCCAGCGGGAAGGGGATCACATACTGGCGCCAACTGGTGGTGAGGGCGAGGCCCCGGGTCTCGGCCGTGAAGAGAGAGGTGCCCGTGTTGTCGTTTCCGATCCCGGCCACATCCAGGTTGGCGGCCCGGCTCGCCTTCGCCCAGAAGGTGATGGCATTGTACTCGGTCAGGTTCCGAGGGACGGCTGCCACGAAGGCGCCGCCGGCGTAGCCGCCGGTGGGATCGTCCGGCGCCGGCACGGTGATCCGAAGCGAGGCCTGGCCCTGCTGCCGCTCGGTTTCGTCGCGCTGGACGGCGTCGAGCTTGGATCCGCCGAAGGCCTGGAAGTCGATGCCCTCGGCGAGGTTGTCGTCGAAGACCACGGCGTCGTCGGGAAGGGGGGCTGGGCCCACCGGGTCACTGTCCCGGTCGCATCCCGCGGCCAGGACGAGGACGAGGCCGGCCGCCAGGGCGGACCGGAAAGGGCGGAAGGGGCCCAGGGAGCCCAAAGGTCGGAAGGATCGGGTCGCTGACATCGTCGCTCTCCACGAAGACCGGGGGGTGGCGGCACACTTTGTTCGCCTACCGAACAAAGTGCGGGAGTTTCAGGGCGCCTGTCAAGGATGACGCGCTTCTGAGCGGTCCTCTCTACTCCGTTCGGGTGAACACCCGGACATAGTCCACCACCATGGACTGCGGAAAGACCGTGCGGGCATCAGGGTACCCGGGCCAGTTGCCCCCCACCGCCACGTTCAGCACCAGGTGAAAGGGCTGATCGAAGGGGGCGGGGAAGGGACCCCCGGAAGAGCGCCACTCGGTCTGGGTCTGGTAGTGCTCTCCGTCCACATACCACCGTATCTGGCCCTCCTCCCACTCCAGGGTGAAGACGTGGAAGCGGTCGGCGAAGGTGCCCGCAGGCAGGACGAAGGGGGCGCCGGTGTAGACGTTGTCGGGCCATTCCCCGCCGTAGTGGAGGGTCCCGTGCACCCGGTCCGGCTCGTGCCCCACGAGCTCCACGATGTCGATCTCCCCGCTGGCCGCCCAGGTCCCGTAGCGGTCCTCCGAGGGAAGCATCCAGATGGCGGGCCAGAGGCCGCGACCGAGGGGGAGCCGAGCCCGGACGTCCACCCGGCCGTAGGTCCAGTCCCCCTTGCCCAGGGTGCGGATTCGCGCCGACGTGTATGCCCTGCCGCCCGCGGGCTCAGCCCGGGCCGTGATGGTGAGGACGCCGCCCGCCACCTCGACATTGTCCGCCTGGTACCACTGGAGCTCGTTGTTGCCCCACCCGCAGAGGTCCAGGGCGCAGCCATCGCCCACCTGGATGGACCACCTGGTGGGGTCGAGCTCCGAGCCCTGGAACTCATCGGACCAGACCAGCGTCCAGGCGGAATCGGGGGCGACCGCCGGATCCAGCGCCGTGATGCCCCCGTCGGGACGGCAGCCCGGAGCGGCGGCCGCGGCCAGCGCTGCCCAGACGAGAAGAAGCGGAGGGGATGCCAATGTAAGGACCGGATGCATGCAGGGACTCCAGGATGCCGCGTTATGGTGGTGTGCCGCGCGGCGACGTTGTGTGCCGGATCGCCGGGTGGTCCAGGCCACACGACCTCGCTATTGTACGGAAGCCGAACAAAGTAGGCTACCCGTGGGCGCCACTGCCGTGCCCTGGACGCTCATGCGGCGCCGACTTGCACCCTGCCTGG
Organism: Gemmatimonadota bacterium; assembly: GCA_007120305.1. Lineage (GTDB taxonomy): Bacteria > Gemmatimonadota > Gemmatimonadetes > Longimicrobiales > Gaopeijiaceae > SKNW01. Next base: position 5,027 of record SKNW01000011.1, on the reverse strand, counting down.
CCCCCGAGGATCCTCGTGCCCAGCGACGACCCGATCCACGCGCGCGCGGCCCCTGCCAGCGCGGCTCCTTCCGATCCGTCTCCCGCGACTCCGGCTCCCCCGTCGTCCGAGCGCGCGGGCCGGCGCGTGCTTCTGGCCGACATCGGGGGCACCTGGGCCCGGTTTGCCACCCATGACCTGGACGGCGACGATCCTCGGGATCTCCAGGGCTTCCGGCGGTTCCGGTGCCGGGACTTTCCTTCGCTCCAGGCTGCGATTCGCACCTATCTGGGTGCGCGTTCCCTGGCCCAGGTGGGGCAGGTATGCCTGGCCCTTCCCGGTCCGGTGGACAGGGAGGAGATCTCCCTTTCCAACAACCCCTGGCGTTTTTCCCGCCCGGCCCTGGAGGCGGAGCTGGGGGTTCCCCTGACGCTGATCAACGACTTCGCGGCCCAGGCCTATGCCTCGGACCGCCTGGTGCCCGACGAACTCCATCTCACCGGCGCTCCCCGGCCGGATCCCCGGGGCGTCCGCGTGGTCCTGGGCCCCGGCACCGGACTCGGGGTTGCGGTGCGGCTCCCCGGGGGCCTGGTGCTCCCCTCCGAGGCGGGGCATACGGGGTTCAGCCCTGCCTCGGAGCACGAGCTCGACCTGATCCGGGTGCTCTTCTCGCGGCATCCCCGGATCTCGGTGGAGCGCCTGGTCTCGGGCCCGGGGCTTGTGAACCTCTTCGAGGCGAATCGGATCCTGGCGGGCGGGGCCACGCCCCCGTCCACCCCCGGCACCGCGCCCGGGGCTCGCGTCGAAGACGCCTCGGAGGATGCCGCTGGAGATGCGCTTCGGGACGCCCTGGAGGCTCCAGACGATCCGACGGCGCCCGCCCGCATCGCGGAGCTCGCCGCCCAGGGTCACCCGGTGGCCCGGCGCGCCGTCGACGACTTCTTCAACATCCTCGCCTCCTTCTCCGGCGACATGGCCCTGGCGGTCTGGGCCACCGGCGGGGTCTACATCTCGGGCGCGGTGGTTCGGAAACTGGCGGCCTTCCTGGACGAGGACCGCTTCCGGGCCCGCTTCCAGGCCAAGGGGCGCTTCGAAGGGTTCTGCGCCGGGGTGGCCATCGGGTGGATGCGGGTGGAGGAGCCGGGTCTCCTGGGATGCGCCGCCCGCATGCGCATCGGACGCGGGGCTTGACGCCGCCCAGCAAATCCTCCATTCTCGGTTCACAATCGAATCCGTGGTCATTTGCCGCTGCTTGCCGCCACGTAAAACAACGCGCTAAAGTGCACCCGCCCGGCGGCCGAGTGCCACCGGGCTTTTTTTGTGCCCGGTCGACCCGACGCACCCGCCCAGCCCCCGGCCGGCAGCCACACCCCGGAGCCCGATTCCGATCATGCGAACCCTGACCCCCGTCACCTGCCTGGGCCCCATGGCCTGCACCGGCCGAGAGGCCTGCACCGGCCCCATGGCCGGCATGGGCATGATGATGATGTGCTGCCCCGTCACTCCCATGCGGAGAGACGGGCGGGGGTCGCCGTGCGCCGGAGGTTCCGGACCGTGACCTGAAGAAACCGGACCTGACCGGCTTCCCCCGCCCGACTCTCCGCCACGGAGGGTCGGGTTTTTTCGTTTCCGGGACCCCCCTCGCATCCCCGGAACTCACCCTGCCGGACCCCGGCAGCACCCCGGCTCAGCGCCACCTGCGCGAGCCCAACCCAAGGAGAACCACCCCATGAGCACCCTCACGCCCGAAGTGACGTCCGACGCCGCCCCCGAGGCCGCCCCCGTCCGCGGCCTGGGCACCCGCGCCGTCCACGCCGGCCAGGAGACGCCGGATCCGGCCACCGGCGCCCGGGCGGTCCCCATCTACGCCTCCACCTCCTACGTCTTCGACTCCCCGGAGCACGCCGCCGAGCTCTTTGGACTCCGGCAGTTCGGGAACATCTACACCCGCATCATGAACCCCACCAACGACATATTCGAGCGGCGGGTGGCGGCGCTGGAGGGGGGCGTGGCGGCGGTGGCCACGGCGAGCGGGCAGGCCGCGCAGACGCTCACCCTCCTGAACCTGGCCTCCGCCGGAGACTCCATCGTGGCCTCCTCCTCCCTCTACGGGGGTACCTGGGCCCTCCTCCGCCACACCCTTCCGCGGCTCGGGATCACCACCCGCTTCGTGAGCGGGGGCCCGGAGGCGGCGAAGGCGGCGGAAGCGGCCATCGACGACACCACCCGCGCCCTCTACCTGGAGACCATCGGGAACCCGGCGCTGGACGTTCCCGACTTCGAGGCATGGGCCGCCGTGGCCCACCGCCACGGGATCCCCCTGGTGGTGGACAACACCTTTGCCACCCCCATCCATTGCCGCCCCCTGGAGCACGGCGCCGACATCGTCATTCACTCCGCCACCAAGTGGATCGGGGGCCACGGCACCTCCATTGGCGGGGTGGTGGTGGATGGCGGCCGGTTCGACTGGGGGAAGGCCGAGCGGTTCCACGCCCATTTCCAGGACCCGGACCCCTCGTACCACGGCCTCCGTTTCGCCGAGACCTTTGGCGAAATCGCCTTCGCCATACGCCTCCGCACCGTGCTCCTTCGCGACGTGGGCCCGTCGCTTTCGCCCTTCAATGCCTTCCAGTTCCTGCAGGGGCTCGAGACCCTGCATCTGCGCATGGCCCGGCACTCTGAAAACGCGCTCCGCGTGGCCCGCTTCCTCGAGGGGCATCCGGCGGTGGAATGGGTCCGGTACCCGGGGCTCCCCTCGCATCCGACGCATGCGCTGGCCGCACGCTACCTCGAGGGCGGGTTCGGCGGTGTGCTCACCTTCGGAGTCCGGGGAGGCGAGGCCGGCGCCCGGGGCGTGATCGACGCCACCCAGCTCTTCTCCCTGCTGGCCAATGTCGGGGATGCGAAGAGCCTCGTGATCCACCCCTGGAGCACCACCCACGAGCAGCTCACCGAGGAGGAGCGCCGCACCGCCGGGGTGACCCCCGAGCTCATCCGCCTCTCGGTGGGGATCGAAGACGGCGAGGACCTGGTGGCGGACCTGGACCAGGCGCTGCAGGGAGCCATCGGCCGATGAGCGCCCCCGCTGCCCGTGCGACCCGGGGGGCCCCCCTGGTCATCAAGTTCGGGGGGGCGGCGCTGGCCTCCCCGCTCCGGGTGCGGGCCGCCGTGGCCCGGATCCGGTACCACCGGGAGCGGGAGCGTCCCTCCGTGGTGGTGGTGAGTGCGCCCGGCGCCACCACGGATCGTATCCTGGACCGGGTGTCCCGGGTGGGGGGTGCGGCTCCCCTGCCCGGGCTCGAGGGGGCCGTGCGCCGGGAGCGTGACAGGGCCCTGGCCACCGGCGAGGACCGGAGCGCGTCGGTGCTGGCCGCTGCCCTGCTCGGGGCCGGGATCCCCGCGCGGAGTCTACGGGGCGACGAGGCGGGACTCTGGGTGGAGGAGGCGGACGAGGCCCTGGGCCGAGGAGCTGTGGATGCGGAGCATGCGAAGGATGCGAAGCATGCGGACCCCCTTCAGGTCGATCTCGCTCCCTTGCAGGTGGATCCGGCCCCCCTCCGGGCCCTTCTGGGGGCCGGGATCGTGCCCGTGGTGAGTGGCTTCCAGGCCCGGGGGGCCGAGGGCGAACTGGTCACGCTGGCTCGGGGAGGCTCGGACCTCACCGCGGTGGCGCTGGCCGAGGCGCTGGGAAGCCCCCGCTGCCTCCTGGTGAAGGATGTGCCCGGGATCTTCGACCAGGACCCGCGCCGGCACCCGGGGGCGCTCTTGCACAGGACCCTGGACTGGGATGCGCTGGTGGCCCTGGCGGAGGCCGGGGGGCAGGTGGTGCAGCTGGAGGCGGCGTGCCGGGCGCGCCATGCGGGGCTTCCCCTCCACGTGGTCCATTACGGCCAGCGCCCCGGGAGCCGGGGCGGGACCCGGGTGGGTGCCGCGCCGCGGGTGAGCGAGGGCCTTCGGGTGGAGGATGCATCCGGAGGGGATCCAGCATCCCGGGGGGACACAGGAACACAGGTGGAGCCGACCTCCCGGTCCCTTCGGGGGGTGTCATGACCGGCGCGTGCGCGGAAGTGCGCCACGAGGTGCGCCAGGAGGTTCTGACCGGGGTCACTCTTCCGTCGGGCCGGCACCTCGCGCGGGTGGAGCTCCCCTACACCCTCTCCGGGGTGCCGGCGCCCGATGGATCCAACGTGGCCGTGCTCTTCCACTCCCTTACCGGTGATCTGCACCCCGAGGCGTGGTGGCCCACCCTGGTGGCTCCCGGGGGGGTGCTGGACCCGGCGAGCTGGGCCATCCTCACCCCTGCGCTCTACGGGGGCGGGGCGTTGCCATGGGACGAGGCTACCATGGGGGATGCCCCCACGCTGCGGGATGCGGTCCACCTGGTGGGGGCCCTCCTGGACCGGCTGGGGATCCAGCGCCCGGGCCTCGTCGTCGGTGGATCGGTGGGGGGGATGGCGGCGCTGGAGTGGGCGGCCTCCTTCCCCGAGCGGGCCGAGGTCGTGGTGGTCCTCGCCGCCCCCGCGGCCCACACCGCCCACGGCATCGGGTTCAACCGGGTGCAGCGCCGGGCGCTGGAGCTGGGCGGAGCGGAGGAGGGGCTCGCCCTGGCCCGCGAGATCGCCATGCTCACCTACCGGACCCCGGGCGAGCTGGAGGCCCGCTTCGGACGGGACCGCCGCGGGGACGGGGTCTTCCAGGCGGCGTCCTGGCTCGAGCATCACGGGCGGAAGCTTGTGGCCCGTCTGGATCCCGCGGCCTACCTCCGCCTCCTCCACGCCATGGATGCCCATGACGTGGGGGAAGGGCGGGGCGGCACGGCCGCGGCCCTTCGAGCCTTCCGCGGCCGGCTCGTGGGGGTGGGGGTCGAGGGGGACTTCCTCTACCCGCCGGAGGAGGTGGCCCGGTGGGTGGAGGCCGCCGGGGGAGAGTACCGCGAGATCCGGTCCATCCATGGCCATGACGCCTTCCTGCTGGAGGAGGCGCAGGTGGCCGGGATCCTGGAGGAGGCGCTGGACGCCCGCGGCCTCGCTGTCGGCGTCGGCGTCGGC
>SKNW01000064.1 GCA_007120305.1 Gemmatimonadota bacterium | reverse complement strand
TTCGCCCCCTTCGTGGTCTTTGCCACGAACATGGACCCCTTCGAGCTGGTGGAAGAGGCGTTCCTGCGCCGCATCCGCTACAAGATCGAGATCAAGAGCCCCAACAAGGAGGAGTTCACCGAGATCTTCCGGCGCCTCTGCAAGATCCATGGCGTCGAGTTCCAGCAGTCCGCGGTGGACTTCATCTACCTGCAGTACTACATACGGTACGGGATCGCCCCTCGGGGTTGCCACCCGCGGGACCTGCTCCGTGACCTGATCGACTATGCGGCCTTTCTGGGCAGGCCCCCCAGCCTGTCGGAAGACATGCTGGATCACTCCTGCCGCTCCTACTTCATGAGTCTGCAGCGAATGAACGAGGCTCACCATGACGCCTGAGGGTTCGACGCGGGGCCCCGGAAGCGGGTCGGCCCCCTGGTGGGACGGCGCCGGGCGCGTCCCCACCGACTTCATCGACGCCAAGATCGAGACGCTTCGGGAGGATGCACTAAGCGCCGCCCGCTCCGACGCCGAGGTGGATGCCCCGGCCCCGGAGCACCCCGAGCCCTCCGAGGCGGAGCACGAGCTCAAGGAGCGGTGCCGGGCCTTCCTGCAGCGAATCCGGAACGCCGAGCGGCGCCAGGCCGCCCAGGATGTGATCGAGATCGAGGAGCGGATCACCACCGCGATCCCGAAGACGGCGCTGGCCGTGGACCGCTACGAGCGGATGACCAACGACCTGACGCGGCTTCGGGTCCGCCGAACCACGCGGCAGCGCGAGGTCACGCAGGAACTGGCCAAGGGCGAACGCAAGCGGAAACGGGGGATCCCCACCAACGTCTACATGGTGGCCATCTTCTTCCTGGGCTTCGTGGAGTTCTTTGCCAACGCCCCGGTTTTTTCGTCGCTCCTTCCCCGGGACCCCCTCACCGAGCGGCAGATCCGCCTTCTGTCCGAGACCTCGGAAGGATGGCTCGCCGGAACGGAGCGGGTCTTTGCCCAGATCTTCCTCAAGCCCGACGCGGCCTTCCTTGCTGCGGGCGTCATCGTCTTCCTCATGGTGCTCGCCCACTTCTTCGGGCATTCGCTGCGTGAGCTGGTGATCCACTGGGACCGGAACGCCCGGAAGGACCGGGTGGCGAGCCGCTCGCCGCTCGAGAGTGCGGTTCCGCTGGTGCTGACGGGCGTTGGACTCGCCCTGACCCTGGGGGTGCTGTTCGAGTCCCGGGTGATGCTCGGATCCGTGGGCGAAGAACGCTTCGAGCAGGACATTGCCCAGGTGGAGGAACTCCGCCGGGAGGCCGGGTGGGTCCGGGCCGATGGCGACCTCCTCCAGGCCAACCAGCTCGAGAACCGGGCCACCGATCTCGAGGAGGCGGCCGAGGAGCTCCGGGAGTACTCCACCTCCATGGCCCGGATGAGCTTCCCCATCCTCCTCCTGAACCTGACCCTCGTGCTCTGCGCCGTGGCCGCGGCCTACTTCCACAAGCAAGACGCCCGCCTGGAGGAGTTCAACGAAGACGTGTTCGAAGAAGACCGGGGCATCCTGGTGAAACAGGCCGAAGACACGGCCAACGAGGTCAACACCCTCCTGGCCGAGATCCTTCGAGATGTTCGACGCCTGCGAAGTACCGCCCGGGGCGAGGACGAGGAGTGGAAGAGCGTGATCCCCCAGGTGGAGGCCGTGATCTCCCTCTACAGGTCGGAGAACGCCCGGGCCCGTGGGCTTGATTCCCACCGCATTGCCGCCTTCCGGCATCCCGTCCGCTTCTCGCAGGAGAACGGCGACGGCTCAAGCCTGGGCCCCCTCTTCGAGATGGACGCGGCGGAGGACTACGAGAAGGAACGCCAGACCCTCCAGGCCCGGTTCGATAACCTTCGCAGGCGCTACACCGAGGAATCGCGCGCATGATGATGTCCCCGTCCCGCCGGCCTTTCTTCCGTTGGGCCCCGGCACTTCTCGCTGCCGCCCTTCTCCTCCCCGCCTGCTCCGGTTCCAACGACGATGCACCGCTCCCCGAGGCGGACAGAGAGCCACGGCAGGTCATTTTTGTCTACGACCGCTCCACCAGCATCACGGCCGACGAGCTGGACATGTACCAGCGCCTCACCGCCCAGAAGCTGAACGAGCTGACGCACGGAGACCGGGTGGCGGCGGTGGAGCTGCTCCAGCTCTCGCTGGACGAGAGCCCCATGCGCTGGGCGCAGGGCGTCCCGGAAAGGGAGTTCCAGAACCGGGTCATGCAGCGGGACTCGGTGAGCCGGGCCCGCTTTCTTCAGGACGCCCGGGATTACCTGAGGCGCTTCACGGACCCCGCAGGGAGAGACAACTTCCTCGGCACCGACATCCTCTCCACCCTCTTCGACGTGGCCGAGGAGATCCGGGCCTACCCCGGGCACCGGAGCACGGTGATCCTCTTCTCCGACATGCTCCAGGCCACCGACGAGATGAACATGGAGGGGCTCATTCGCATGCCGCCTGCGAACTGGATCCAGAACCGGGCATCGCAGGGGCGCCTTCCCGACTTCGGCGGCGCATGCTTCGTGGTGGTGGGAGCTCGAACCGATACCCAGGCGGGCCAGGTGGTGAAGGACTTCTGGCAGGAGTACTTCGAGGCCACGAACGGCGTCCTCAGCGAGCAGAACTACTCGTACCGTCCGGTGCGGGTGCCGGAGAATCCCTGCGGCGGACGGTAGTCCCGGCAACCGAAGACGCGTCGATGCGGGGGCAGCGGAAGGGCTCGCCCCCGGGCGCTGTCAGGTTCGTTTCTCGGTGAGTATCCCCAGCACCAGCACCAGCACCAGGGCCCCGACGAACGCCCAGAACACCGGGAAGGTCTGCTCGCCCACCTGCACGGCGAAGACGGCGGGGAGCCCCAGGAAGCCGGCGATCCAGAGGCCGACCAGGGCACCGACGAAGCCCAGGGCCACCGACACGAGGCACCCGCCCCGGGTGAAGCCGGTAATGGCCTGCGCCACGAAGCCGCAGGCGCCGGCAATGGCCAGGAGAATCAGGAGCTCCGTCCAGGTCGTGGTCATGCGGGGCCTTCCAGAGTCATGCGGGACCTTCCATGGTCGTGGTCGCCCGGGGGCAGGATTCCTCCCGTCAAAGTGCGGTGGTACCCCTATCTGCGGCAAGGTTCATGGAACCAGGGTCGCTGGCCGCAGGGAGCCGCAGGCGTCGGCGACCCCGGCACCGGCACCGGCACCGGGACTGGCACCGGCAGTGGCGCCGGCGCTTGTGGATCGAGCCCCGGGGGTGAATCATCCACATCCCATTCCGCCCTCCACCGCCCGGCCCCATGACCCTCCCCTTCCCTGCCGTCCACGCCCGCTTCCCGCGCCTCGCCGCCTTCTTCCTGGCGGCCTCGCTTCTCGCGACCCTCCCGGCCTGCGACGGGACCGACGCCCAGGTCGCCGTTCCCGACGGCGCCCTGGTCATCCAGGGGGGCTGGCTCTTCGACGCCACCGGTGACCTCCGCATCCCGAACCCGGGGATCGTCATCGCCGACAGCGTCATCGTCCGCATCGGGCTCCCCGAGGGAACGCCCCTTCCCGACGACGCCACCCGCATCGAGCTCTCGGGCGAGGACACGGTGATCCCGGGCCTCTTCGACCTCCACGCCCACTACGCCGTGGACCTCCTGGGGCAGGGTCGCATCGACGACACCACCGTCTACCCTGCCCTCTTCCTGGCCAACGGCGTCACCTCCACCTTCCCCGCCGGCGAGGTGGACCCCGTGGGGATGCGGGAGCTTCGCCTGGCTCTCGAGGCCGGCACCCGGGTGGGCCCCCGCCTCTTCAACTCGGGCCCCTACTACGGGAGCTGGCGCCAGGGGTGGAGCCGCGACATCTCGGCCGACTCCATCCGGGCCGAGGTGGACCACTGGGTGGCCCAGGGTGCCCACGGGTTCAAGGCCAAGGGGATCTCGCCCGAGCACCTGGAGGCGCTGATCCAGGCGGCCCACGCCCACGGCGCCACGGTGACCGGCCACCTGGACTCGGGGTTCCGGAACTCCGTGAACCCCCGGGATGCGATTCGCATGGGCATCGACCGGATCGAGCACTTCGAGGGCGGCGATGCCATGCCCTCGGACCGCTCCGCCTACGCATCGCTGGAGGTCATGACCCCCGACACCCCCGGCTTTCGGGAGGTGGTGGCGCTCTACGTGGAGCACGGCACCTTCTACAACGCCACCCTTACCGCCTACGGGTACTTCGGCGCCCAGGAGCCCG
>SKNW01000076.1 GCA_007120305.1 Gemmatimonadota bacterium | reverse complement strand
GCGCCCTCCTGGATCTTCACGAGGCCGTGGTCGACGTCCTCCGGAAGGAGGAGGGCATGTCCTTCCGGACCGTCGGGGAATTCTTCTTCCTGAACGAGGTCCGGCTGAGGCTCGACCTGCGGAACTTCTCCACCTTCGGCGCCGTGGCCCGGGCCCTCCAGCAGCACGGAATCGGGGAAGTGGTGGTGGTCCCCGGAATGACCCGCCAGGAGTGGACTCCGTTTCTTTCCCTCCTCCTCCGTTCCCCCGCCGAGGAAGATCCCTACGAGGCCTTTTCCGACGGGCTGGCCGCCACCCCGGTAGCCCACCTTTCCACCCAGCCCGAGCAGGAGTTGCGGGACCTGGACCTGGAAGAGGAGACCATGGAGGTGGCGCGCCGGACCTATGCCCAGTCGGTTCAGACCGCCAAGGACGTGCTCACCGACATCCGCATCGGGAGGGCCGTGAACGTGCGGAAGGTGAAGCGGGCGGTGCAGAACATCGTGGACCAGGTGCTGGCCAACGAGCCCTCCATCATCGCCATGACCCACCTCCGGGAGTTCGACGAGTACACGTTCACCCACTCCGTCAACGTGAGCATCTTCTCGGTGGTCATCGGACAGCGGCTGGGTCTGGAGCGAAGACAGCTCTATGAGCTGGGCCTGGGCGCGCTCTTCCACGACGTGGGGAAGATGCGGGTGGAAACGGAGATCCTGAACAAGGAGGGGGCACTGGACGACCGGGAATGGATGGCCATCAAGGAGCATCCCACCGATGGGCTCCTGGAACTCTTCCAACTCCACGGCTTCAACGACGTCCCCTACCGGCAGATGCTCATGGCCTACGAGCATCACATGAAGACGAACCTGACGGGATACCCGGAGTGCCGGCGAAGCCGGGAGCTCTCGCTTTTCTCCCGGATCGTGGCCGTGGCCGACGCCTTCGATGCGGGGACCTCGCGGCGCTCCTACCAGTTCCGCCCCTGGCCGCCGGACCAGGTCCTGCGCGAGATGCGGGACAACCCGGTCCGGGGCTTCGACCGTGTGATCGTGAAGGCCCTGATCACCGCCACCGGAGTCTATCCGGTGGGGACGCTGGTGGTGCTGGACACCTATGAACTGGCGGTGGTCGTCCGGGCCAACACGGACCCGGAGCAGCTCCACCGGCCCGAAGTGAAGATCCTCTCGGATCCCATGGGCGTGCCCGTGGCCGATCCCTATGTGGTGCGCCTTGATGCCCTGGATCCGGCCACCGGCCAGCCCCGTCGTTCCATCATCAAGACGGCTGACCCCAACCGCTACGGCATCAACGTGGCGGACTTCGTCACCTGAGTTCTCCTCTCCCTTCGGACGCACCATGACCTCCCCCGTTCGGCCAGAGTCGGCCCCCCTCGCTACCGATACACCCGCTCCCGCCATCCCCTCGTCCTCGCCCATCTCCCGGGCCATCCGGACCCGGAACGAAAAGGGGCAGGCCGCCCTCATCCCCTACATCTGCGCGGGGTTCCCGGACCGGGATGCCTCCCTTCGACTCCTGGTGGCGGCGGCGGATGCCGGGGCGGATGTGCTGGAGCTCGGCATCCCCTTTTCCGACCCCCTGGCGGACGGCCCCACCATTCAGCGGGCCACCTTCCAGGCGCTGGAGGCGGGAATGTCGGTGAAGGGAGCGCTGGAGATCCTGCGCGAGTTCCGCGCCCTCAGGGACACGCCGGTGGTCCTCTTCACCTACCTGAACCCGGTGCATCACTTCGGGATCGATCGCTTCGTCCGCGAGGCGGCGGAGGCCGGGGCCCATGGCCTACTCCTCACCGACCTTCCGGCCGGAGCCGATGCGGAGCTGGAGGGGGCGGCGGCCCGGGGCGGGCTGGATCTGATCCGGCTCCTGGCGCCCACCACGGCGCCCGAGCGCATCGCCGAGGTGGCTCGGGGAGGCGGGGGATTCCTCTACTACATCTCGCGCACCGGTGTCACGGGCGCCCGCACCGAGCTTCGGGAGGCGCTGGGGCGGGAGATCGAGGCGATCCGTGCCCGGGTCTCGCTTCCCGTGGGCGTGGGCTTCGGCATCTCGTCCCCCGAGCAGGCGGCGGCCGTGGGGGCCGTGGCCGATGGGGTGGTGGTGGGGAGCGCCCTGGTGGATGCCGTGGCCGAGGGAGGGGTGGAGGCGGGGGCCCGGTTCCTGGCCGGGCTGCGCGAGGCCATGGACGGGGCGGCGAGCTCAGCCGTCTGAGGTGGACAACCGTGCCGGGAGCTCCGGGTCCGGTGCCACGAACACCGTCTGGACCCGTTCCGGAAGCACCGCGCCCGGAGGCGCCTTCCGCGGTTTCCGAACGTGCTTCCGCCGGGTCCAGTCCACGGGAACGAGCCCGGCATGGCGGGCGTCGGAGTTGAGCGCGGCAAGGATGGCGGCCTCTTCCAGGTCGCGGGCCGGGGGGTTCCCGGCGCCGCGCCACCGGAGGACCACGTGGGCGCCGGGGGCTTCCCGCACGTGGAGCCAGACGTCATCGGGCGCGGCGTGCCGGAAGGTGAGCTCGTCGTTCTTTCGCGCCCCTCTCCCCACCCGGATCTCGAGCCCGCCGGAACTCGTGAACCGCCGGTAGGGAAGGGCCCCTCCCCCTGACTCGCCACGCCGCCCCTGCCGCTGGCCCCGTCCTGTTCCCGCCCGGGGATCGCCGGACCCGACAGCGCCGGACCCGACCCCGAACGGATCCGGCCCGAGGATGGCCCCCAGCTCGCCCGCGTCGCCGCTCCCCTCCCGCGCCCGGTCCAGGGCCGTGGCGAGGGTGTGGGCCTCGCCTTCGGCCGCGGACACCCGGTCCGGAAGCTCTGTGCGGGCCCGTTCCGCCCGGGCCGCCTCGTCGTAGTACCGGCGCGCGTTCTCGTGGACCGGGAGCGTCGGGTCCAGCGCCACCTCCACCATTCCGCCCTCGAAGTCGGGGAGCTGGACGCTGTCCTTCCCCGTGGGCACCTGGGCGAACCGGGCAAGGATCAGGTCCCCCACCGCCCGGAGCGGGGCGGGGTCGGTTGCCCCTTTCAGCTGCCGCCGAAGGGCCGCGGCTTTCCTCTCCAGGCGCCGGAGCCGCTCCTCGGCCCGGGCCACCAGCGGCCCGGGGAGGAGGAGGCCCGCCCCACGGTTCCCCTCCTGCCGGGCCCGAAGACTCCGCATCCCGTCAAGGAGGGAAGGAAGGCGCTCGGCCCCCGAATCCGCATCCACGCCGGGACTCGAGGCCTCCGTCGCGTCCGCGTCGGGGTCTGCGTCCGGGCCGGAAACCGTGTCGAGGCGGATCGGGTACAGGACTCGCCCCCTGGGGGACGGCGTGAGCCAGGCCTCCCACGCCTCGGGATCGCGCATGGCCTGGAAGAGCGTCCACCCTCCGGGACCCAGAAGCGCCTCGACGTTCATGGACGAGGCCCAGGCCACCCCTTTCAGCACGGCGGCCCGCCCGCGGGCCACCATGGCATCGAACTCCGGCTCCGTGAGGGGCGGGGTACCGGGGCCACCGCGCCGGTCCCCGGTGGGGAGAGGGGTCCAGGGGGAACCGGGCACGAGGGAACGCCCCCCCGACGTCCGGGGAAGAAGGACGTGGCGAAGCTGTCGACTCCGGTGACCGACCACCAGGGCGTTGCCGCGCCCCGCCGCGAACTCCAGAATGAGCTCCACCCCCTCGTCCTTCCCACGGATTCGCTGCAGATCCAGGCGAAGGGCGCTCTCGTCGGGGAGTGCCTCCACCGACAGGACACGGCAGGGAAGGGGGCGGGCCTCTGCCGGAGGCTCCACGGCCTCGAGGAGGCTGATCCAACCGGCCTGCGGATGAAGCTCCACCGCAAGGGTAGCGTCCCGCAGGTAGAGGAGAACCTTCCGGTTCTCGGGGTCCAGCAGGAGGGCGCGGACGCGGCGGCCCCGGAGGGCCGGGTCGAGTTCCCGCGCCAGGGCACGGGCCAGGAGAGGATCCCATCGAAGGCTCATGACCGTAGCATACCGAAGCTCGGCGGGGTTTGACACCGTTACCCCCCTTGTCTATCGTCCGGCGCTGCCCGGGTGCTCCCGGAGCGGGGCATGGAATTCACCCTCCTTCCGAACTCCGTTTCCGGCCCGTGCGTCCCCGGCGTGTGCCGTCGCATCCCCGGCCGGCGCGCGTCCCGACACCCCGCCCTCCTCCAGCCCCCGGTGATTCCGTGTCCGCATCCCCCGAAGGCAGTGTCGGCCGGCGGGCCAACGTCCACGATTTCCTGGCCATGAAGGGACGCGGGGAGAAGATCACGGTTCTCACCTGCTACGACGTGCTCTTCGCCCGGATCCTGGAGGAAGCCGGGGTCGACATGATCCTGGTGGGGGATTCGCTGGGCCAGGTCGCCCTGGGGTACGAGTCCACCCTCCCGGTCACGCTCGACGAGATGATCCACCACGCCCGAGCCGTGCGCAGGGGGGCTCCCCGCACCTTCACGGTGGTGGATCTCCCCTTCCTGACCTACCAGGTGTCGGTGGAGGAAGCCCTTCGCAACGCCGGTAGGGTCCTGAAGGAGACGGGGGCCGAGGCGGTGAAGCTGGAGGGGGGGGATGCGGTGGCCGTGGCCACCGTGAAGCGCCTCGTGGCCTGCGGAATCCCGGTCATGGCCCACCTGGGGCTCACCCCCCAGTCGGTCCATGCCCTGGGCGGGTACCGGGTGCAGGGACGGGATCCCGCAGCCGCCACCCGGATGCGGGAGGAGGCCCTGGCCATGGAAGAGGCCGGGGCCTTCGCCGTGGTCCTCGAGCTCGTCCCCGGGCCGCTGGCCCGGCAGGTGTCCGGCGAGCTGAGCATCCCGACCATCGGGATCGGCGCCGGGGTGGGCTGCGACGGTCAGGTGCTCGTCCTCCCCGATGCCCTGGGGCTGAATCCCGGCTTCACGCCGCGCTTTCTCCGGAGGTTCTCCGACCTCCACGGCGAGGCGCTGCGAGGGGTCTCGGCGTTCGTGGAGGAGGTCCGCGAGGGGCGGTACCCGGGTCCCGAGCACACCTTCGACCCGGAGGGACCCGCGTGACCCCCGTCTCCTGGGACAGCAGGGAGCGGGGAGCGAGCGGAGCGGGATCGCTGCCGGTGGCCGCAAGCCGGGGCCAGTTGCAGGCCGAGCTCGACCGGCTGCGGCGGGGCGGGGGTACCCTGGCCCTCGTTCCGACCATGGGGTATCTCCACCCTGGCCACCTTGCCCTCCTGGACCGGGCCGCTTCGATGGCGGATCACGTGGTCCTCTCGATTTTCGTGAATCCCCTCCAGTTCGGCCCCGGCGAGGACCTGGATCGCTACCCCCGGAGCCTGGGGCGCGACCTGGAGCTGGCCTCCACCCGGGGTGCGGTCCTCGCCTTCACCCCCTCGGTGCAGGAGATGTACCCGGAGGGACCGCCGCGCGTCCGGGTGGATCCGGGACCCGGTGGGAACGTCCTCTGCGGCGCCTTTCGTCCCGGGCACTTCGAGGGGGTCCTCACCGTGGTGGCGCGGCTCTTTGGCCTGGTCCGTCCGGACGTGGCCGTCTTCGGTCGAAAGGATGCGCAGCAGGTGGCGCTGGTGCGGGAGATGAGCCGCGACCTGGAACTGGGGGTGGAGATCGATGTGGCTCCCCTGGTGCGCGAGCCCGATGGACTCGCCATGAGTTCCCGGAATGCCTATCTCTCCGCGCCGGAGCGGGAAGTAGCCCCGCACCTCTTCCAGGCGCTCGAGGCGGCCGACCTGGCCTTCCGGGATGGAGAGGGGAGGAGTGCGGCGCTGGAGACCCGGGTCCGGGATCGTCTGGGGCGCTCCGCAGCCGAGGCCGGGGGGGAGCCGGTTCCTTCCTTCCGTCTCGAGTACGCCCAGGTGGTTGACCCCGGGACACTGGCGCGGGTCGACGATGCGCGGCCGGGGCACCTCCTGGCCGTGGCCGCCTGGCTGGGCACGACGCGCCTCATCGACAACGTGGTCCTGGGCGCCGACGATCCCGACCCCCGCATCCCTGGCCCCGTGCAGGAACCGTGAACCCATGCCCCTGACTCTTCCACCGAAGCCGGGGAAGCCCGCCCCCCTTCACCCCATGGTGGAGCGGGCGGCCGGGGGTGAACTCCCGGACTGGGCCGTGGCCGGACCGCGGCGACGGGAGCACATCGAGCGGGTTCGACGTCTCCTGGAGCGCTGGGCCGAGGAATTGCAGCTTCCCGAGCGAGAGTGCATCCGGTGGTGTGCCGCGGGTACCCTGCACGACGCCCTCCGCGATGCCCCACCCCGGGAACTGCGGCCCCGGGTGCCTCCTTCCCTCCGGCACCTTCCGGGAAAGGTGCTGCATGGTCCCGCGGCCGCCGTTCGCCTCCGAAGGGAAGGGGTGCATGACCCGGGGCTCCTCCGGGCCGTGGCCTACCACACCGTGGGGCATCCCCGCCTGGATGCGGCAGGCCATGCCCTCTTCGTCGCCGACGTGGCGGAGCCGGGGCGCCGCGACCGGGTGGAGTGGCGCCGGGATCTTCGGGACCGCTTTCCCCACCGATCCGCCGAGGTCCTGGCGGAGGTCATCCGGGCCCGCCTCACCTGGCAGCTGGAGGCGGGGCAGCGGCTGGATCCCCGGTCGGTCCGGTTCTGGAACGACCGCGGCGCCCCGGAGGTCGGGGCCCAGGGGGCGGGATCCCCGGAGACCGGGTCGTGAGTCCCCGGCGCGGTTCCCGTCGTCGGCCGTCACGCTCCCGGGGAGGCAGCTGGCGCAGGACGCTGGGCGGACTCCTGGTGCTGGGGCTCGCCGGCTTCGGGGTCTGGATGGCGGCGGGCCTCGTGGATGATGACGCCATGGTGCCCCGGACCCTCGAATCCGGAGGCAGGGAGGAAATGAATCGCCCTCCGATCCCGGCACCGGGGAATCGCATCCGGGTCGAGGTGCTGAACGCCGGGGGGGTGCCGGGGGTGGCGGCGGCGGTCCGGGATGACCTGAGGGACGCCGGATTCGACGTGGTCCACTACGGAAATGCCGCGAGCTTTGGCCAGGAGGGGTCCTCGGTAGTGCTGCGTTCCGGGGATGCCTCGGCGGCCCAGGCGGTGGCGGATCGGCTAGGGATCGAACAGGTACGTGTGGAGCACGACCCCACCCTTCTGGTGGAGGTGACCGTGCTTCTGGGGTCGGGATGGCGACCGCGCGATGCGCAGGACGCCGCCCCCGGCCGAAACCCATGACGGAGCAGCTTCGTGACGAGATCCGGGAAGAGCGGGGGGAACACGGGTGGGCGGAGGGGAGATCGGCGTCGGGCTGCCACGGGCCGGGGGCGTCCACCCCGGGCTGAGGGCGGCTCCGAGGCCATGGAATGGATCAAGTCCCTGGGAATCACGATTGTCCTGCTCATCGTGATTCGGACCTTCCTCGTCCAGACCTTCGTCATCACCTCCGGTTCCATGGAGGACACCCTCCTCGTGGGGGACTTCCTCATGGTGAACCGCCTTGCGCTGGGCTCCCGTATCCCCGGGACGAACATCCGGACACCGGGCTACGGGACGGTGGGGCTCAACGAGGTCGTGGTCTTTGATCCGTCGCACGAAGACGACATGAAGCTCGTGAAGCGGATCGTGGGGATGCCCGGCGACACGGTGGAGATGCGAGACAAGCACCTTTTCCGAAATGGTGACCGGATTTCCGAGCCATGGGTCAGGTGGGATGACTTCTCGGGCGACCACGAGCATCCATGGATGTCGTGGCAGCGGGCGCATCTCCTGCCGGGAACGGACGCCGCGGCGTACCGCCCCACCCGCGATACCTGGGGCCCGCTGGTGATTCCCGAGGACCATTACTTCATGCTGGGCGACAACCGGGATTTCTCCCTGGACTCCCGCTACTGGGGCCTCATCGAGACCTGGCGGCTCGAGGGTCGGGCCATGTTCTTCTACTTTTCCTATGACCGGGATTCTCCCGAATCCCTCTCCTGGATCCGGGAGGTACGCTGGGACCGAATCGGGCGTCGGATCCGCTGAACTCGGACCGGCCGACGCATCCGCGGGTCCTTCCTGGAGTTGACGGGGGCGGGTTCGGCGCCTACATCTACCCGGCTCATTCACCACGCAGACTGCGGTTTCAAGGAGGCTCCATGAGGTGTCGGTCCCTGCTCCTCCTCGGCGCGATGGCGCTCATTCCCCTTCCCCTGTTGGCGCAGACGGCCCCCACGGTGGGACTTCGTGACAACTCGCCCGACTTCCATGCCCTCACCGGGGCCAGGGTCGTCGTCGCCCCCGGTCAGGTCCTGGACAACGCCACGGTGGTGATCCGTGGCGGGGTCATCGAGGCGGTGGGCGCGAACCTCGCCGCCCCTGCGGGTGCGCGGGTCTGGGACCTGGCCGGGAAGACCGTTTACCCCGGATTCCTCGACGCCTATGCGGACGTGGGGATGCCCACCTCGGTGCCGGAGAACGGCGACCGCGGGCCGGTGAACTGGAACCGGCAGGTCCGGTCCTTCACCTCGGCCGTGGAGGAGTTCTCCGACAACGGAGATCGCAGCGAGGAGCTCCGGAACCAGGGCTTCACCGCCGCGCTGGCGCTCCCGCGCCTCGGGATCTTCCGCGGGGCGGGGGCCGTGGTGAACCTGGGGGAAGGACAGCCCGGAGAGCGCGTGGTCCGGGGTGACGTGGTCCACGGCCTGGCCATGGTCCGCGACAACCGGGCTGGGCCTGGCTACCCCACCTCCGGAATGGGGGCCATCACCTTCATCCGGCAGAATCTCCTGGATGCGGACTGGTACGACCGGGCCCACCGGGCCTGGGCTGCCCAGCCGGACGGTCTCCGGCGCCCCGAGCAGGACCGGGCGCTGGCGGCCCTCGTCCCCGTGGTTCGGGGCGACCGGCCCCTGGTGGTGGAGACGCGGGACGAGGACGATTTCCTCCGGGCGCTGCGCATCGCGGATGAGTTCTCCCTCGACCTCTGGCTCCGCGGAAATGGCTTCGAGTACCGGGTTCTGGAGCAGGTTCGGGCCGCGGGTCGGCCTCTGATCCTCCCCCTCGACTTTCCGTCGGCGCCCAACGTATCCACCCCCGACGCCACCCTCGGGGTGAGCCTCGAGGCCCTTCGGCACTGGGACTTGGCCCCGGAGAATCCCGGGCGCCTCGCGGCGGCCGGCGTGGAGTTCGCCCTCACGGCGGACGGCCTCTCCAACGGGAGCGACTTCCTGCGGAATCTGAGGACCGCGGTGGACCGGGGGCTCCCGTCGGATGTGGCGCTGGCCGCCCTCACCACGACGCCGGCTCGGCTCCTGGGCGTGGATCGCACCCACGGCACCGTGGCCCGCGGGAAGGTGGCCAACCTGGTGGTGGCCGACGGAGACGTCTTTGCCAATGGAACCCGCATCCTCGATGTCTGGGTGGACGGCGAGCGGTTCCAGGTCAACACCGAGGACGGCCTGGACCCGCGTGGCCGCTGGGTGGTGGCCGGGCTGGGGGACTCCTCGCTCCGCGGTGAACTGCAGCTGAGCGGCCAGCCGGGCCGGCTCTCGGGAACCTTCAGCGCAGGCGGCCGCGAGGTGACCCTGACCACCGCGAGCCTGGCTGCCCCGTCGCGGCGCCTTACCCTCTCCATGCCCGGCGACGTGCTGGGCCAGGAGGGGGCGGTTCGCCTCTCGGCCACCGTGGAGGACGGAACCCTCTTCGGGTACGGCGAGCTTCCCGACGGCTCCCGGATCAACTTCCGCGCCGACCGGGCGGCTTCGACCCCGGAGACCGGGGCCGATCCGGGTGCCAACGGCAACGGGAACGGGAACGGCAGCGCCTTCGGAACCGGAAACGGGAGCGCGCACGGCCAGGGGACGGCCTCCCCCACCGGTGACGCCTTCAGCCTCTCCATGGTGGACGGACGACCCAGCTTCGCCCCCGTCAACTACGACGACCTTCCCCCGGCCATGGAGTTCGGCCGCAACGGCATCCCCGACCAGCCCGAGCACGTGCTGGTGCGGAACGCCACCATCTGGACCCAGGGGCCCCAGGGCCGCCTGGAGAACGCCGACCTCCTGGTGACCCGGGGACGCGTGGCGCAGGTAGGGCAGGGGATCGAGGCTCCATCCGGCGCCGAGATCATCGACGCCACGGGCCGGCACGTGACCCCCGGGCTCATCGACGCCCACATTCACTCCGGGCTCTCCGGAGGGGTGAACGAGACCGGAAACGCCATCGTTCCCGAGGTCCGCATCGGCGACGTCCTCACCTCCAACAACATCTGGATGTACCGGCAGCTCGCCGGGGGTCTGACCTCCGCGCACGTGATGCACGGCTCCGCCAACCCCATCGGGGGGCAGAACCAGGTGGTGAAGATGCGGTGGGGCGCCCTTCCCGAGGAGCTCAAGTTCGAGGGGGCGAAGCGCACGGTGAAGTTCGCCCTGGGCGAGAACGTCTTCCGGAATCCCAACCGCTACCCGAACACCCGGATGGGAGTGGAGCAGATCATCCTGGACCACTTCCAGGCCGCCCGGGAGTACGTGGCGGCCTGGGATGCCTGGGAGCGGTCGGGCCAGGGGATTCCCCCGCGCCGGGACCTGCGCATGGAGGCCCTGAGGGACATCATGAACGGCGACATTTCCGTCCAGTCCCACTCGTATCGTCAGGACGAGATCCTCATGCTCATGCGCCTCTCCGTGGAGGCCGGCTTCAAGGTGGATGCCTTCCATCACGGGGTCGAGGCCTACCGCATGGCGCCGGAGCTCGCCGAGTACGGGGCAGCAGCGGTGGTCTGGAGCGACTGGGGCGGCTTCAAGGTGGAGGCGTCGAACAACACCAACTACAACGTGCGGGCCCTCCTGGATGCCGGGGTCGTCACCTCGCTCCACTCCGATGACTCGGAGATCGCCAGCCGGATGAACTGGGAGGCGGCCAAGATGCTGCGGACCGGGGTGGGCGAGGAGGATGCCCTGAACCTGATCACCCTGAGCACGGCCCGGGTCCTGGGGATCGACGAGCGGGTGGGCTCGCTGGAGCCCGGCAAGGACGGGGACTTCGTGATCTGGAGCCACCATCCCCTGTCCACGGTGACGCTGGCGGACGAGACCTGGATCGACGGCCGACGCTACTACGACCGGGAAGAGGATCTCCGGGTGCGCGACGACGTGCAGCGGGAGCGGGCCCGGCTCCTCCAGAAGGTGGGAGCCGGCCGATGAGGAAGCACATGGACATGGTCACGCCTACCCTTCCGAACCGTATCACCTCGAACCCGAGGACCCGGATGGATCACCGCACCCACCCCCGCGCCCACCCATGGACCCGGCCGCTGGGCCGATTCGCCGCCGCCGCCGCCCTGGCCGGCGCCGCTCTCCTCGCTCTTCCCGCCGGAAGTGTTCCCGGCACCGGGCTGGACGCCCAGGTGCCCGCGCCGAGGCAGGACCGGGCCGTGGCCCTGGTGGGCGCCACCATCCACCCCGTGTCGGGCCCGGCGATCCAGGGCGGAACCCTGGTCTTCGAGAATGGTGTGATCACCGCCATCGGCACGAACGTGGCGATTCCGGAGGGTGCGCAGCGGGTGGATCTCTCGGGGAAGCACATCTACCCCGGGCTCATCGACGCCTGGAGCTCGGTGGGGCTCTTCGAGACCGGCGGGATCGACGTCGCCATCGACCAGAACGAATTCGGTGACCTGAACCCCAATGTCCGAGCCGCGGTGGCGTTCCATCCGGAGAGCCGTCACATCGGGGTCACCCGCTCCAACGGGGTGCTCGTCACGGTATCCTCGCCCTCGGGCGGACTCATTTCGGGGATGGCGTCGGCCATGATGCTCGACGGCTGGACCTGGGAGACCATGACGATTCGGGACAAGGCCGGACTCGTCGTGAACTGGCCGGGAGCTCAGAGCCCCAGCAACTACAACCAGGCCCTGGCCGACCTGAACGATGCGGTGGCCACCTCCCGGGCCTACCTGGCCGCGAAGGACGCGGCCGCCACCGAGGGCCGGCTCTTTGCCACCGATGTGCGCTGGGAGGCCATGCGGCCGGTGCTGGACGGCGAGGTCCCCCTGATGGTGGTGGCCAACGACGTTCGCCAGATGCAGGATGCCATCACCTGGGCAGAGGCCGAGGGGATGCGCATCATCCTCGTGGGGGGGCGCGACGCGGGCTACATCGCCGACTACCTGGCCGAGAAGGAGGTCCCTGTGCTCCTGAGCTCGGTGAACAGC
This sequence comes from Gemmatimonadota bacterium, assembly GCA_007120305.1. Lineage (GTDB taxonomy): Bacteria > Gemmatimonadota > Gemmatimonadetes > Longimicrobiales > Gaopeijiaceae > SKNW01. The sequence goes on along the minus strand of SKNW01000076.1, from coordinate 2,442 downwards.
CGGCCGGGCCGGAACTGGGAGCCGGTGGACCACCTCCGCGCCCTCCCCGCTCGCCTCCACGAGGCCGGCGTCCGGTTCGGCATCTCCGGCGGCACCAGCGCCCCGTACGCCAACCGGCTCCCCTACGAGGCCGGCGTGGCCATGGGCAACGGGCTCCCCGAACTGGAGGCCCTCCGGGCGCTCACGCTGTATCCGGCCCAGTTCCTGGGTATCGACGACCGGGTGGGCTCCCTCGACGTGGGGAAGGATGCCACGCTCCTTATCACCGACGGGAACCCGCTCGAGTACGCGACCACCATCGACCAGGCCTTCATCGAGGGGCGGGACATCGACCTCATGGATGCCCACCGCCAGTTCTACGAGCGGTACTCGGAGAAGCTCCGGCAGCTCCAGGGACGGCCGGTGCTCTGACGCGGCACGCCGGGCCCCGGTCACCTGCGCCGGGGCTTGGCGAAGGTGGCCGGGCCCGGTGACGTCCTGACCGGAACCGCACCGGCCTGGCCGGCGGTACCGCCCGCGTTGTCCGGGATCCTCCCAGGGCGGCGTGGGCGACGTCGTTGGCGGCCCCCTCACGTCTCCCACGCCCGGAGCTCCCCATGTCGATCCGGATGATTCGCCTGGCCGTGGCCGGGTTCTTCGTCCTCGTGCTGCTGGCCGTGATCTGGCCCGGGGCGCTCCTCTTCCGAAGGGCCGAGCCCTTCGTGCTCGGGCTCCCCTTCTCCCTCTTCTGGCCGGTGTTTCTCATCGTCCTCTCGTGGGCGGTGCTCCTGGGGCTGGATGCGGCCGAGAATCGGGCACGCGGCCGCCATGACCGGTCAGCCGAAGGGGAGGGATGATGCCGTCCTGGGCCACCATCACCCTGATCATGGCCGCCTACCTGGCGCTGACCCTGGCCGTGGGCCTTCGGGCCGGCCGGGGGACGTCGGCCAGCGTCGCCGGGTACGTGGCCGGCGACCGGCAGTTCGGGCTCCTGGTCATGTACTTCGTCACCGGGGCCACCGTCTTCTCCGCCTTTGCCTTCCTCGGCGGACCGGGATGGGCGTATTCCCGGGGGGCCGCCGCCTTCTACATCCTTTCCTACGGCGTCCTGGGCATCGTCCCCTGGTACTTCCTGGGGCCCCGGGCCGCCCGCCTGGGTCGCCGGTTCGGGTTCGTGACCCAGGCCCAGCTCCTGGTGGGCCGCTTTCCCTCCCGCTTCCTCTCGGCCCTGGTGGCCGTCCTGAGCATCCTGGCCTTCATCCCCTACATCACCCTCCAGATGCGGGGGGCGGGGATCGTCATCGAGGCCGTGACCGAGGGGCGGATCCCCCTCTGGGCGGGGGCGGCCGTGGCGTACGGAATCGTCCTCATCTACGTGCTGGTCAGCGGGGTGGCGGCCGTGGGGTGGACCAACACGCTGCAGGGGATCTTCATGCTGGGGATCGCATGGATCCTGGGGCTCTACCTCCCCTGGGTGCTCCACGGCGGGATCGGCCCCATGTTCCGCGACATCCTGGCCCACCGGCCGGAGCTCCTGGAACTCCCGGGACTCACCGCCTCCGGGGACCCGTGGAACTGGGGGGCCTATTCCTCGGCCATTCTGGTGAGTGCGGTGGGGCTGACCATGTGGCCGCATCTCTTCATGAAGGCCTTCACCGCCCGGGACGACCGGATCCTCCGCCGTACGGTGGTCCTCTTTCCCACCTTCCAGCTCTTTCTCCTCCCCGTCTTCCTCATCGGGTTCGCCGGGGTGATGGTGGTGGACCAGCTGGCCCAGCCCGACTTCATCCTCCCTCACCTCGTCCTCTCGGTGGACCTTCCGGTGATCGTGGTCGGGCTCTTCTGCGCGGGGGCGCTGTCGGCGTCCATGTCCACGGGAGATGCCCTTCTCCATGCCACGGCCTCGGTGGCGGTGGAAGACGGCATCCGACCCTTCCGGGCCATGGGGGAGGCGACCCAGCGCTCCCTGATCCGGATCCTGGTGGTGGTGGCCGGGGGCATCGCCTACGTCTTTGCCCTGGACGAGGACCAGTCCCTGGTGGTGCTCCTCCTCTCCTCGTACGGAATCATCGCCCAGCTCGCCCCCCCCATCGTGGCCGCCATGTACTGGCGCCGGGCCACCACGGCGGGGGCCGTGGCCGGCCTTCTGGCGGGGTCGGCCGTGACCCTGTTTCTCTTCCTGAACCCGGCTCTGCGACCGTGGGAGATCCACGAGGGGATCGTGGGACTCCTGGTCCACCTGCCGGTGCTGGTGGGCGTCTCGCTCCTCACGCCCCCCCAGGATGCGGGGCACACCCGTCTCTTCACCCACCCCGACCTGGGGGAGGAACCCCGGTGAACCCTCCTTCGTCACCGACGTCGCCGGAGTCACGGTCGTCGCCGGAGTCGCCGGAGTCGCCGGAGTCGCCGGAGTCGCCGCAGTCGCCGTCGTCGCCCGAGTCGCCGGAGTCGCCGGAGTCGCCG
>SKNW01000005.1 GCA_007120305.1 Gemmatimonadota bacterium | reverse complement strand
TCCTCTTCATTGCGCTGCGAAACGTCTGGCTTCTTCTCGGGGGCCTCCTCCTGGCCCTCGTCCTCTTCCTCCTGACCCTGCTCATCCCGACCCATCTGCTGGAGAACCCGCTGCGGCACGCACGGGGAATCCGGCTTCGCGGGCGGTGAGTGGAGGAGATGCGCTCCATGATCGGTGTGCCGCGCGGGGGCACCGCCCCGGGGGTGGTCCGGCTTCTGGCCCTGCCTCTGGCCCTGGCCCTGCCCCTGGCCCTGCCGCTGGCCGCCCCGGCGGCGGCCCAGGGCACGTGGGACCGGGAGGGCGAGTCCGCCTCCACCTGGGCGCCCCGGACCCAGGCCGGCGGCGCCTTCGTCATCGGCCAGCCCCTGGGGGAGTTCCGCGCCTACGTGCGTGCGGGGTTCGGGCTTGACGGGTTCTGGCGGGTGGCGCTCGATCCCGACGGGTGGGTGAGCCTCCGGGTGGACGGAGCCTTTCTCGTCTACGGCCAGGAGACGAAGCGGGTCTGCCTGAGCGCCACCGTGGGATGCCGGATCCAGGTGGATGTCACAACCTCGAACAGCATCGTGGCCGCCGGGTTGGGACCCGAGCTGGCCATTCCGCTCGGGCCCACCGGGGGTGGGCTGTACGGCGGGATGTCGGCCGGGTTCAGCTACTTCTCCACCGATTCCCGGGTCGGCGGTACCCAGGATCCTCCCGACGCCGCCTTCGCCTCGACACGGAACTTCTCCGACGGCGGATTCGCGTGGACGGCATCGGGAGGCCTTCGGTTTCCCGTAACCCGGGGGAGGACGCCCGTGTCGGTGGACCTTGGCGTCCGGCGGGTAGGGAGTGGCCGGCGCGAGTACCTGACCCGGGGCGACATCTCGGAACGCCCCGACGGCTCGCTGGAATTCAACGTTCGCCGATCGGAGGCGGACCTCCTGCTCTGGAGGATCGGGGTGGCCGTGGGGCTGGGGGGAAGACCGGGCGCATGAGGCGACGGAGGCGGTGACGCATCCGGGGCCCAGGCGTTACCTTGGGCTCGACCCGGCGGCAGGCCGGAGCCCGGCGGACGTTGCCGACTTCCGGGCCTCCCGTCGCCCTTTCGTTCCTCCCGTCCCCATTGACCATGGCCCAGAACCAGTCCTTCGACATTTCCACCGGGGTGGACCTGCAGGAAGTCGACAACGCCGTGAACCAGGCCCGCAAGGAGATCGACCAGCGCTACGACTTCCGGGGCACCAACTGCACCGTGGAACTCGACCGCGCCGCCGGTCTCGTGGCGCTGGATGCCGACGACGAGTACCGGCTTCGTGCCGTATACGAGGTCCTGGTGTCCAAGCTGGCCAAGCGCGGGGTCCCGCTCAAGAACCTGGATCCTTCCGACCCCGAGACGGGTTCTCTGGGTCGGGCCCGCCAGCAGGTGGTCCTTCGCCAGGGAATCGACAGCGACACGGCGAAGAGAATCGTCAAGGACGTGAAGGAACTGAAGCTCAAGAAGCTGCAGGTCCAGATCCAGGGCGACGAACTCCGGGTCACGAGCCCGGATCGTGACACCCTCCAGGAGGTCATCGCCTTTCTCCGCAAGGGAGACTACGGCGTGGAACTCCAGTTCGGAAACTACCGGTAGCGGAGCACGCGCATGAGGTTCAGGATGAGACGTGGCATGCAGGGACACGCGGAGGGGCCGTGTGGGGACGTGAGCGGTCTCCCCCTGGAACCCGGAGGGATGAGAACCCTGTCTCCTCGTACTCGTCGGCTCCGGGTCCGAGGCTCCGCCCTGGCCGCGCTGCTCGTCCTGGTCGGGGCCTGTTCGCCCCGCGGCGTGGAGCCCCCGAGGGCCGATCCCGGCGCCCGCCTCCTCGAGAACAGGTCCTTCACCCAGGAGGGGCGGCGGGACGTCTTTGTCCAGCACGGACTTCGCCTGGGCGCTCGGACCGGGGTGGAGCTCCGGACCCAGCTGGGAGCCCCGCAGGCGGAGTCCTCCCGGCCCGTCCCGAACCCCCATGACCCGGCCGTAGTGGACAGTCTCCTGACCTGGAGCTACCCGGAACTCGAGGCGGAGGTCTACCGCACGGCGGAGGGCCGCCGGCTCCTGGCCCAGGCCCTCGTGACCGGAAACCGTCACCTGACCTTTCCGGAAATCGGGATCGGACGGCCCGCCTCTGCCGTTCGGGACCTGCTGGGTCCGCCCGACGTAGAGGGTCCGGGAGAACTCGAGTACCGCTGCGCCTCGTGCACGATCCCGGTGGAGCCCGTGATCTTCCAGCTGGAAGGAGACCGGGTGGCGGCCGTTCGTTTTCTCTTTCCCCTGGACTGACACCGCCCTGGACGGAGCATCACATCGGAGGAGGAAGGGACTACTCGTTTCCTCGCGGGGTCCAGATGGCCACGGCTCCGCACAGGGTGTTCAGGCCGGCGAACACGGCCGGGGGGGAACTGCCTGGGTAGGCCTCGAGGGCGGCAATGTTGTTGAGGGTCACGAGAAAATCGATCTGACGAATGTCGCCGCGGTCCAGCCCGTCGATGAAAAGGGACGGCGGGCATCCACGGCGCCCCACGACGGTCTGCCGTCCCCCCAGTGGGGCCAGACGGAACCCGGAGAGGGAGAGGACGAGTTCCGAGACCGAAGCTGCTCCCCGCAACCGGATCTCGCTGGCCACCAGGAAGGAACCGCTTTCCCGGTCCCGGCGATAATAGAATCCCGAGGCCTGCAGGGGGTCGGGGCGCGCCCGGATGGCGGCGGAGGAAGATCGCTCCTCTCCCTCGGCCGCCAGGAAGAGTTCCAGGCGAACGGGGGGCAGCCCCTCGACCTCGATGCGGCGGTCGAGGGGCTGGAAGCCGGGATGCGCTGCGGTCACCGTGTAGAGGCCAGGGGCAAGGGCCTCCAGCTGGAAGGCCCCGGTGGAGTCGGAGGTGGCCTCGTGGTGGGCCTCCGGGTAGGTGGCGTCCACGGAGATCCTGACCCCGGCGAGGGGGGTATCGTCCGGACCCCCCGTGATCATGCCCACGAGGTCGATGGAAGCCCGGGTGGCCGAACCCGGGCCGGAGGCGGGCATGAGCTCGCCCCCTCCCCGGGCGAAGGGGTCCGTGGACCCGATGCCCCCGGACGTCCCGCAGGCGGACACGACCACGGCCAGGACGAGGCAGACCGCGGAAGTCGGCCAGGGGAAGGGGAGGCCAGGCGATGGGAGGCGTAGACGAGGCATGAGTCCGGAGTCCGAGGAAGACGACAGGGAGCAGGGGGAGACGCGGAGCGAGACCTCGGGCGAGGCTGACCGCGGAAGGCTCCGACGCTCCCGAACCGGACCCGTGGCCCTGGCGCTCCTCCCCACGCTCCTGCTTGTGGGGGCCGTCGTGGCCATCATCGGGTTGAACCCGGCCCTGCGGGGGGAGTTCCTCGTGGCGTGGGAGCTCCTCTGGGACGGGGAGCCTGAGCGGATCAGGGAATGGCTATTGGGCTTCGGCCCGTGGGCCCCCGCCGTCTCTGCCGGTCTTCAGGTGGCCACCTCGGTCTTTCCCCCCGGTCCCTCGTTCCTGCTGGGCATCGCCAACGCCATGGTCTTCGGACCTCTCGTGGGCGGGGTTCTGACGTTCGGAAGTGCCCTGCTGGCCGCTGCCATCTGCTTCGGGATCGCCCGGATCGTGGGCCGCCCGGGCGTGGAGCTCGTGGTATCGGAGGCCGGCCTGGCCCGGGTGGACGACTTCATGGCGCGCCGCGGCATGGTCGCCGTCTTCCTGGGTCGCCTCATCCCGTTCATCAACCCGGATCTCGTGAGCTACGGCGCCGGTGTCACGGGGATCCGCTGGGTCCCGTTCCTCGTGGCCATGGCGGCCGGCACCGTCCCCAGCACGGTCTTCTACACCATGGTGGGTACCTGGGCCGTGGAGACGACGGGGTGGGTCCTCCTTGTGGTGGGCGTGGCCTCGCTCCTCCCGTTCCTCCTCCTCCTCCTCTTTCGCAGGCGCTTCTACCGTCGCAAGCGCTGAGGGACGCCCCGGCGCGGGAGAGTGAGGCCTTGCCGAGGCTCGGTGAGGCGTCCTGCTGCAATCCTCCATCGAAGACCCACGGCTGAAGTGGATCCTTGGGTCGCTTCGGGGGATCTCATGGAGGCCCGGAACTGCGGGCCTGCGATTCCGCGTTCACGCCCCTCTCCTTCGCTCCCATGGGGGGACACCAGGTTGCCCCGAGATTTCCCGATGCCAACCCCGACGCCACGAACCCTCCCCCCGCTCCCGGTTGACGCGGGGATCCCCCCGGGCCCTACCCCCGGTCCCCGGAGATGGAAGGCTCTTCCCGGGATCCTCCTGGGCGTGGCCTGGCTCGGTGCAGCTGGAACGGCCTGCACGACGCCGGCCCCGCCCGCTCTTCCGGAACTCGGCTCCGCGGAAGAACTCGAGACCCGCCGGGCGCTCTTCCTCGTGTCGCCGGACGAGTTGATGAGCCTCCGGGAGGAAGGCGACGCCTCGCTCGTGATCCTCGAGGTGGGATCGGATCCGGAGATCTTCCAGACGGAAGGTCACGTGGCCGGTGCACACTTCCTTCCCTGGGAGTCGGTGGCCATGGAGCGCGGCAGCCTCCCCAACCAGGTCCCGCCTCTGGACTTCCTCGCTGAGCGCCTCCGCGAGAGGGGGGTCACCGACGCATCGCGGATCGTCCTCTACGACCGGGGCGCCGGCCTGCAGGCCGGACGCGCCTGGGCGGTTCTCGACTACGTCGGACTGGGGGCGCAGACGCGGCTGCTGGACGGACAGCTCGCCGGCTGGCTGGGCGCCGGGGGGGAGGTGGCCCAAGGATCTCCCGATGCGCCGACCCCCGGGGAGCTCTCGCTGACGCCGGACCCCGGGGTCATTCTCTCCGGAGACCGGGTGGCGGACCTGGTCTGGGCGCGCTCCACCCAGTCTCCCGCCTCCCTGCACGATCTCCATCTCCTGGATGCCCGGCCCGCGGAGGAATTCAGCGGCGAGATTCCCGGGGGCCGCGTCGTCCGGCCTGGTCACATCCCGGGAGCCCGGAACCTGCCCTGGCGCACCACGCTGGGTCCCGATGACGCTCCGTTCTTTCTCGATGCTGCGGCGCTCCAGAGCCTCTTCGCGGAGGTCGGGGTTGAACCCGGAAGCCCGGTGGTGACCTACTGCCGTACCGGGGGGCAGGCGGGGCAGCTTTACTTCGTGGCCCGCATGCTCGGTCACGAGGCCCGATTCTATGACGGCTCGTTCGTGGAGTGGAGCGGGAACAGCGAACGTCCCGTCGTGCCCCCTGCCGCCACGGATTCCCCTGAACTCCTCCCCCAGGACACGCCCTGATGGATCTTCTCGGACTGCATCACCTCACGGCCGTCTCCGCGCGGATTCGGGAGAATTACGCCTTCTACACCCGGGTCATGGGGATGCGCCTGGTGAAGCGGAGCGTCAACCAGGACGACGTGTCCGCCTACCATCTCTTCTATGCCGATGCCGTGGGAACGCCGGGGACGGACCTGACCTTCTTCGACTGGCCGGTTCCCCGGGAGCGCCGCGGGACCCACAGCGTCGTGCGAACCGGTCTTCGAGTGCGGGACGAAGCCTCCCTGGCCTGGTGGAGAAACCATCTGGCCGAAGCCTCCATGCCGGCGCTGGGGGATGTGACGGAGGTGGGAGGTGCGAGCATCCTCCCCTTCGAGGATCCCGAGGGGCAGCGCCTTGCCCTGGTGGTCGACGGGGGCACGGGCGACGCCCCCACGCCGTGGGACGACAGTCCGGTCCCGGTGGAGCACCAGGTCCGGGGGCTGGGTCCGGTGGTCCTGAGCGTCCCGGACCCGGGGCCCACGCGGGAGGTCCTGCAGCAGGTCCTCTGCATGAGCAGCGAGGGGAGCTTCATGCAGGAGGACTCGGCAGGCACGGGACGCCAGGTGGAGGTGGAGCGGTGGACCATGGGGAATCAACCGGGCCCCCATGCCGAGGTGCATCTGGCAGCCGAGCCCCATCTTCCCCCCGTACGGCCCGGCGCCGGCGGCGTCCACCACGTGGCGTTCCGGGTCCCGGACCTGGATTACGGAGCATGGAGCGAGCGGCTGGGAGAGCTTCGCATCCCCAACAGCGGTCCGGTGGATCGCTACTACTTCCGGAGCCTCTACTTCCGGGAGCCGAACGGCATTCTCTTCGAGCTGGCCACCGACGGCCCCGGCTTTGCCGTGGACGAGCCCGTGGAGTGCCTCGGCGAGGAGGTGGCGCTGCCCCCCTTCCTCGAGCCGCGCCGGGATTCCATCGTGGCCAACCTGCGCCCCCTGGACTGAGTCCTGGACGTGGTTCAGGGCCAGGCGGCGCCCGCCGGATCATCCGTTGACGTCGCCACGACTTCCCGTCGACGTCACCACGAACTTCAACGAAGGCAGGACAGGCATGGATCTCGGACTCGACAGGAAGGTTGCCATCGTCACCGGAGCCAGCCGGGGGATTGGCCGCGGCATCGCCGGCGCCCTGGCCCGGGAAGGGGCAAGGCTCGTCATCTGCGCCCGCGGAGCGGAGGCGCTCGATGCCGCCGCCTCCGAACTCCGTGGCTCCGGAGCCCAGGTGGAGGCGCTGGCCCTGGACCTGGGCGATGCGGACGCCGGGGAGCGGCTGGTGGAAGCGGCGCGGTCGGCGTTCGGCGGTGTGGACGTGGTGGTGAACAACGTCGGAGGCAACCGGCGGAAGCCCTTCGAGGAGACGACCGACGAGGACTGGCGGGAACTCTTCGACCTGAACGTCGCCACCGCCTTCCGCGTCACCCGGGCGGCCATTCCAGCCCTGAGGGAGCGAAAGGGCGGGTCCGTGGTGTTCATCGCCTCCATCTTCGGCCGGGAAGCCGGGGGCCCCGGCCTCTCCATCTACAACACCACCAAGTCCGCCATGATCTCGGCCGCACGGATCATGGCCCTGGAACTGGCCCCCGAGGGCATCCGAGTCAACAGCGTGGCGCCGGGCTCCATCCGTTTCCCGGGTGGAAGCTGGGACCGGAGGGTGAAGGAGAATCCCGAGGCCATGGCCACCTGGGTGAAGGACAATCTTCCCCTGGGTCGCTTCGGCACGGTGGAGGAAGTGGCCGACCTGGTGGCCTTCCTGGCTTCGGACCGGGCCTCTCTCCTGACCGGGACCTGCATCCCGGTGGATGGGAGCCAGGGCCACACGCTGATCTGAACCCGGGGCTTACTGTCCCGACCTGACGAAGGAGGTCGAGGGGGGGCGGCTCAGTGGAAGCGGTGGAGGGTGACGTCCAGAGAACGTCGACCCTCCGGATTCCCCCGACGCTGAACCAGGAGGGGACTCTGGTAGGTGCCTCGCACCAGGGTCCCCGGGGCGTCCATGTCCACCCACGGGTCCCCGGCCATTCCAGCCTTCGGGGGAAGGACTCCCAGGGACACGTGCTTCTGCATGCGCAGAACGCGGGTAGCCGGGTGGGCCAGGGCCCGGTCCAGGAGGCGGCGCAGGCGGTCTGAGGGAACCCCGAGAGCGGAGAGGGCGCCGGCGAGAGCCTGCGCGCCACTTCGGGCGAAACCCAGCGGATCCGTCAGCACCCGGGTCAGGTCCCGCTCCATGAGAAGCGCCTCGAACTCGTTCACCGTGATGCCGACGCCTGGGGCCGGATCGGCAAGCTGAACCCCGATCCGCCCGGCCGCGATCCCCTCCTGTTCGACCCTTTCCTGGACCTGCAGAAGCACGGGGTGCTCCGGGTCATCGAGGCGAACCACCCCCGGCCCGGCTGGCACCGGTACGTCGATCCGGAGCCGGGTCACGAGTTCCTCCCGGTAGAAGCCCACAACGGTGGCGTGGCGGGTGCGGCGGATCGGCATGTCGTGGCGATCCCGGTAAACGCCGTCCAGGTCCACGAACCACAGAGGGCGGGGGTCGTCGGTGCGCAGGGCGGTGCAGTTCGTGAACCCTCCTCCGATGAAGGCCAGGTGGGCATCGGCGTTCAGGGGCTCGCTCTGCTTCTGCACCTCGGTGAGCTCGTCCCGCAGATGCAGGCGATCGTGCTCGTAGCCTGCCTCGGGGGGGAAGACCGAACCCAGGGCCCCGAGAAAGGCCTCGAGACGCCCTGGGTCGTGGCCCAGTCGGTCCCGCAGTTTTCGGTCCAGAAAACCGGCCGTGGTGTGGTGGGAGATGCAGAGAAGTCGCTCGGACGCCTGCAGCGGGCCGTCGCGCAGGGCGTCGGACAGGAGACTCCGCAGGTCGATGGCCTCGGGGCGACGGGACGGGCGAAGCTCCAGGCGGAGCGCGGTGACGGAAGCGGTCATGGGACCGAGAACCCGCGAGGAAGGAGCGCGTTCCACCGGGGAACAGGATTCCGGACGTTGACAGCGGCCTCTCCCGAAGGGGAGCTTCCCTCCATGGCTCCTCTCCGCCGGCTCCAGCGCCTCGGTCGTCGCATTCTTCCCTCGGGACGCGGACGCCGTCCATGGTTTCTCTACCACGCCCGCTACCGGCGGGGCCTGACGGGGGTGCCCATGGATGCCATGCGGGGCGAACGGATCCTCACCTGGCTCCTCGACCAGGGGTGGGTCCCGGAGCGAAAGGTCATCACCCCCCGCACGGCCTCACTGGAGAACCTCCTTCGGGTGCATCCGGCCGACTACCTCCGGTCCCTGGAGAGCCCGGAGGAGGTGGGGCGGATCCTGGGACTGCAGGTGACAGTGGAGGAGGCGCAGGCCGCCCTGGCCATGCAGCGCCTCGCCGCCGGCGGGACGCTTCAGGCCGCGCGGCTGGCGCTCCGGAGCCGGGGCGTCGCCTTCCACCTCGGCGGCGGGTTCCATCACGCGGGGCCGGCCCGGGGGACGGGGTTCTGTCTCCTGAACGACGTCGCCGTGGCGATCCGGCGACTCCGGGCCCGGGGGTTCGAGGCCCCGGTGCTGGTGGTGGACCTGGACCTTCACGATGGCAACGGAACGAGGGCCGTCTTCGCCGACGATCCCAGCGTGTACACGTACTCGCTCCACAACCAGCACTGGGAGACGCTGGAGGCGGTGGCCGACACCTCCATCGCGTTCGGGACGGGGATCGAGGACGGACCCTACCTGGAGCTCCTTCGTCGCACCCTCCCCCCCGTGGTGGAAGCCCACGCCCCGAGCCTCACCTTCTACCTGGCGGGGGTGGATCCGGGCGCGGACGACAGTTACGGCGATGGGCGACTCACCCGTGCCGCACTCCTGGAGCGGGACCGCTTCGTGACGGAGCAGGTGGGGTCCCCCCTGGCCATTGTGCTGGCCGGGGGCTACGGCGCCTCGGCCTGGCGGGCCACGGCGCGCTACGCGGCATGGCTGGCCACGGGAGAGGTGGAGGAGCCGCCCGACGACCTGCGCATGGCCCTTGGGCGGGCAGGGCGCCGGTGGGCCGAAGAACCACGGGCCCGCGGGGACCGCCCGACGCCCGGCGGCGACCCGTTCGACTGGACGTTCGAGCGGGGGGATCTGGCGGCGCTGGGCGCGCCTGGCACCGCCGGGCCAACCCTCCTCCTGGATCGCTTCACCCGCACGGACGTCGTGGCCCAGCTCGAGCGCTTCGGGATCCTCGCCCAGCTGCGCAACCGCGGGTACCCGGACCCCGAGGTGGAGCTGCATCCCACCACCGGCCTGGGCCCTGTCGTGCGGGTCTGGGGAGAGCCGGCCCGGCTCCATCTTCTGGTCGAGCTCCGCCTCGAACTGGATCGCCGGAGTCTCCCGGGGCATCCCATGCTCCGCGTGGAGTGGCTCCTCCTCCAGGACCCCCGGGCCTCGTTCACGGTCTCCCGACCCCCGCTGCCGGGGCAGGAGCACCCGGGACTCGGAAGCCTGGCCGATGTGGTGGCCTGGCTCGTCACCCTCTGTCGAGAGCTGGAGCTGGACGGGATCCTCTTTCGCACGGCCCACGGGCACGTGGTGTCGCTGGCGCGCCGACACCTGCGCTTCCTCTCGGAGGAGGATGCCGCCCGCGCGGCCCACTTCCAGGAGGAGACCTGCGGACTCTCCTTCGCCGAGGCCGCAAACGCGGTGACCTGGGACGACGTCCCCATGGTCATTCCGGTGGGGGAGGGCCTCGCGGGTCGGACCTGGAGCGCGACAGACGGGGATCTGGAACGAAATCCGAACCAGGATCTGGACCCGGGGCCCGGGGTGGAGTAGGCTTCGTTTCTCGTTCCGGTCACTCCCCCCCGCTGCTCCTTCGGGAAGCCCCCCTCCACCGCCCATGAACTTCGTCGCCGTCACCCAGTCCCTGGCCTCCCTCGCCCTGCTTTCCGGAGCGCTGGGGCTCGTTCTGCTGGCGGCACTGGCGGTTCCCTCACTCCGGCGCGCCCTCGTGGTACGGGTAGAGGGAAGCGAGTCCCTTCTGGTGGGCATGGCCGCACTCACCGCCTTCGCCGCGTCGGCGGGGAGTCTCTACTATTCCGAGGTGGTGGGGTTCATCCCGTGCCTCCTCTGCTGGTACCAGCGCATCGCCATGTACCCTCTGGTACTGGTCCTCGGCGTAGGCCTCGTACGCCGGGATCCGGCGGCCTGGAGCTACGGCCTTCCCCTGTCCGTGATCGGACTCCTGATTGCGCTGTACCACGTCATGATCCAGTTCCGCCCCACGCTCGACGTGGGCGCCTGCGGAACGGGGGTTCCCTGCACGGCCCGCTACCTGGCCGTCTTCGGGTTTGTCTCCATCCCGGTGATGGCGGCGGGGGGCTTCCTCCTGATCACCGGGCTCCTCCTCCTGGTTCGGAGCAGCCTGCGGGCGAGCTGACCTCCGGCCCGTTGCGACGTCAGCGCACCGACCCGGGGAACCGGTTGTTGACGACGTTGGTGAGGCTCGAGCCCCACCGGTACCCGAAGCCCACCGAGGCCTGGTAGCGGTAGCCGGTGGGCAGGTTGACCCGCCCGAGCAGGATGTCCTCGTCGGAGAAGTTCGACGCGGCCACGTGGATCTGGTCGTTGACCCTCGAGGCATCACCCGACAGGCTCAGGTCCAGCCCCCGGCTGATCCGGTAGCTGATCTCGCCGCTCAGCCCGAAGGAGTAGAGCCCCGTATCATGGAGGTACTGGGAGCTCTCGAACCCAACACCGGCGTTCCCCCAGGCCTCCCGCACCCGGTACTGGAAGGCGAAGCGGTGGGTGGGAAGGGTCTCCTGCTCGGCACCGAAGATCGTGGCCTCGTAGTAGTCCGAGTATTCGACCCCCACGCCGTAGTGGGCGATGAGCTGGCGCCGGTTCGCCATGGCGTAGGGGAAGTAGTTCCACTCCACGGCCGGGCGAAGCGTCATCCGGTTCCGCTGGTTCTGGGAAATGGCGTTCCGGGCGCTTGTATCGAAGCCCACGGAGACGTGGTCGGAGATGGAGCGGACCACCAGCCCGCCAACCCGCCAGGAATCGGTGTCGTTCCGGATCTCGCGTCCGTTGGGCAGTTCGATGCGCTGACGCCGGATGTTGGACCAGAAGGAGAAGTCCAGCTTCCAGTCGTCGGTGACCCGGTTTGCCGAGAGCGTCGGGTTGATGCGCTGTTCGGACCGCCGCTCCTGGATGTCCATGTTCCCGCTGAGGCCGAAGCGGAAGGTCCAGGAATTCCAGGGGTCGACGAAGGGAGAGGCATCCGCGCCGTCCGCACCCGGCCCGCTCCCGTCCTGCGGGCCCATGGCCATACCCTGGCGGGTTCGGAGCTCGAAGGCATTGCCCTGGCCAGCCTCCACGGCGTAGCGCACGAGCCCCAGCGAGAAGGTCTGGGTCAGACCATCCAGGAGTTCGGTGCGGACGTCGGAGCCAGCCGAGGTGTAGGTCAGCTGATCGTCGCGCCCGGCCATCCCCCGAAGGCCGAGGAAGTCGAAGGTGTAGCGGTTTCCCCCGCCCCCCACCGACGTGGAGGTGAAGATCACGTGGATGTCGGCGTCCGTGCGGTCACGGACCCAGTTTACCCAGGGGATCTCGGTACGGAAGTGGGTGGAGTCGCAGTTCCGGGCCTGACAGTCCAGAAAGACCCGCACTCGACCCGGAGGCGTCCCGTTGGTGAGGGCCTCGGAGGTAAGCTGGGCTTCCGCCTCGAGGGGCGCGACGGCCTCCCCGGCCACCCACCCCCCGGCGGCCAGCGCCAGGGTGAGCAGGATGTGGCGAAGAATTCGTGGTGCCTTCATGCCCAACTCCTCACGTGAAAACCTCTCTGCCTCATGCGATCCATGCTCTGGCGCGCCGGACCCGGTTCGGCTCGACACGTTCCATGGGATTTCGTAGGTTGCGGGCCGCGCCCGGGTACTCGGGCAGGGACCCTGTCGGCGAGGTCGGCCTCCAGATCGCCGGCCTCGAGATCGTGCGCAACCCTGGGACCCGCGGCGAAAACCCCCGGCGACGCCATTTGTTTCTCCACCGATTTCCTCTCCTCTGACCCGACCGGAGCCCCTTCCTCTCGTGGCCACTGACCGCGTGACCCTCGTGGAGGAAAATCTCCTCCGATTTCTCCGGGAGGCGGAGGCAGCCAAGGCTGCTGCCCCCTCCGCGTCGCCGGCCCCCCGGCTGGATCCGCATTCGGCGCCGGACCCGCACCTGGAGCCGGATCGACCCCTCCGTCCCGGCTCCACCCTCACGGCGGCCGCGGCGGTGGGCCTCTGGGAGGACCAGGTCCTGAGCCGGTGCATCGACTCCGAGGCGCGTCGCCTCAAGGCCTCGAACCGCAGTTTCTATACCATCTCCAGCGCGGGCCACGAGCAGAATGCCGTTGTTGGCGCCCAGCTCCGACTCACCGATCCCTGCTTCCTCCACTACCGTTCCGGCGGGCTCATGATGGCCCGCTCGAGGAAGGCCCCCGAGGTGGACCCGGCGCTGGACACGCTACTCTCCATCTGCGCCCGCGCCGATGACCCCATCAGCCAGGGCCGCCACAAGGTCTGGGGGAGTCGGCGGCTGTGGGTCCCTCCGCAGACCAGCACCATCGCCTCCCATCTCCCGAAGGCGGTGGGGATGGCGTTTGCGCTGGGTCGGGCGCGGCGCCTCGGGCACGTGCCCCACGACCTCCCCGAAGATTCCATCGTGTGCTGCACCTTCGGGGACGCGTCGGCGAACCACGCGTCGGCCCTCACCGGGATCAATTCCGCCCGGTATGCCCTCCGCCGCGGAAATCCCGTCCCTGTCCTCTTCGTATGTGAAGACAACGGACTGGGCATTTCCGTTGACACGCCCCCGCGCTGGATCCGGGAGAGCTTCGGGGGGATGCGGAACCTCAGGTACTTCGAGGCCGACGCCGACGCCGAGATGGACGAGGTCTGGGACGTGGTGGAAGAGGCCATCCACCTCTGCCGTTCCCGAAAACTGCCGGTCTTTCTGCGCCTTGCCACCGTGCGCCTCTGGGGGCATGCCGGGAGCGACATCGAGCTGGCCTACCGGAGCCAGGCCGAGATCGACGCCACCGAGTCCCGGGATCCCCTCCTCAGGAATGCCCGGCGTCTGCTCGAGAAAGGCGCCGCGACCCCGGGCCGGCTCCTTCGCATCTTCGAGTCCACCCGGGACCGGGTGCAGGCGGCGGGGGAGGAGGCGGCGGCCCGGCGCCCCCTGGAGTCGGTGGCGGAGGTGGTGGAACCCCTGGCGCCCTGGGACGAGGCTGCGGTCCGGGCCGATGCCGAGGGGCGTGTGGACCCCGAGACCCGCCGGGCCTTCTGGGGGCGGGAGCTCCCTGAAGAGTCCGCGAACCCGGTGAGGCGCACGATGGCGGCCCACCTCAGTTCCGCCCTGGCCGACGAGATGCTCCGGCGCCCGGAGACGCTGGTGTTCGGAGAGGATGTGGGAAAGAAGGGGGGCGTCTACTACGTGACGGCCGGGCTCCAGCGGCGGTTCGGCGTGGGGCGGGTCATGGACACCCTCCTGGACGAGACCACCATCCTGGGCGTGGCCCAGGGTGCCGGCCTCGCGGGTTTCCTCCCCATCCCCGAGATCCAGTACCTGGCCTACGTGCACAACGCCGTCGACCAGCTCAGGGGGGAGGCGGCCTCGCTCCAGTTCTTCAGCGCCGGGCAGTTCCAGAATCCCATGGTGGTCCGCATGGCCGGGCTCGCCTACCAGAAGGGCTTCGGGGGGCACTTCCACAACGACAACTCCATCGGGGGGCTCCGCGACATTCCGGGGCTGCTGCTGGCCACGCCGGCGCGGGGCGATGACGCCGTGCGCATGCTTCGCGGGTGCCTGGCGCTGGCCGCAACCTGCGGGCGGGTCGTGGTCTTTCTCGAGCCCATTGCGCTCTACCACGAGCGGGATCTGCACGAGGACGGGGACGGTCTCTGGCTGGCGGACTATCCGGAGCCCGGAGAGGCGATCCTGCCGGGGGAGGTGGGACGATATCCACATGAGGCTCAAGGTGAGGCCGAGCTGCTTCTGGTCAGCTACGCCAACGGGTTGCGCATGAGTCTCCAGGCTCAGCGCATCCTCGGGGAGGTGCACGGGATCCGGGCCGACGTGCTGGATGTCCGGTGGCTGAATCCCCTCCCTCTGGACGCCGTGGCCCGGGCCGCCGAGGGGAAGCGGGCGGTCCTCGTGGTGGACGAGTGTCGCCGCACCGGCGGGGGGATCGCCGAGGCGGTGGTGGCGGACCTGGCGGAGCGGGGGGTGGAGGCACG
>SKNW01000049.1 GCA_007120305.1 Gemmatimonadota bacterium | reverse complement strand
TGGCCGGGGGGGCGGCCTCGGGTGCGCCGAACCGCGTCCTCTCCCGCTCCATGGCCCGGGAGATGCTCACGCCCGTCGGGGTCGGCGACTTTGCGGTGGGCTTCAGCATCGCCAAGCTGGGCCAGGGATGGTACTTCTCCCATGGCGGCTCCAACTGGGGCTTCCAGGCCATGCTCCTGGCCCACAAGGCGAAGGGTTACGGACTCGCCATCATGACCAACGGCGCGCAGGGGGGCCCCCTCATCGGGGAGATCAGCCGCCGGATCCAGCTCGCCTACGCGTGGGACTCCATGGCGGAGCCTGCCCCCCGGGGCTATCGCCCTCCCGAGGAGCGGACCGAGGTCCAGCTTCCCGAGGCGACGCTCCGGGCGTACGTGGGCACGTACGAACTGGCTCCCGGTGCCAGGCTCACCATCACGATTGACGGGGGCCAGCTCCACGGGGAGCTTTCCGGCCAGCCGCGGCTTCCGATCCATGCGGAGGCCGTGGACCGGTTCTTCGTGAGGGGGGTGGGTGCCCAGGTCACCTTCACCCGCGGACCCGGGGGCGAGGTGACCGGCCTAGTGCTGACCCAGGGCGGGGTCGAGCAGACAGCGCGAAGGGTCCGGTAGATCGGGCCCGGCGGTTTCTCCGGGAAGAGGGCTACCGGCTTCGGATGTGCTCCCGAACCTGATCCCGGATGATGGCCTCCTCGGTGATCATCACCAGGTGTCCACCCGAAGGGAAGCGAAGGAGGCGCGCGCCCGGGATCGTCGCCTCGGCGAAGCGCGCATTCTCGAAGAGCTGGAGCCCGTCATCCTCGGCGTGGACGATGAGGGTGGGGGTCCGGATCCCCGAGATGGCTTCTCCGGGAAGGGGCTGGTGGTGGTCGACGAGCACCCCCGGCGTTCGCAGGGAAACGGGCCGCATGCTTTCGATGAGCCGGGCAACCCAGCGTCGCTGCTCGGAGCTCAGCGCCCGAACGACCTCGGCATCTGCGCCCATGATGCCCAGGAACTGCCTCTCGAAGAGCTTCGTGAAGACCCAGTAGGGAAAGTCCCTGGAGAAGAGGCGCACGAGGGCGCGCCCCTTCCAGTCCGCATCGTCCTGGACCTCATCCGTGACCCGGGTCACTCCGGCGGACAGGAGGGTGAGCGAAGAGATCCGGTCCGGGTACTGGAGGGCGAAGTGGAGGCCGGACGGGCCCCCGGCGGAGAGGGCCACCACGGCGACCCGGTCGATCTCCAGCTCGTCCAGGAGCCAGACGAAGGCGTGGGCCTGGAGCGCGGGGCCGGCCCCCTCGGGCACCCCCGACCCCAGGTAGCCGAAGCGGGAGGGTGCGATCCAGCGGTCGTCCTCCCCGAGGAGGACCTGGGCCATGAGTTCGCCCATGTCGAACCCGCCCCCGGCGCCGTGCACGAGGAGAACCGGAGGCTGGCCGCCCTCCAGGTCACCGCCTTCCAGGTCACTGCCCTCCAGGTCGCTGCCCTCCAGGCCGCCACCTTCCAGGTACTCCAGCGGGCCGAAGGGAGAGGGAAGGACAACGCCCCTCCCCGACACGCGGGCGAGGTCAGCCTTCAGCGTGGCGCGAAAGCTTGCGGCAATGGCCACGGAGGCGGCCACGCCCCCCACGACGACCCCGGCCATGATCCAGCGCTTCCACCCGGGATCTCGCATCTTCCGAAGGGAGGAGGGGTAGGTCACCGGCAGAGCCCTGGGATGGCGCGTCCTCGAGACATCTCCGTCTCCTGGTCTTCGGTGGTTACCTGGGGCCCCGCGGAGGATGCCACAACCTCGGCGACCCGGGCTCGGTCGGCAACCATCCCTGTGTTCCTCGTCCTCACGGAGGCGTCCCATGGATCATGAAAGCCACCACGGCCACCACGACCCCCATGGAGCGTCGGAACACGAAGCGTCAGAGGCCGAAGCGTCGGAGGCCGGGGCGTCGAAACACGGAGCGTCGGAACACGAGGGCCACGACGCCCACGAGGGTCACAGCCCGGAGATGTTCCGGGACAGGTTCTGGCTTTCGTTCGTCCTGACGGTCCCGGTGGTCTTCTGGTCGGATCACATCCAGGAGCTTCTGGGCTACGAGGCCCCGATCTTTTCGGGGTCGGAATGGATCGCTCCGGTCCTGGGCACGTTCATCTTCGTCTACGGGGGCTGGGTCTTTCTCAAGGGGGCCCTGCACGAACTGAAGGCCCGGCTCCCCGGGATGATGACGCTCATCGCCCTGGCCATCACCGTCGCGTTCGTCTTTTCCTGGGTGGTCCAGCTCGGCTTCATCGATGCCTCGGCCCTCTGGTGGGAACTCGCCACCCTGGTGGCCATCATGCTCCTGGGGCACTGGATCGAGATGCGCTCCATCGACCAGGCCCAGGGAGCCATGCAGGAGCTGGCAAAGCTCCTTCCCGATACGGCGACCCGGATCACCGAGGCGGGCGAGGAGAAAATCCCTGCGAATGAACTCCAGGACGGAGACCTCGTCCTGGTCCGGCCAGGTGAGAGTGTCCCGGCCGATGGCGTCGTGCGCAGGGGATCGAGCAAGGTGGACGAGGCCATGATCACCGGCGAATCGCGGCCGGTGAAGAAGGAGGAGGGGGCGGAGGTCATTGCGGGAACCCTGAACGGCGAGGGATCGCTCCGGGTCGAGGTCACGGGAACGGGCGAGGATACGAAGCTCTCCGGAATCATGCGCCTCGTGGCCGACGCCCAGAAGTCCAAGTCCCGGGCCCAGCACCTGGCGGATCGGGCCGCTCGGCTCCTCACCGGCGTCGCCCTCGTCTCTGCGGTACTCACCCTGGCCGTCTGGCAGCTCCTCGGGGCGCCCATCGACTTCTCGGTCGTGCGCATGGTGACCGTGCTCGTCATTGCCTGCCCCCACGCACTGGGTCTCGCGGTGCCCCTCGTGGTGGCCATCTCCACCACCCTCGGGGCCCGGAACGGGCTCCTGGTCCGGGACCGCCGAGGGCTGGAGGAGGCCCGCGACCTGGACACGGTGGTCTTCGACAAGACGGGAACCCTCACGCTGGGCGAGCACCGGGTGGTGGAGCTGACGGTGGCCGAGGGGACCGAAGAAGACGAGGCGCTCCGCATCGCCGCGGGGGTGGAGTCCGAGTCCGAGCATCCCATTGCCCGGGGTGTCGTGAAGACGGCGGAAGAGCGGGGCATCGACGTGCCGACCCCCGAGGGGTTCCGGGCCATGGCGGGGAAGGGGGTGGCCGCTTCCGTCGAGGGTGTGGATTACCAGGTGGGTGGGCCGGCACTCCTGAAGGATGAGGATGCCCAGGTGCCCTCCTCCCTTCGGGATGCTGCAGAAGAGGCGGCCGGACGAGGGCAGGCCGCCATCTACCTCCTGCGCGGCGGAGAGGTGCTGGCGGTGTTCGCCATTGCCGACGCCATCCGCGACGAAAGCCTCGAGGCCGTGCAGGCGCTCCAGGAGCGGGGGATCGAGGTGGCCATGCTGACGGGCGATGCCCAGGCGGTGGCCGATGCCGTGGCCGAGGAACTCGGGATCGACACCGTCTTCGCCGAGGTGCTCCCCGACGACAAGGCCTCGAAGATCCGGGAACTCCAGGCCCAGGGGAAGAAGGTCGCCATGGTGGGCGACGGGGTGAACGACGCGCCGGCCCTTGCCACCGCCGACATCGGGATCGCCATCGGGGCAGGCACCGACGTGGCCGTGGAGGCGGGCCACATCGTGCTGGTGCGCTCCGATCCTCGTGACATCCCTCGGATCGTGACCCTGTCCCGGGCCACGTATCGGAAGATGCTCCAGAATCTCTGGTGGGCGGCGGGCTACAACATCGTGGCGATTCCTCTGGCGGCGGGGGCCCTGGCTGCATGGGGGATCCTGCTCACGCCGGCGGTGGGGGCCGTGCTCATGTCGGCCAGCACGGTGATCGTGGCCGTCAACGCGCAGCTCCTGAGGCGGGTGGAGCTCTGAGGGAGCGGGGCGGGGTCGACGAGGAGACCTTACGGCGGAAGCAGGACGAGGTTCGGGCTCCCCGGGAAGCGCTGAGCCCTGCAGTGCGGAGCCGACCTGTCGCGCCACGGCAGAGCCAGCCTACCTTTCAGGCCGGAAAGGTGCGCTCACCCTCTTCGGCCGAGGTTCTCTCGAATGCGCTGGATCTTCGCCGCGGTCCTCATTCTTCACGGGCTCATCCACTTCATGGGGCCGGCCAAGGCGTTCGGCTGGGCTGAGCTGGCCCAGCTCCAGATGCCGATCTCCCGGGCTTCGGGCCTGCTCTGGGGGGTGGCCGGGCTGGCCCTTCTCGCCACGGCGGCCCTCTACCTCCTGGGCATCCGCGGATGGTGGACCCTGGCGCTGGGGGCGGCCGTGCTGTCGCAGGTCGTGATCCTGGGGTCGTGGAACGACGCCCGGATCGGGACCCTCCCGAACGTCGTCATCGCCGCGGTCGTCCTCGCAACCCTCCTTGCGAGGGGCGAGGGGAGCCTCGGCGGCGGTTAGGTGCCGTTGATGGAGGGGGGCGATCATGCATGATTCTCCAGCAGAGAACCGATCGGCAGTTCGTCGGAGTCTCTCGATCCGGGGCCCCTTCCTCCTTCTGGCCCTGCTCGCCGTCGGGTGTCGCCCGGGTGGCCCGGGTCCCGAGACCTCCCTTGACGAGTTCGCCCGGCATCTGGAGTCCTCGGTGCCGGCATGGATGGACCGCTACGGCATCCCCGGCGCCAGCGTGGCCCTCATCGTCGACGGCCGGACCGCCTGGGCCGGGGCGTTCGGGTACGCGGACCCCCGGGTCGACCGGACCATGGAGCTGGATGCCGTCTACCGGGTCGAGTCCCTCTCGAAGCCCGTGACGGCCTGGGGGGTCCTGCGGCTCGTGGACGATGGCCTGGTGGAGCTCGACGACCCCGTGGAGGATCACCTCTCGGAGGTTCGCCTCCCCTCGTCCGGGTTCGACACCCGCCAGGTGACGATCCGGCGTCTCCTGAGCGGGACCGCCGGCCTCCCCCTCGGGACCCTGGGGATGGAATACGCCCCCGGCGAGCCCATGCCCTCCCTCGAGGAGGTGCTCCAGCAGGAAGCCCGGCTCGTGGCGCCTTCCGGATCGGGCTTCGTCTACTCCAACCCGGGGTTCAACCTCCTGGAGCTCCTGGTCCAGGACGTGACCGGCCGGGACTTCGGGGCGTACATGGAGGAGCGCATCCTGCGCCCCCTGGGGATGGTGGATGCCGGCTACGGGTGGAACGCCTCCCTGGCCGGCCGGATTCCGGTGGGGCACGACCTCGCCGGCAGGACGGTGGAGCCCTACACCTATCCGGAGCGGGGCGCCGGGGGCCTGGTGGCCACGGTGGAGGACATGGCGCGATTCATGGCCGCGGGGATGCCGGGATCCTCGGGAGGCGGGGGTGGGGTGCTGGAGCCGGCTTCGGTTCGCCAGCTCCACACCGTCGAAGCGACCGGGCTCGGCATCTTCGGCTTCGTGGCCGATGGATACGGCCTGGGTCACTTCGTCGAGGAGCTCCCCGGCGGCGTGCCCGCCGTCTTCCACGGGGGCCAGGGCCATGGGTGGATGACCCACATGCACGGGTTCCCGGATTCCGGTGACGGCATCGTGATCCTCACGAACAGCCAGCGAAGCTGGCCCTTCATGGCCCGGTTGCTCGGGGACTGGACCCGGTGGCGGGGCCTTCCGCGGGTGGGGATGACGCGCATCACCCCGGTCACGCGTCTCCTGGGGGCGTTCATCGTGGTCCTGCTGGCGGGGAGCGCCTGGCAGATGCTCCGGCTGGCGCGGGAGCTGAGGGCGGGGCGCCGGAGACCTTCGCCTCTTCTCTCGGGGCCCCGCTTCCTTCGCGCAGTCCAGCTGGGCGTGGCAGGTGCCCTGGCGGGCCTCGTGGTCTGGGCGGCACAGGCCGAATACTTCTTTCTCGCTTCGGTGGTCCCGCATCTCATGGGCGGGCTCGGCACCGCGCTCCTCCTCGTGGCCCTCGTCCTGGTCGCCTCGGCCCTGCTTCCGAGGGACCGGCCCACGGCGCGCTGAGCGGAGCGAGGGGGGCCGGAGCGGGGGGATGGTTCTCAGGGGCGTCCCCGCGTATCGTGCCGCGGTTCCGTGAGCGGACGCCCAGCGAATCACGTTGATCGAGGTGACGGAGGTGACCGAGGTGACTGACCTGCACGATGCTTCCCTCCCGCGGTGTTCCTCGGGATGCTGGGACGCGGCCTTGCACGCGGCTTCAGCAACCCCGAGAGGGCTGCCCGGCACATTCCGCGATTCCTCGCCCCCTTCAAGCAGCCCGGCGGATACGCGAACCTGCTCGACCACATCCTGGCCCTGGATGCCCGCCACACCGTCCAGCGCTCCGGGCGCCTTGGTACGCTAGGTATCCCCGTCGGCCTCGCCTGGGGAGACGCGGATCCCTTCCAGCCCTGGGCCACGGCCGAGCGGCGGAAGCGGGACACACCCGGAGCGGTCCTTGAGCGCATCGCCGGGATCTCCCACGACTCGCCGACCGATGCCCCCGCGCAGGTCGCGAAGGCGATCATGGCCCACCTTGGCCGCTCGCCGTCGCGCTGACGGGTGACCGGGAAGGACAGGCCTGCACCTCTGCCGCACCCAGCGCGACCAGAAGGGATGCGCCGAGCAGCCGACCAATCCGCCAGGATCAACGCCGAAAGGCCCAGGCGCGGCTTTCCTCCGGGCTCGCAGGGTCCCGTGGGCCCCCGACACGAACCGCCTTCCCGGCCATCGAGGGGTCCGTCGACCCCGGGGGTCTTCTTCCACCCTTGCCCCTCAAGGTGGAACCGCTGCATGATGGGTTCCACGGTTCCTGTGCGGAGCGGCGCCTTTCAACGAAGGGGTCAGTGCGACCCCGGCTTTCGGAGGCCTTGGCATGGATGAATCCTCGGTCGAGGACCCCCTGGCAGAAACAAGTGCCCAGGGACCAGGCGGCGCTGGGAAGGCGTTTCTGGGGGCTATCGCGGCCGTGGTCCTTGCCGCCCTGGCCTTCCTCTGGATCCCCCACTGGATCCTCGCCGTCCTCCCCTTCGGCTCTCGCGCCCTTCGTGTGGGCCTCGCCACCACCTGGGTGGGAGGGGTGTTCGTCTTCACATCCTGGCTCACCTGGCGAAGCAGCGCCCCGGTGGCCGTACTCAACCCGGGTCCCGGCCCCGAAGCAGCCCCGAGGGCCAACGCGAAGGCCACCCCGGGAGTCGCCCCGGATCCTCCGCCATGACCGGCCCCGGACGTGGTACGGAGGCGCCCTGCCGGGCCGCCTGCCCCGTGGGCACCGACGCGGCAGCCTACGTGGCGCTCCTCGCCGAAGGCGACCTGCAGAAGGCCTATGACGTGGCTCGGGCACCGAACCCCTTTCCCTCGATCTGTGGCCGGGTCTGCGCCGCCCCCTGCGAGCGCCGGTGCCGTCGGGGGATCGTGGATGATGCCGTCTCCATCCGCGCGCTCAAGCGGGTTCTCTGCGACCGGCACGGTGCGGAGCAGGGCGAGGCCTCGCGCTGGCATCTCCCCCTCGGAGCCATCCCGCCGACTTCGGGTCCCTCGGTGGGGATCGTGGGGGGGGGGCCTGCCGGGCTCGCCGCTGCCCACGACCTTCGCCGGATCGGTGTACCCGTCACGGTCTACGAGGCCTCCTCTGCGGTGGGCGGGATGATGCGCTGGGGGATCCCGCCCTTCCGCCTTCCGCGCCCCGTTCTTGATGCCGAGTGCGATGCCGTGGTGGAGATGGGCATCGAGGTGCGGACCGACTGCCGGGTGGGCCTGGATGAGCCCTTCGAGGCCCTCCTCGACCGGCACGCGGCCGTCCTGGTCACGGTGGGGTGCCAGCGGGGCCGGAGCCTCGACGTCCCCGGGGCCCGGGAGCCGGGAGTGATCCGTGCCATCGACTTCCTTCGCGGGGGGACCCGACTCGGCGACGGTCCCGTGGTCGTGATCGGAGGCGGGAGCGTGGCCTTCGATGCCGCCCGGAGCGCCTGGCGGGCGATGTCGGCCTACGACGGGCAGACCGCCCTCGACGCGGCCCGGAGCGCCCGCCGCGCGGGCGCCGCGAAGGTGACCCTCGTGGCACCGGAGGAGGCCCGGCGCCTCCCCGTTCCGCACGAGGAGCTCCATGAGGCCCGGGTGGAGGGGGTCGAGGTCCACGGCGGCCAGGGGGTTGTCCGTGTCGTGGCCGAAGACCGGGTCACGGGCGTCGAGGTGGCTCCCGTTCTTGCCCTCCGACAGCCCGATGGCACCTTCGGCCCGGTGCTCGACCTCGATCGGACCCGCACCCTCCCCGCCGCCACCGTGGTCCTCGCCATCGGCCAGGAGGCGGACACGGACTTCCTCTCCGCCCTTCCCACCCTCCAGCGTACACCCTGGGGTGGGGTGGTGGTCGATGGGGAGCAGCGGAGCTCGGATGCCCGGGTGTGGGCCGCCGGCGACGTGGCCACGGGGCCCCGTGACCTCATCGACGCCATCGCCGCCGGCCGCCGGGCCGCCACCTCCATCGCCCGGACCCTGGACCGGATCCCCGCGCCGACAACCCATGCCCGGACATACCCGGGCTTCCCGGGCCGAACCGCTTCCCACCGCGCGCCCCCCCTCCGGCATCCCACCCGTTTCTGGAGCGGATATGCCGACCTGAAGCGGGCGGCCCTCCCGGTCCTTGCGCCCACCGACCGCGATCTCCTGAACGAGGTCGAGCAGGGACTTCCGGCGGCCGAGGGGCTCCGGGAGGCCGCCCGGTGCCTTCGGTGCGACGAGCAACTCGCCTTTCGTGACACCCGGTGCATCGCCTGCGGGCTCTGCGTGGACGTCTGCCCGCAGGGCTCCCTTGCGCTCCTTCCCGCCGGACCCGGCACCCTGGGGCTCACCTTCCACGACGAGAGCTGCATCCGCTGCAACCTCTGCGTGCACCGCTGCCCCACCGATGCCCTCCACTTCGAGGTCGCCCCGGCCTCCCATGCGCCGCTCGAGGCGCTGGGGGACGCATCATGGGGTGAGCCGCAGGGGGTGCCATGACGGGCGCGTTCGGACGAATGAAGGCGTGGCTGCAGCGGACGAGCCTCTACCGGTCCATCGTGCGCACCCCTCCCCCGGATTCTCCCCGGGGGCGGGCCATGAAGAGCTTCGGGAACGTCTTTCTCCACCTCTATCCGGTCCGGGTCCCCCGGGCCCTTCTCCGCTTCCGTTCCACCTGGCGAATGGGGTTCATCTCCTCCGTCCTCTTCGCGATTCTCTTCGTGACCGGCGTCTACCTCATGTTCTTCTACACGCCGGCGATCACCATGGCGTACGGCGACATGCAGCGGATCCGGACGGAGGTGGGCTTTGGCCAGCTCATCCGCAATGTGCACCGGTGGGGGGCGCACCTCATGGTGATCGCGGTGGTCCTCCACCTGGTCCGGGTCTTCCTTGATGGAGCCTACAAGGCGCCCCGGCAGTTCAACTGGGTGATCGGGGTCCTCCTCCTTCTCGTGACGCTTGCCTACTCGTTCACCGGCTACCTCCTCCCCTGGGACCAGCTGGCCTACTGGGCGGTGACGGTAGGATCCGACCTCGTGGACTACGTTCCCGTGGTGGGCGGGGACCTGCGTGCCTTCCTCCTTGGCGGAAACGTGATCGGGCAGGCCACCCTGCTGCGCTTCTACGTGATCCACGTGGCGGTGCTCACCATCGCCTTCTTCCTCCTCATGGCGGTCCACCTCTGGCGGGTGCGGAAGGACGGACTTGCCCTGGCGGAAGCGCCCATGGCCCGGGGAGCCGGCGAGCGGGTCTCGGGGGATGCCATGGCACAGGACGAGGCGGTGGTAGTGGAAGGGTCCCGGGCTGCCGTCCTCGAGACGGAGCCGAGGGAGGGGGCCAGGGTCCTCGGCACGGTGGCGACGAAGGGTGGGACCGGGAACCCCCGTGATCCTGCCGACGAGGTCTTCACCTGGCCCCATCTCATTCTCCGCCATCAGGTCGTGGCTCTCGCCGTCACCGCCCTTGTCCTGGCCATGGGGATCGCCTTCGAGGCTCCTCTCCGGGAGCTTGCGAACCCCGAGGTCACCCCCGATCCGTCGAAGGCGCCCTGGTACTTCGTCGGAATCCAGGAGCTCCTGGCCCACTTCGACCCCCTCGTGGCCGGGGTCCTCGTACCGGGGGTTCTCGTGGGCGCGCTCCTCGTCCTCCCCTGGGTGGACCGGAATCCGTCCCGCCGCCCCGAAGACCGGAGAATGGCGCTCGCGGTCTTCTGGCTCATTCTGGGCGCCTTCGTGATCCTCACGGTGATCGGCGCCCTCTTCCGCGGACCCGGGTGGGGCTTCGTGCTTCCCTGGGTCGAACTGCACCTCGAAATCTAGCAAGGCCCGCCCATGACCCCGACTCGACGTGAACTCCTCGAAGCCGGCTGGAAGGTGGGGGGTGGCCTCCTCCTCCTTGCCGCGGGATGGACCACCTGGGAGGCGCTCCGCCCGCTGGCCGGGGGTGAAGGCGGCGGGCTCTTCGTGCTCGGTGACCCGGAGGGCTTTCCGGATGGATCGGCCACCTGGGTGCGCGAGGGGCGCTTCTTCCTGACCCGGTCCCGGGGCGAACTCTTCGCCCTCTCGCAGCGGTGCCCCCATCTCGGATGCTCCGTTCCCTTCTGTGATGCTTCCGGCGCCTTCGAGTGCCCCTGCCACGGCACCGTCTTCAACGTGGCGGGGGAGTGGATCAGTGGGCCCTCCCCCCGGGGGATGGACCGGCACCCGCTTCGCATCGAGGACGGTCGGGTGGTGGTGAATACCGCCCTCCTCGAGCAGGGTCCGCCCCTCGGGAGCCGGGCGCACGACGTCCCGGCGCGCGATGCCCGGTGCAGCGGAGAAGGAGTGGGCTGACCCCGTGACCCAGGATCGGCCGGTTCCACCCCCCCTCGACGCTCCGGAAGAAGAGCGGTCCCTCGAGCGCTACTACGTCGTGGGGCTTCTCTGCATGCTCTTCCTGATCCTGGCCTTTCCGATCTACCGACTGGGCGAGCCCGAGCGCAGGGAGCGGGCGGGCGCCGCCCTTCACGAGCAGAACGTGGCGCTGGGGGCGGGGCTCTTCGCGCGGCATTGCGCCTCCTGCCATGGCGATGCGGGGCAGTCGGACGCCATGAGCGAGAGACTGGGCTCCCCGGCCTACCTCGCCGAGGTCTCCGACTCCCGCCTGGCCTGGCTGACGGCCGGAGGGGTCCCCGGCACCGCCATGGCGTCCTTCCACGTGGAGCTCGGGGGTCCCCTCACCGACCACGAGATCGGGTGGATCGTGACGTATCTCCGGTCCTTCGCATCCCCGCCAGAAGAAACCCGCGTCGCCCGGGAGGATGCCCCCGCGCCCGGCGAGCCTGGCGAAGGTGTCGAACCTGGCGAACCCGCCCGCCCGGGAGAGCCGGCCGCCTCGGCGCCGGGCCCCGGTCCCCTCGCGGTGGAAGCGGCGTGGCGCATGCAGTGCGCGGCCTGTCACGGGAGCACGGGGCAGGGCGGGGTTCTCGGTCCGGCACTGCGACCCCCGCCTTCGCACCTTCGCGCAGACCCCGACTCGGCCTTCGCCCTTATTGCACGGGGGATCCCCGGGGTCATGATCCCCTACCTGGACCGTGAGGGCGGTCCCCTCGACGAGGCCCTCATCCGCGCCCTCGTGGACTGGTTTCTCGCCCACGACGGGGGGTAGGGGCGGCTCCGCGCAGGGCGATGGGGTTCCGACGCCGGAGGCCGAGCCGGTTTTCCGGGACGAAGGCCGGGCCTGTTCCTGCATGTAGAACTCTGTCCCTGAATCTGGTTCCAGCAGGGATAGGCATCATGGGGGCAGCGCGTCTGTGCCCGGAGGAGGTTCGGTGGAACGGCTGGCCCCGAAACAAGTTGGCGAGCTCCTGATGGGGGGACACTCTGGAATGTGAGAGAGCCCGGAAGAACCCACCCCAACAGGAGACCGCCGCAAGGTAACGAGAGGGGAGAGGGAGGGAACGATCGACCAGTTGCACACGCCGCAACAGTGGACGTAGCAACCAGGCGAGTTGAGGTCACCGTCGGGGTGTAACGAGCAAAGTACGCGTTGCCCTCCCTCGGATCACGGGACGTTCCCCGACGCCCCTTTGGGTCTCCCCACCGCTCCACGTTCCAGCGCTGGAAGTCCAGGACCAAAGCGTGAAGGACAGCCGCCTTCGCCTGCTTCACTGAGCGAGGGCTGGGAACCAGTTGGCTCCGGATCCGCTACAGCGCCGGAGTCCTCGTTTCCCTCCTCTTCGTCTGGTCTCTCCATTACTGGAACGTGCTGGGATGGAGGCTCTGAACCGTGAAAAGCACAGAACCGCTTCAGGCTGACTGATGAAGCGATCCTCGGCGAGATGGGCGTGACGAATCCGGGCTATCTCCTCGGTCGGGTCGCCAGCGCTCGTGGCCTTCGGCCTGATCCTGTAGGTCAACGGATCGATCTCCCGCCCCGAGGTCGAGGTCTCTGGTCAGAGAGCGGACGCGCACACCAGGGGTGCGAGGGGGTGGATCAAGAAGGCATTGCCGCGTATTCTGCACGAGTCGGGTAGGCAGACCTCAGCCACGGATGCGGCCCGTCTCCCCCGAATCTCGCCGGCCCCCCTGAAAACCGGAGATCGACATGGATGCTTCGTCCAGCGCGCGCGACCCCTCGCGCCGGCGCTTCGTCCGGCACCTGTTCGCGGGCTCCGCAGGGCTCGCCGCCCTCCCGGCTCTCTCCATCCGGGATCTCGACGGGCTACCGGCGCCCCCGCCCCCGTCCGCGCCAGCACCCGTCCTTCCTCCCCCGGCCGCTGCGGGGGACGAAGCCTACTGGGGGCAGATCCGCTCGCACTTCATCCTCCGCGACGGCATCACGCCCATGAACGCCGCCAACCTCTGTCCGGCGCCCCGCATGGTCATTGACCGGATGGTGGAGGCGATGCGGGACGTTGACGCGGATGTCTCCTTCCAGAACCGTGCGAAGTACGAGCAGACGCAGGAAGAGGTGCGAGACAAGCTGGCCCGCCACCTGGGCGCCTCCGCCGACGAGATCGCCATCGTGCGCAACACCTCCGAGGCAAACAACGTCATCGTGGGGGGGCTCGACCTGGGGCCGGGCGACGAGGTGGTCGTCTTCGATGAGAACCACCCGACGAACAACGTGGCCTGGGACGTGCGAGCCGCCCGCTTCGGCTTTTCGGTGCGGCGGGTGAGCGTCGCTCCCCAGCCTTCCGGGCCCGATGCCGTGCTCGACACCTTCGTCCGCGCGCTTACCGAACGCACCCGCGTAGTCGCGTTCTCCGACGTCTCGAACGTGTCCGGGCTCCGGATCCCGGCGCAGGCGCTCTGCCGCGCGGCCCGGGATCGCGGCATCCACGCGCACGTGGACGGGGCCCAGAGCTTCGGCATCCTCCGGCTGGACCTGCACGCCATGGGGTGCGACTCCTATGCCTCGAGCGCCCACAAGTGGCTCATGGGCCCCAAGGAGGCCGGGGTGCTGTACGTGAGGGCGGAGCAGATTCCAGGCCTCTGGCCGGGGATGGTGGGCGTGGGGTGGGGAAGCGGCGCCCAGACGTCCGCCCGGGGCGCTCGCAAGCTGGAGACGCTGGGGCAGCGAAGCGATGCGACGGTGGCCGCCTTCGGCGCAGCGCTCGATTTCCAGGAGCAGATCGGGCTGGAGCGCATCGAGATGCGGGCCCTCGAGCTCGCCCGCGCGCTCAAGGCTGGAGTTACGCGCATCCCCGGGGCGGAGCTCCTCTCCCCCTCGCGGGAAGATGTGAGTGCGGCCGTCGTGATCGCGCGCTTCGAAGGCCTAGAATCAGGCGACGTCTTCGAGGCCCTTTACCGGGACCACGGCATTGCCGCAGCCCCGACAGGGGGCGTTCGCTTCACCCCGCACGTCTACAACACCATGGCGGACGTCGAGCGTGCGGTGGCGGCGGTCGAGGACGTCGTCGGCCGGCGCGGGTAGCCTGGAGCCACCGGCGGGTAGCCTGCCCTCAGGCGTGCTGGCCCGCGTGGACGCCCTCGGCGATCTCCTCGACCATCTTGAAGTTGAAGTCGTCCAGGTCGGCAGGGCTTCGGCTGGTCACCAGCCCGGAGTCCACGACCACGGACTCGTCCACCCACTCCGCGCCCGCATTCTCCAGGTCGGTGCGGATCGAGGCCCATGAAGTCATGCGCCGCCCTTCGGCCGCGCCCGCTTCGGCAATCATCCAGGGGCCGTGGCAGATGGCGGAAACCGGCTTCCCGTCGCGGAAGAAATCGCGGACGAAACTCACGGCGTCCTTGTTCAAGCGAAGCTTGTCGGGGTTGATCACGCCACCCGGGAGCACGAGGGCGTCGTAGGTCGAGGCTTTCGCGTTCGGAACCGTGGCGTCCACCGGAACGGTCTCCTTGGCCCAGTCCCCGTCGGACCATCCGCGAATGGTATCGGAAGTGTCGGAGATGGACACGACATGGACCGTTGCGCCGGCCGACGTGAGGGCCTTCATGGGGGAGGTGAGTTCGGAGGCCTCGAAGCCGTCGGTGGCGAGAATGGCCACGGTGCGGGTGGAGAGGTCGTGCTTGTCCTGGAAGCGATTCCTGTCGTTGACAGCCATGATGCAGTCTATCCTTGATCGAGAAGAAACGAAGTACGTGTTGGTGCGGTCGGAGCCTGCCGAGGGAAGGCACGGTGCCTGTCCATTCGAGGCATCTCTGACTCGCATGTTTAAATTCTACAATAACTTAGCGGAAAAGTTCCGGGTGGGGTCCCTCGCGCCTCCGAGGCCTGGGGCTTCCTGCAAAGCTCCGGTGTTGCAGATGTGCGGAAG
>SKNW01000053.1 GCA_007120305.1 Gemmatimonadota bacterium | reverse complement strand
CTCAAGCCGGTGGTGGAGATCCAGTTCTTCGACTACATCTGGCCGGCGTTCCACCAGATCCGGAACGAGCTGGCCACCATGCGCTACCGCTCCGACAACCACTGGGCCGCGCCGGTGGTGGTACGGGCGACGTACGGCGGGTACCTGAAGGGGGGCGCCATCTACCATTCGCAGACCGGCGAGACCCTCTTCACCCACACCCCCGGACTCCGGGTGGTCCTCCCCTCCAACGCCGAGGACGCCGCCGGCCTTCTCCGCACCGCCATCCGCTGCGAGGACCCGGTCCTCTTCCTCGAGCACAAGCACCTCTACCGGCAGGTCTACAACAAGGGGCGCTATCCGGGGAAGGACTTCATGATCCCCTTCGGGAAGGCCAAGGTGGTGCGGGAGGGCTCGGACATCACGGTGGTCACCTGCGGCGCCCTGGTGAAGCGCTCCATGGATGCGGCCAGGGTGGCGTCGGCGGAGCACGGGATCGAGGCCGAGATCCTGGATCTCCGGACCCTGAACCCCTTCGACATGGAGCGGATCGCCGACTCCGTGAAGAAGACCAACAAGGTCGTGGTGGTGCACGAGGATTCGCTCTCGTGGGGCATCGGCTCCGAGATCGCCGCCCGGATCGCCGACGAGCTCTTCCCCTGGCTGGATGGCCCGGTTCGCCGGGTGGCCTCCAAGGACACCTGGGTGGCCTATGCTCCGCAACTCGAGCAGGTCATCCTCCCGCAGACCGACGATGTCCTGGCGGCCATCGTGGAGCTGGCCCGGTATTGAATCGGTCCGGCGGGCGGCGCCAGCGCGGAAGCCGGGAAGCTGTCGCCCTCCTCGGGGCCCTCGCCGGCATCCTGGTGGGCATCCTGCTGACCGGGCCGGCGTGCCTGGTGGCGCAGGACGTCCCGTCCCGCTGGGGGGCGGCGGTGGTGGGTGGGGTGCACGGCACCGATCCTGAGCTCCACCTGTTCGGGGGCCTCGAGGCCCGGGCCCGGGTGACTGGGCGGATCGGGGTCACCGGACTGGCTCTCCGCGGGTCAGGGCGGTCCTATACCTCGACCCTCCTGGCCACGGGGCCGTCCCTTCGGTTCGCCCTCGGGGCCGACGCCGGGGGCCGAGGCCCGGCGCTGGAAGCCTGGGCCGGTCCGGCCTGGTACGGCGAAGCGCTGGAGGCCCCCGGTCTGATGGGGGGTGCCCCGGGGTCCGGGACGTCGGGGACTGCCCGGAGCGGCCTGGCGGGGCTGGCCGGGGCCGCGCTCCGGATTCCCGTCTGGAAGGGGAGCGTGTCGGCGGGCCTCGTCCACTGGCGGGGTTCCGTGTCCGCCGACGGCTTTGCAGCGCCTGGAACGTTCTCCGGCACCCGCTTCCTGCTGGGCGCGGGACGATGAGGACCGGCGCCGGACCCCGCGTCGTGACCGCGGTTTTCGGGGCCCTCCTTCTGGCCGCCTGCGACAGCGACCCCCTCCTCTTTCCCGACCCGGTGGCCGTGGAACTGGTGGCCGTGGAAGCCGCTTCCGGTTCCGGAGCCGCCCTTTCCGGCGTCGTGGGAGAGCGCCTCGAGCCCGGTCCCCGTTTCCGGGTTCTGGACGCCCGCGGCAATCCGGTCCCGCTGGCCGAGGTGTCGGTCCAGGTGCTGGGAGGGGAGGGGACCCTGACCACCTCGACGCTCGTGTCCGACAACCGGGGCGAGGTGGAGGTGACCGGGTGGACCCTGGGTCCCCGGGCCGGAGGCCAGCGGGTTCGGCTGAGCGTCATGAGCCACCTGGGCGCCTCGCTGACCCAGTCCCCCCTCCCCTCCGAGGTCAGCGAGGTAGTTGCCCGGCCGGGCGCACCGGTGGAGCTGGCGCGGGTGGGCACCTCGCCCATCATGGGGCGCGTGGGCACCTCCACCTCCAGCTCCCTCGTGGTCCGGGTGGCCGATCGGTTCGACAACCCGGTTCCGGGGGTTTCTGTCCGGTTCGACGTCATCGAGGGCTCGGGATCGGTAACCCGCACCGAGGCCGTGTCGGACGCCCAGGGGCTCGCCGACCCCGGGAGCTGGACCATGGGAATGGAACGGGGGATCCAGGCCCTGCGGGCGTCGGTGCCCGGGGCTCCCGCGCTTCGTCTGGACCTTCCGGCCACCGTGCGTCCCCCCTGGTCCGTGGAGGCCGTGCACCTGAACCAGGGGAACCAGTCCCTGGACGGGCAGGTTCCTCTGGTGGAGGGCCGGGCCGGACTCCTCCGCGTCTTCGTCCAGGGCGGCGAAGCCTCCCCTCCGGGAGTCGGGGTGCAGGTCCGGATCCGCCAGGGGTCGACCGTGGTCCTGGACCAGCGCGTCGGGCGTGCGGGGGGAGGGGGCATCCTCGCCGACCCCATCGCGCCGGACCAGGCCGGACGTTCGTGGAACCTGCAGCTTGACGGATCCCTGGTGCGCCGGGGGATGGAACTCCAGGTTGAGCTTGACCCGGACGGAGTCCTGGGGCTCACCCCCGGAGAGGAGGAGGTCTGGCCATCTGCGGGTACTTGGGCCCCGCTTCCTGTGGTGGCCGTCCCCCCGTTTCGGGTCACGTTCATTCCCATCGTCTCCACCTGGTTCGGAACCACGGGACGCATCACCGAGGCCAACGCGGGGGACTACATCGGGGCCAGCGTGGATGCCTTCCCCATCGGGGAGCTGGACGTCCGGGTACGTTCCACCCCGCTGATCTTCGACGGGAGCTTCGAGGACTCGAGGACCGGCTGGAGCCGGGCTCTCCAGGACATCCGGGACCTCCGGGTGCTTGAGGGCGGCTTCGACCGCTACTACCACGGGATCCTCCGCCGCCCGGCAGGCGGTGGCATTGTCGGAATCGCCTACGTGGTCACCAACCCCCTGGCGGTGCAGTCGCTGGCCGCGGTCTCGTTTGACCAGCTCCCGGGCGCCGGCATGGTGATCGCCCACGAGTTCGGGCACAATTTCGGCCGCTTCCACTCTCCCTGCGGTTCCGCCGGGAACCCGGACCCGGCCTACCCCTACCCCGGCGGTCGCCTCGCCACCCCCGGGTACTCCAGCGCCGACGGCACGCTTCGGTCCACCACCCAGTTCTTCGACGTGATGGGGTACTGCACCCCCTTCTGGCCCAGCGATCACACCTATCAGAGGGTCCTGGAAATGCGCATGGCGCGCCCCGTGGGGGCACCCTTCATCGGCCACCCCGCCGGCGCCGGTCCCGGCCCCGACGCGGGAACGGGTGCGACGCGCCAACTGCTGGTCAGCGGGGGATGGTCCGCATCCGAAGGGCTCGAGATCCGACCCGCCCTGGAGACCGAGGTGCCGCCCACACGCTCGCGCCCCCTGGACCCCGTCCTCATCGAGATCCTGGACCCGGAAGGGCGCGTGGTGGGATCAACGCGAACCTCGACGGAAGGGGTGGATCACGCCGACGATGCCACGCTTCGGCACTTCAGCGCCATCGTGAGCTTCCCCCGGGATGCAGAGACCTCAACCATACGGGTCACGACCCCGTGGGGGATGACCACCCGAAGCCGGGAGGGCGAGACCGCCCCCGAGATCCGCGTGGAGCGTGGGTCCACCTCGGCCGACGTGCGCCTTCGGTGGGATGCGGAGCAGTGGCCGCTCCTGGTACTCCGGGAACCGGATGCCACCCACCCGGGCGATCCAGGCCGGATCGTCGGATTTCTCCGCTCCGGAGATGCGGTGGTACCGCTCCCGGCCGAGGCGGGAGGCGCTGCTGCCCCGCACCTGGTGCCCCCGGCCGAGGCCGCCGGTGACGTCCGCCCGGGCGAACTCCGAATCCAGGGGTCCGACGGACTGCGCACGGTGGAGCTCGGCGTGATCCGCTCGCGGTAGGAGCCGCCCCAGGCAGCTCAATCCCGGATCAGGCCGAGGACCCGGGGTCTACCTCCGGCACCCTCTCCATGGGGGCTGCGTCTGGATCCGGTAGGCCCCACGCCTCTCTGCGTTCGTCGAAGTGGGCCCATCCCCACCCGTCAAGCTGGTCGTTCCGGAAGATCACCGGGTTGTAGGTGCCGCGAACGGGCGCGTCCGGTGCAGCCCCAGCCGCAGGTCCCACCCAGAGGACCTCCACCGTGTTGCCATCTACCAGGTAGGTGCTCCGGCGGTACCCCCAGAGCAGGCTGCGCCCTTCGCCCTCAAGGGGACCGAAAGGGAGGGCCTCCAGCACGGTGGTCTTCTCCGGATCTGCCGCCAGCCCCTCGAGCTCCACCTCTCCGGGAAGCGCCTGGCTCCCGGATCCGCACCCTGCTAGCAGCAGCACGGCCACGAGTACCGCGGCCGCGGGCGTTCCCACCCCTCGTTTCATCCCCACCATGGTCTCTCCGCTTGCGTGGACATCTGCGTCCCCCGGGAGGGAGACGCGATCGGAAGGTAACGGGCTCGGACGGAAGTTCCAGACGCCCAGCGTCCCGGGCGGCTGCGAACCCCGACGCCCATGAGCTGAAACGACAAACGCCCCCTCCTGGATGGAGGGGGCGCTGCCGTTTCTTGTCCTGCTCCCCGAGGGAGCCAACCCGAAGGCCGGCCCCCCCGGGGGGTAAAGAGGTCTTAGCTACCGTCGGCGTTGGCGCCACCAGTCACGAGACCATCGTTCCCGATGAGACCCACCGCGTGGAGCGTGCTGCCAGCATCCACACCCGACACGCTGAAGGTCCAGCGGAATTCCCGCTTGAGACCATCGTCGAGATGGGGGAAGGCGCCGGAGGTGGTGCGGGTGGCGAGCCCGACGATGCGGACGTTGTTCAGCCCGTCGTTCTCGACGATCGCCACCGCGGCGAACGGATCATTGAAGACCGACGGCGTCCCCATGATCTGCACGATCCCGGTCGACGTCTGCGTGGTGGCGTTCCAGTTCTCCACCGTGATGGTGAAGCCGGTGTCCACCAGAGCGTTCTCAACCGAATCCCAGAAGGTGGACGCAACCGGCACGATGGCGGGCATGGCAGCCCCGTCATCAACCATCCCTGGACCAAACTCCCAGGGCATGCCGGTCAGGTCCGCGAAGCCAGAGTAGACACGGGCAATCACGCCACTCGCATCCAGGTTGGCGGTCACGTCAAGACCATTGAAGATCAGCGAAAGCGACCGGATTCCAAGATCCGCCTCGAAATCGAGGAACTGGGGCCGGACGATGACGTCGTTGAACTTGACGCCGTCGTTCGGGACCGGGTTGATGCCACCCCAGAGGGTAAGGGGACCGTACTCCACCGCGAAGGTCGACGCGACGATCTCGACGGCATCATCGGCAACAGCCTGGAACGGAACCACCGAGCCCGCCGGGTAAGGCACTGCGATCGGCGTCTGGAGGGCCTGCACGATGGTCGGAGTCTCGCCATCGTTCACGTACACCTGCCGGCTGATGACGTTGGACACGTTACCGGCCTTGTCGCGGGCCCGGATCTGGTAGATGAAGTACCCGGCTCCTGCCGCAGCCGCCGCCGAGAGGTCGATGTCATACTCGATGGCGGTCGCCGTCAGGGAAACCGCGAAGGCGTCGATCTGGCCCGGCGTGGAAACGAAGCTGCCGGCGTTGACGGCCGCGAAGGGCGATGCGCTCGGAAGCGTGCCCACGATGGGGTTCACGTCGAGCATGGTGGGCGACTGGAGGTAGTTCCCGGTCACCTGGATGAGGTTGTGCTCCATCGCGTCGCGGGCGAGCGCCTGGCCCGGATCCGCGAAGCCGGAGATGGAATCTTCGGCGATGGAAGCGAAGGCGCCAGCATGGAGATCCACGGTGGTGGTGTCCGCCGTGAACGACGCCGGGAAGGTCTCGTCCCAGTTGATGATCGGAGCGGAGAGGTCCACTCCGAAGGTGGCCAGCGCGTTGGGCGCGGCACCCGCCGACTGCGTGATGGTGCGCGTGTTGCCAAGACGGTCCCGAACCACGGCAACCACATTGTAGGCCGTGTTCGTCGGGCTCTCGTCGAGATCCGCCGGCGAGGTCACGTTCTCGGCCACGACAGTGGTGCCCTGGCGGGCGTTGAAGATCCGATCACATCCGGCGGTCGCGCAGCCCACGCCGGCGTCGGCGGGGTTGGAGAAGCCGGTGGCGAAGGTGTACGCGCCGTTCACCCAGTTCTCGCGGTTGCCGATGGCGGCAATCTGGCCAATGGCGATGGCACCGCCCGTCGGGGCGACCCGGTCAATGCGGACCGGGAAGGGGTGGGCGGTCAGGCCGAAACGGGCAGTCCCGTTCAGGATGTCGCCCGTGTCCGGACCCACCTCGCCGCTGACGACGGAGGTGATGCTCGGGAGGAGGCCCGTGGCCTCGACTCCGGCGCAGGTCCGGGTGATGGTGAAGGGACCGGCGGTAAGCGCAGTGGGCGCGCCGACGCAGAATCCGAGGGCCATGGACTCGAAGGTCCGACCGCTGTAGAGCACCGGGTAGGCAGTAATGGTGGTGCTGAAGTCGGGGCCACCGTACCAGATGAGGCCGCTGCCGTCCATCGCACTGGCGTTGGAGGTCACGTCGGTGGTGACGTGGAATCCGTCTTCGTTGTTGAAGCGAACCGGAACCGTGTTGGAAGGCCGGTCAGCCTCGGACTCGGCGACCTCGAGGGCGGCGGAGATGATCCGGTCGCCGTTCAGGTGCCGGGGCACGCCCATTCCCGATGCCATGTTCAGGGAGTAGAAGTCGCTCCGGAAGGAGAGCGTGACCTGCTGCATGGTCTCGGCGGCAGCCTCAGCCTCCACTCCAGCGACGGGCGCGGCGAAGACCTGCGAAGCGACCTCGACGCCGTCAACGAAAAGGACCACGCGCTGGATGGTCTCATCCCTCGGGTCCACGTTCAGGGTCACGTCCACCTGGCCGGCAATGTCCTCCAGGTCGGCCGGGAGGCCACCCTGGTTCACCGAGTTGATGGAGATGGTGGCGGGGGTGGCGACCGGCGGAGCGGTCACGGACACCTGGCCACCGGCGTTGGCGGTCTGGTTGCCCTTGGTCACCGTGGCGGTGACGGAGGCGTTGCCCGCGGCGACGCCGGTCACGGTGCAGCCGGCGGCGCTGGTAGCCACGGTGGCCACACCGGTGGCGGAGGAGGCGCAGGTCCAGGAAGCCTGGGCACCTTCGGCGCCTCCGGAAACGGAGACCGCGAACACGGCGGTCTCACCCACATTGATCGCCTGATTGGACGGCGACATGCTCACCTGGAGCGGCGGCGGCGGGGTCGGCTCGGGCTCGACGATGGTGACATCGTCGCCGCAAGCTGCCACGCCCATCGCCAGAACTCCGGCAAACAGAGCGGAACGGTAGAGCTTCTTCATTCACTCCCCCTTTGGGGTGGTGGAGGTGCTCACCGTGAGCACCGTGATGTGGATTCGACTCCGTGGAGTCGTTGATCGGGGCGTCGCTCAAGGTTGATCGACGGGCACCCGCGTACTTCCGGGCGGGGAGTATTGCACGAGTCGTGCCACAGACCTGTTTCCTCAGGCCCCGCACCGTTGCTGACCTTTCCCCGTGGCCATGAAGGGAGATCGGAGTCGGGCCCGAAGGATTCCGAGGTGCGTCCCTCAGATTTTCGAGGGGGGGGGAACGAGGGGCGCAGGCCAACGAAAAAGCCCGCCCCGCCGAAGCGGGACGGGCTCTTTCTGCCGGTCTGGGCGAAGGGTCTGACCGAAGGGTCAGCCGCGCACCCGGGCCAGATCCGTCTGGTATGCCTGCCACACGCCGGGGCGAACCGGCACGTATAGCCGCTCGTACGGGCTCTGGGCGTTGGCATCCGCGAAGAGCGGCACGCCACCGAACTCCCCGACCTGGCGGATGTTGGCGCAGTTGAGGCTCACCTCGCCACCCGAGCGGAGGTACTCGCGCTGCTCGAAGGTCACGGGCGCATCATTCACGAACCAGTCACGGCCGGCAGCGTACTCACCGGCGAAAGCCACACCGGCGCCGAGCTGGGCCACGGACACCCGGCGGGGCCCGACCAGCGTGTCACCCTGCGGGGTGATGTAGACCGTCACGGTCTCGCCCGTGGCCAGGCAGAGCTGGGTGGGCGTCCCCTCGGGGAGGGGCGGATCCACGGCCTCACGCACCACCACGGTGTCCGGCGGCGGAGCGGGGAGCTGCACGGTCTCGACCCGCGTCCGGTTCCCGATCATGGCCGACAGCCCGACCTGGGCGCCCAGGTTCATGGTCTGGGGACGGGCGAAGCTCGTGGCGTCGACGTCTTCGGGCACGTAGTAGCCGAAGCCCTCGAGCCGGGCCGAGAAGACCTCGTTGAAGTTGAAGCGGAGACCGAGAAGGCCGCCGGGGCCGCCCCCTCGTGCCGCAACGCGGCGCGCACGGGAGTAGTTGTCGTAGGAGTACCCGGCCCCCAGCAGGAGGCTCACGGTCTCGCCGAGGCCGTGGTTGTAAAGCAGCCGGCCCTGGATCAGCTCGTGCGAGATGAAGGTCCGCCCCTGCCACCCGGGCTGGTCCTCCAGCTCGGGTTCGGCGTAGGTCCAGTCCACTTCGATGGACAGGTTGGGGAGAACGAAGAGGCCGGCACGGCCTCCGCCTCCCAGCGCATTGTCGATACCGACATCGGCGTCGTAGACGGTGAAACGTCCGACGGCACCCAGCTCGATGGTCCCGGCCCGCTGGGCCACGGCCATCTCCGGAAGGAGCAGGGCAGCGGCGGCCGCCATCGCCAGGATGTAACGTCCCTTCATGGAGCCTCCCTGAATGGTAGGAACTCGGTTGAGATCCGCGTTCAGCGCCCCGACCCAGCGTGCTACGGCCCGTCGGGGTTGAGGAGGCAGAGCCGCCGGAATGGCGCCTCTCCCGTCCCTCGCCAGTTAGTCGCGGAAAATATATCGAAGGGGGGAAAGCCGCACAACTGTTGATCCTTCGCGGAACCCCGCCCCCGTTACGACCGCGGTCAGGAAAATCTGTTCCCGGCCTCCCCGCTCGGGGTACCGACCTTCTCCGGCGCCGAGGGAACGGGAGCCGAGCGGGCGTAGGGGAGGATGAGGCGCACCGCTCGGTCGAAAAAGACGTAGTTCCAGGCCCAGTTCACAAGCACCAGCAAGCGGTTGCGGAATCCGATGAGCTTGGCCACGTGGACCACGAGCCATACCACCCAAGCCGGGAATCCCCGGAAATTCCGCCCCGCCACCCGGGCCACGGCGGCATTTCGACCGATGACCGCCAGCATCCCGGGATCCCGGTACCGGAAGGATTTGAGGGGTTCCCCCCGCAGGGTCCGAAGCACGTTCCGAGCGGCGAGGGTGCCCTGCTGAAGGGCCACCGGGGCCACCCC
Source organism: Gemmatimonadota bacterium (assembly GCA_007120305.1). Taxonomy (GTDB): domain Bacteria; phylum Gemmatimonadota; class Gemmatimonadetes; order Longimicrobiales; family Gaopeijiaceae; genus SKNW01. Next base: position 29,965 of record SKNW01000053.1, on the reverse strand, counting down.
GGGGAGGGGCTCCCCCTTCTCTTCCAGGTACGCCAGGTCGCCTGCGCACCAGAGTCCGGGCATCCCCTCCACCTGGAGTTCGGGTGTCACCCGGACCCGGCCTGCCGGCCCCATGGGAAGCCCCCAGGCGTCGGGGCCGTCCGCCCCCCGGACTCCGCCGGTCCAGACCACCGTGTCGGTGGCGATCTCCTCCCCGCTTTCGAATACCACGCCTCCCGGGGTGACCCGGGCCACCGGCGTACCCAGGCGCACCTCTACCTTGCGGTGCTCGAGGCGTCCCAGGGCGTAGTCCGAGAGGGAGTCGGGCATTCCGCTGAGCACCCGGTCCATGGCCTCCACCAGGAGAATGCGCACTTCGCCCAGGTCCAGGTCCGGGTAGTCCCTGCCCAGGGGACCGTGCACCAGCTCCGCCAGGGCGCCGGAAAACTCCACGCCGGTGGGACCCGCCCCCACCACGGTGAAGGTGAGCATGCGCCGCCGCCGAGCGGGGTCGGATTCGGCCGCCGCCCCCTCGAAGCGCCCCAGGACGTGATGCCGGAGGGGGATCGCCTCCTCCATGGTACGCAGGGGAAAGGCGTACTCCGCCGCCCCCGGGACCCCGAAGTAGTGGGTGGTGGCCCCCATGGCGAGGATCAGGTGATCGAAGACCAGGGACTCGGCCCCGATCCACGCCGTCCGGGTCTCTGGGTCCACCTGCGTGAGCGCCCCCATCCGGAAGGTGACGTTCTTCGCCTTCCGGAGCACCGAGCGCACGGGGTAGGCGATCTCGGTGGGCCCGAGTTCGGCCGCCGCCACCTGGTAGAGGAGGGGGAGGAAGGTGTGGTAGTTGTTCCGGTCCACCAGAACCACGTCCACCGGGGCATCCTGAAGGCGCTGGACGGCCCAGAGCCCGGCGAACCCGGCTCCGGCAATGAGGATCTTCGGACGAGACACCCTGGACTCCTGGACGAAGGTTCGATTCGGGGACGGCCTTCCCGCCACGCCGGGCGCGGCGAGAGCCCGAACCGACAGCGTCGGGCCAGGCGGTCAGGCCACGGGAACCCCGCGGCGCCCCTGGAGATCCCCGGCGCGGGTTCCGCCCCCGCTCACGTGCGTGAACGCGCGCATCACCCCGCACAGCATCTCGCTCCTCATCTCGCCTCCGCGTCCACGCCCTGGTAGGTGGTGAGGAAGCCCAGCGCCATGTCGGCCATCTGCTCGGCCCGGGCCACGTCGCCCCGGTGCTGGAGGACGGCATCGGAGGCCACGGCATACATGAAGTAGAACTGGAGCGGGATGTTCACCGAGGCCTGGTCCTGCCAGAGGAGGCGTCGGTGGAGGCCCCGGTAGGTGTGGACCTCGTCCATGAGCCGGAGGGTGGTGTCCACATCCACCCACTCCCGCCCCAGCGCCGACGACACGAAGGCCACGTCGTCGGCCAGGGTCAGGTCCTCGATCCGGAGGCGGGAGGAGAGCCCCTGGCGCACCGCCCACCGGTCCAGCCCCAGGGTTTCGGCCAGGCCCCCGGTGGTGGCGAAGTGGATGGGCCGCTCGTCGAGGGCATCACGGATGATGGCGAGGGCGAGGCGTTCTCCGCGCCCCAGCCACATCCCCTGCTCGTAGCGGATGGGCTGTCCGGCCAGGGTGAGGGTGAAGTCGGAGGGGAGCACCCCGCTTACCACCAGGTTCATCTCGTCGTCGGTGAGGTTCGTGATGGGCCGGGTGGGCGGGGAGGCGGGCACCGGGTAGATGGAACGCATCCCCTCCGGCGCTCCCCCGGCGGGCTCGAAGGGGCGCTGGCGCGCGGGCGAGGTGTGGTAGGCCAGCTGCCGCGGATACCAGGGGGTGTAGAGGTACTGGGTCACGATCACCGTCACGTCCCGGCGCACCCCCTCTACCTCCTGCATGTACCAGAGGGGGAAGGTGTCGTTGTCGCCGTTGGTGAAGAGGATGCCGTAGGGCTCCACGCTCTGGAGGAGGTTCCAGGCCCAGTCCCGGGCCGACCAGTCGTCGCTCCGGTCGGCCCACCCCCAGTTGAAGACCAGGGGAACGAAGGCCACCACCAGGATGGGCGAGGCCAGCGCGAAGCCCCGGCCGCTGGGAATTCTTCCTGCCGCCCAGCGCCAGGCCCCGGCGATCCCCATCCCCGCCAGGAAGCCCCAGAGGTGGAAGGAGGCGATGAAGAAGTAGTCCCGCTCCCGGACCTCGCGGAATTCCCGGGGGATCTCGGGGCCGGCCAGCGAGAACCCGTACTTGAAGTTCAGGTAGACCACCAGCAGCACGGTGAGCGTGGCCGCAAGGGTCCCCAGGAGGACACCGATTCCCGGCCCCGCGCGCACGGAGATCACGATCCCCCAGATCCCCAGCCCCAGGATGAGCAGGGTGACGGGGAGGCGGCTGTTCCCCGGCGTGGATTCGGGCGCCAGGCCCCGGGCCCACTGCCAGTCGAAGTACTGGAAGTAGTTCAGGATCTGGTGCCCCACGAGCCCCATGCCCCGGGGCGTGAGTCCCCGCGGATCGGTGGGATCGGCCAGGACCGAGGGCTTGCCGTACTGCTCCCGGCGGAGGTTGTAGGCCAGCGCATCGCACCCCGTACGCCCATTCGTGTAGATGGCGATGGCGGCTCCGACCAGGGATTCGCACACGGGCTCCCCCTCGTTGATGAGGGGCTGCTGGGCGGAGCGCAGGGGGAGGAAGAAGTTGAACGAGAGGCCGAGGACCACGGCCAGCACGCCCCGGGTCAGGAGGCGGGAGTCCAGCAGGATGCGGGGCTTTTCCAGGAGGATGAGGAGCCCCAGGGCCGGCGCGGGGAGCGCCGACATCAGGTGGTTCGTGGTTCCGAGCACCATGAGGTAGACGGCCAGGACCAGGTACCAGCCGGCGCCGGGTTCGTCCTTCCGGTCCCGCCAGCGCATCGCGAGCCACACCACCACGGCAATGACCAGCACGCTCAGCGTGTAGACCTTCTCGTTCACGTTGGACTGGTTCCACACCGTGTAGGCCGTGGAGGCCAGGAGGGCGCCGGCCCAGGCTCCCACCAGGGGGAGGCGCCGGGCCCAGGTCGCGTCCAGTTCACGGTCTTTCTCGAGCCAGCCCCGGAGCACCCGGTGGGTGGTGAGAAAGAAGAAGCCGGTGGCGGCGGCGGAGGTGACGGCGGCAAAGAGGTTGATCCGGACCGGCACCGACATCCCGGTGAGCCCCAGCAGGATGCTCCAGGCCCGGCCCACCACCACGAAGAGCGGGTTCCCCGGCGGATGGGGGATCCCGAGAATGTGGGCGGTGGCGATGTATTCGCTCGTATCCCAGAACCAGGTGGTGGGCGCGAGGGTCACCACGTAGAGGGCCAGGGCCGCGGCGGCGGCGCCCAGGGCGTGGGCGTACGGAGGGCGTGCGTCGGTCCGTGGGTCGGTCATGGTCCGGCGTCGGGAGGGGGGCGCGGGAAGGGGATGCGGAGGCGGGGTCCAGCCGGTCATTGCCAGACCGGTCATCGCCAGAAAGGAACCACCACCATAAGCTGTCGCCCCGTGGGGTGGAAGGGGAGCCCCGGGGAGCGAGCCCCCCTCGCAGGGCGCCCCCTTCCGCCTGCCATGTCCGGCCCCCTATCGTGTCAGATGCCCACGGCTGCCCTTGCCGCCCTCCGCTTCGGTCGGGGGTGGATGCGATTCACCGGTCCCGCGCCTCCGCCCTGGCTGGAGGAACGGGTGGAGCTGGTTCCCGTTCCGGGGGAGCGGGTCCCCGTCCGGGTACTCCGGGTGGCTCCCCGCCGGGGCGGGACCCACCCGGGCTGGGTCGTGCTCCACGGCCTCACGGTCCGGGGGCTCACCCACCCTTCCCTCCTCCGGTTCACCCGGGCGCTGGCGGCTTCGGGCGCCGACGTGATGGTTCCCGAGATCGAGCCCTGGACCCGGCTGGAGCTGGCGCCGGACCGGGCCCGGCGGATCCTGGCGGGCGGGGTGGAGGCGCTGGCCGTGGACCCCCGGGTCCGCCCCGGCGGGGTGGGGGTGGCCGGCTTCTCCTTTGGCGGACCCCAGGCGCTGGCCACGGCGGCCGACCCCGCCCTGGCCCCCCATCTGCGATCGGTCCTGGCCTGGGGGAGCTACGCCCGCTTCCCGTCGGCGCTGGCCTTTGCGTTTTCCGGCGAACATGCCCACGGGGGGGAACTCGAACGGCTCCGCCCCGACCCCTACGCGCGCTGGATCGCCGGGTCGAATCTCCTTCCCCTGGCCGGGGCGCTGGGGTGCCCGGTCGCCACGGCCACGGCGCTCCAGGAGCTGGCAAGGCGGTGGGGGGAGGAGACCATCGATGCCTACGGCGAGAGTGCCGAACGCCTCCGGGGCGAGCTCCGCTCCGGACTTCCCCGCCGGGAACGGGAGCTCTTCGATCTGTTCGCCCCCGCCGCCGGGTCGACCCCCGACCCAGGCGGCGTGGCCGAAGTGGTCCGCGCCCTGGAGACGACGGCCGCCGCCCACCTCCCCCTTCTGGATCCCCTTCCGTCGCTGGGGCGGATCCACGTTCCGGTCCATCTCCTCCACGGCCGGCGGGACGTGCTCATTCCCTGGTCGGAGACGCGGAGGCTCGAGGCCCTCCTGCGCCCCCGGACCGCGGAACTTCATGCCACGATCACGGACCTCTTCGCCCACTCGGACGACGGCGGAGCCCCCGCCCGCCGGGGACGTGTCCGGGGCCTCCGGGAAGGGGTGGCCCTTTTCCGTGCCACGCGGAGGCTGCTGGCCCGTTGAGGCCGGCGGGTCAGAAGCGGTGGCGGGTCAGAAGCGGTCGCGGGTCAGAAGCGGTCGCGGGTCAGGGAATGACCAGCCGCGCCCAGTCCCACCCCTCGAGCCCCCCCTGCCCTACCGCCCGGACCTCCACCACGTCGCCGGGGCGGACGCCGGTGAGGTCGTAGGTGGGCGCCGTCACGAGCCCACGCTCCTGCACCTGGCCGTCGGGCTGGCGGACCTGCAGCCGGTAGCCCGTGACTCCCACCTCGGGCGCAGGGTCCCAGGCCACGGTGATGGCCGACGGACTCCGCCCGGCGACCCGAAGCCCCGAGGTCCGGCTCGGGGAATCGGCCAGGAGCATGATGCTCGCCACCGTGGTCCGGCTCACCTCGGCCACGAGGCGATGGTTGATGGTCTCCACCTGGTCGGTGCGCTGGTGGTAGTTGGGGTTCCCCAGCACCGGGTAGGATCCGATCCCGCCCACGATGTCGCCGTAGGCCTCGTAGAAGACCGCGCCGTCGGTGCCCCGGTAGTAGAGGGCGTCGTAGGTGATGAGCTCGGAGTACCGGTGGGCGGCGGCGTGCTGGATCCGCATGATTCCCGGGTTGGAGTAGCGGATGGTGTTGTCCAGCCGGTGGCTCCGCGTCCACCCGATCATGTCGTTGTTCAGAACGCCCACGAGACGGCGCCCCTCCTCCACCATCCGTCGGACGTACTCCCGGGCTCCCAGGAGCCCCGCCTCCTCGGCGGTGAGGAAGGCGAACTCCAGCGTGGCCCTGCGCGGGTTGTCCTTCAGCACCCGGGCGGCCTCCAGGAGCGCCGTGGTCCCCGAGGTGTTGTCGTCGGCCCCGGGGCTCGGGAGCACCGAGTCGAAGTGGGAGGAGATGGCGTAGATGAGCTCCGGGTTCTCGGTGCCCGGAAGCCGGGCGATGACGTTGGCCGCCCGCATCCCCCGGGGTTCGAACCACTCCATGGTCACCTCGTAGCCCCACCCCTCCAGCGTCTCCCGAAGCCACTCGGTGGCCTCCAGGTTCCCGGGCTGGCCAATGAACTTGGATCCCATGCGGTAGAGCTGGTCGGCGTAGTGATGGACCCGGCCCACCTGGATGGATCCCGCCACCCGGGCCACGTCGGCATGGACGGGCGCGAAGCGGAGCTCGCCCTCGGCCAGGAGCCCTTCCTCGTACCGGAGGTTCGCCTCCAGGCGCGCCGTCAGGGTCTCCAGCGTCACTTCCCGCGTCAGGTCCACGTGGAAGACCCCGCGTTCCGGCGAGATGGTGTTGCCATCGCGCTCCGCGGAGACCAGGAGCCCCCGGCCGTCGGGGCTCACCACCCACTCGTACTCGGGGGCGATGGTGCGAAGCGTGTTGTTGTGGAAGAGGCGGTAGTCCTCGCCGGTCTCGAGGTCGTAGAGGTAGCTCCGGCGGTGCCGGGCCTCGCCTTTCAGCGCCAGGAGACGACGGTCGTCGATCCACTCCGGGAACTGGTCGTGCTGGATCTCGCGGCTCACCCGGATCAGGCCCTCGGGTGGGTTCGCCGCCGTTCCCGGATCCAGGGGCTCCGGCGTGTCGGCTCCAACCACGAAGATCTCCCAGTCGGTGTGGGGCATGGCCTTGAAGGCCACACGGTTCCCGTCGGGCGAAAGCGCCGGATCCCCGAGGCGCAGCGGGGTCGCCACCACGATCCGGGCCTCGTCGGCGGAGGCAGGAACCCCGCGGGAGAGGTCCAGGGTCAGGATGCGCCCCAGGGCGTCAGCTCCCCGGGCAAGGCCCATTCCCTGGGCCCCCTGCGGCGCTCCGGTGCCAGCGGCGGGCGGCTCGTACCAGGCCAGGCGGCTTCCGTCGCGGGCCAGGGAGGGAGCCGTTCCCACGAGGGTCAGGGTACGCCCCGTCTCCAGGTCCACCACGGCCAGCGCCGGCCCTCCGGTGGGGGTGGCCGTGGCCGCCGAGGTGGAGAAGGGGGAGCGGGGGGGAACGGTGACCAGGACCACCCGCCCGCCCGTGGCCGGGACCGGATTCGTGACCACCGGGAGGTCGTCACCCAGTTCCACCGCCTCGAGGCGCCACTCCGGGGCCCGGGCACGGTAGAGTCCCACAACGTCGGACGAGGGGTCCGGGGCCGCCGCGAGCACCAGCTCCTCGGCATCGGGCCGGAAGCGGAGCGCCTGCACCCGCAGGAGGCCCAGCTCCGTCCGGACCTCGTCGCCCGAAGCCAGGTCGCGCACCACCAGCGTCTCGCGTCCACCGTCGCCGTCGCCGTCGGCGTCGCCGATACCCTCGCTCCAGGCCACCTGCCCGCCCGCGGAGAGCGCCGCCTGCTGGGCGGGGACGATGACGCGGCAGCCGCCGTCCACCGGCTCGATGCGGGTCTCCCAGCGGCCGTCCACATTCCGGGCCCAGGCCAGCCAGCGGCCGTCGGGAGAGAGGCGCAGGAAGCGTCCGTCGTCATCCAGCTCCCGGACCGGGTGGAGTTCCCCGGTGAGGAGGGCCGCCTCCCGGCGGAACCGCACGCCGTCCGCTCCCCTCAGCACGGCCAGGTAGCCCTCCATGGCCTCCACGTAGCGTCCCTCGTCCCAGGCGAAGTAGGGTGCCTGGAGGGGCGCCGCCGGACGGCTCTGGGCGGCCAGGTCGGCGGGAGCGACGAGGGCAGCCACGGTGGCGAGCCCGGCCATGAGCCCGCTGACGAGCCCGGTCACGGACACGGCGGAGGAGAGGAACCTGCAGGGGGACGGACGGAGCATGGCTTCGGGTCTCGGAGGCGAACGTGGAGCGGGAGGGGAAGCGCTCAACTTCCCCGACCGGGAGGCGCGGCGCAAGAACCGGGGCCCTGCCATGGCCCCAGGGGGCCACCAGACTCCGGGAAGGAATCCTCCGGCTGTATATTGAAGGGACGCTCCCCCGGTCCCTCGTGGCCGCCGACTCCGCGGCCATCGACCTTCGCCCCCTGCCAGGAGGCTCTGCCATGTCCGCCACCTTCCGGTTCCTCCGCACCCGCCTGCCCGGCGTCCTCCCCTGCCGCCTCCCCGGCGTCCTCCCCGGGGCGCTCCTGGCGAGTCTCCTTCTCCTGGTCGGGATGCCGGCGGCGGCGCAGCTTCCCGGCGTGCCTGCCCAGGGCACCCTCGCCATCGAGAACGTGAGCGTCCTCCCCATGACGGCGGATCGGGGCGAGGCCGACGCCGTGCTGCCGGCGCAGACGGTGGTGGTGGCCGGCGGGCGGATCGTGGCCATGGGCGCCTCCGGAAGCGTGGAGGTCCCGGCCGGGGCCCGGCGCATCGACGGTACCGGCCGCTTCCTCCTCCCCGGGCTGGCGGAGATCCACGCCCACGTCCCCCCGGGGCAGAACCCGCCCCGGGAGCTGGTGGAGGAGGTCCTCTTCCTCTACGTGGCCAACGGGATCACGACGATCCGGGGGATGCTGGGGGCTCCCTACCAGCTGGAGCTCCGGGAGGAGCTGCGGAGGGGCCAGGTGCTGGGGCCCCGCTTCCTCGTGGGCGCCCCGTCGGTGAACGGGAATTCGGCGCCCACCCCCGAGGCGGCGGAAGCGCTGGTCCGGTCCCATGCGGAGGCCGGGTACGACTTCCTGAAGATCCACCCCGGCATCCCCCGGGACAGCTGGGACCGCATGGTCACCGTGGCCCGGGAAGTGGGCATCACCTGGGCCGGCCACGTCCCGGCCGACGTGGGGATCGACCACGCCGTTGGCACGGGCATGGCCACCATCGACCACCTGGACGGCTTCCTTGAGGTGACGCGTCGGGACGGGCTCCCCGAGGACGCCCCCCTCCACGAGGTCTATGCCGCCACCGACCCGGTCAAGCTCGCGGCCCTGGCCGAGCGCCTGGCCCGGGCCGGCGTGTGGCAGGTCCCCACCCAGTACCTCTGGAACCACCTGAACGGGTACGTGGACGCCGACTCCATGCTGGCCCTCCCCGAGTTCCAGTACATCTCGGAGGGACAGCGCATGGGCTACCGGAACCAGGCCGAGCAGCGGCGCCGCAGTCCGGCCATCACCCCGGCCTCCGACGCGGCCCACCGGGCCATGCGCCAGGACTTCCTCCGGGCCGCCCATGCCGCCGGAGTGCCCATCCTCATGGGCACGGATTCCCCGCAGCTCTTCAACGTTCCCGGATTTGCCCTCCACCGGGAGATCCCCCTCATGGTGGATGCGGGAATGTCACCCCATGAGGTCCTGGTGTCGGGGACCCGGGCCGTGGCCGAGTACGTGGCCGCCTCCCTCGAGCAGCCCGGGGACTTCGGCACGGTGGAGGTTGGACAGCGAGCGGACCTCCTCCTGGTGGACGGCAATCCGCTGGAGGATCTGGCTCGGCTCCAGGACCCGGTGGGGGTCCTGGTGGAGGGGCGCTGGCTCGGGAGGGACGCCATCCAGGCCGGGCTGGCGAGCATCGCCGCGAAGTACGCAGGGGGCGATCGCTAGCCTCCTGCGGCGGTCCCGTCCAGCTCCTCGAGGGTGGCCGTGGAGGGACCGCGCTCCCGCTGGAGCCGCCGGGCCACCGCCTCGGCCTCGCGCATCACCCGGAGCACGTTTTCTCCGGCCAGCTTCCTCAGCTCGTTCTCCGTCCACCCCCTCCGGGAGAGCTCGGCCAGGAGCGCCGGGTAGGTCGTCACGTCTTCCAGCCCCTCCGGAACGGAGGTGATGCCGTCGTAGTCCCCTCCGATGCCGACCCAGTCCACCCCGATCCGGTTCCTGACGTGGTCGATGTGGTCCGCCACCTGGGCCAGGGTGGCCAGGGGCGCAGGCCCCACCGCATCCTCGCCGGCGAGCCCGTGGTCCCGAACCTCCTGGGAGACGAAGGAGGGCACGAAGGTGATCATGATCACGCCGCGGTTCCCGGGGAGCCGATCAAGGATGGCATCGGGAACGTTCCGGGGGTGATCGGTGAGGGCGCGGACCGACGAGTGGGAGAAGATCACGGGGGCTTCACTCACATCGAGCACGTCGGACATGGTGCCGTCGGAGACATGGGAGAGGTCCACCAGCATCCCCAGGCGGTTCATTTCCCGAATGACCTCCCGCCCGAAGGCGGTGAGCCCGCCGTGAAGGGGGGGATCCACGGCCGCATCCACCCAGTCCAGGTGGGCGTTGTGGGTGAGGGTCATGTAGCGAGCTCCCAGGGCGTAGTAGGCCCGAAGGGCGCCCAGCGAGTTCTCCAGCGCGTGCCCGCCCTCCATTCCGAGGAGAGAGGCGATCCTCCCCTCGTGGAAGATCCGGACCACGTCGTCGGCGGTGAGGGCCAGCTCCAGGTCTTCCGGATGGTTCTCGATGATCTGGAGCATCAGGTCGATCTGCTCGAGCTGGTAGCGGGCGGCCCCCGTCTCCATGGCCTCCACGGGAACGTAGACCGACCAGAACTGCCCGCCCACCCGCCCCTCCCGGAGGCGCCGGAGGTCCGTGTGCCCGCCTTCGCGGGTCTCGATCCCGTAGGCCTCCACGTCCATGGGATGCTCGGGATGGATCCGGATCTGCCAGGGGAGGTCGTTGTGGCCGTCGATGAGGGGGGTGGTCGCCAGGACCCGCAGGGCCACCTGGAGATGGGGATCCCCGGCCTCCGCTCCGACGGCCTGGGTCTGGGCAAGGGTCCGGGCCTGGGCCTGGGCGGGCGACGCGGTCATGCCTCCCCCCAGGAGGCCGGCCATGAGGCCGGCGCGAAGGACGGCGGACGATGAAGCGAACGGTGCATGGGGCCTCGTGGCGGGCATGGCGGACTCCTTCGTTCCAGGTTCACGAACAGCGGACACCTCGGGCCCGGGATGCCGATTCCGGAAGAGAGCCCCGTTGAAACAAGCATCGGCGGCCCCCGGCGGGTCAAGGGACCAGGAGCAGGACGCCGTCGGAGCGGGGGTCGGCGGCGATCCCCTCTCCAAACTGGAAGGCCCCGCCGGACCACCGGGCCAGGTGGCGCAGGCCGGACCGCAGCAGGACCTCGCCGGGACCTGGCGGGATCCGGATGAGGACACCCCCCTCGCCGCCCGCCAGTTCGACGGACACGGACCCGGCGGCGGCGCGGAACCGGGTGCCCTCCGGCGCCAGCACCTCGACCCGGTCCCCGGTGCCCACCACGAGTTCGACCCCGGTTCCCGGCCGCGCATCCTCCAGGACGACCTCGACCCGGCCCTCCCGGAAGCCCACGGCAACGCCGGTCATTCCCGCGATTCCCCCGCCCGTCTCCGGCTCGGAGGGAGGCGCCGTGACGTCCGTCCCCGTCGATGGAGCGGCGCCGGTGAAGAGGGACCGGAGGGGTGAGCCGGGGATGACGGCGGCAATGGCGGCCGCCACGACGAGGAGCCCGGTGGCGGTGGCGGCGTTTCGGCGCCTGGGGCCTCGTCCCCCGGCACTGGCCTGATCCCTGCGCATCTCCCAGCGGGCGCGGTCCAGGTCGCCGGGGCTCCGGGGCAGAAGCTCCAGGCCGACCGCGTCCAGCTCGGTACGAACCTGTTGCCCCAGCGCCTCGAGGGAAGCCCGTTCACCGCGGCATCCCGCGCAACCCTGGAGATGGGCCTCCACCTCGGCGGCGGAGGAGGTGGAGAGGGCCCTGTCCAGGTGGGCCTGGAGCGTCCCGGGGTCCGGATGGGGGCCAGGTGCCGCCTCGGGATCCCGGGGCGGCGGGTCGGTCGGCCCATCGGGGGGCAACCCGTCCAGAACGTCGAACTGGTGGCTCACGAGGGGGTGCTCCCGGGCCCAGGAGAAAGGGAAGCCGCGACGAACCGACGGCGGGCCTCGACCAGGAGATCCCCCACGCCCCCTCCTCCGGAAGCGGGGACCCCCGCCACCTCCGCCACGTCGGGGTAGCCGAGGCCCTCCTCCCGGAGGAGGAGAACCATCCGCTCCCGGATCGGCAGGGTGGCCAGCGCGGACAGAATGGCCTGGTCCCGGACGTCCATGGCCCTGCCGCCGCTCCCCTCGAGATGGGCCGGGAGCCGACGTCGCGGAGGCGCCTCCCGGCTTCTCGCGTCGACCTCCTCCAGGTGGCGGGCCAACGCCCGGTAGAGCCACGCCCGGGAAGCGGCCGTGTCTCCGCGGGGACGCTGGTCCAGGAACCGGACGAAAGCCTTCCGGGCCCCCTCTTCGGCGACCTGCACGTCCCCGGTCATGCGGAGTCCGAACCGGACGAGCCCCGGGTAGACGGCGTCGAAGAGCCGGTCAATGTCCATGGGGAGCTCCGCGTCGGCGTCGAGGTGGGAAGAGGCTCAGAGTGGAAGAAGCTCAGAACGGAAATACAAGGGGGGCCAGGAGGAGCGTCATGGCAAGGACCAGGAGGGTAATGGGGATCCCGAGGGCCAGGTAGTCGGACATCCTGTAGCCCGCCGGCGCCATGACCAGAGCGAGGGACGGCTGGGCCACGGGGCTCGCCAGGGAGGTGGAGGCGATGGCCACCCCCATGACCAGCGCCTGGGGCGCCACCCCGAGCTGCGCGGCACCGGCGACGGCCACGGGCCCCAGCAGAACCACCACGGCGGGCCCCGGCATGAGCTGGGCCGCCAGGGCCGAAAGGACGAGGATGGCCGCCAGTGCGGCGTAGGGTCCTGCATCCCCCAGCACCCCCAGGAGAGCACCTCCCACCAGCGTCGCGGCGCCCGTGGCCTCCAGCGCGGCACCCAGGGCAAGCATGCCGGCCACGAGCACCACCACCGGGAGTTCCACGGCCCGGTAGGCCTCCTCTGCCGTGAGGCACCGGGTGGCCACCATGAGGAAGACGCCCCCCAGGATCCCGACCGCCACCGGGACCCACCCCAGGATCACCGGGCCCAAGGCCAGGGCCAGAACCGCCAGCGAGCGGGGGGCGAGCCTCGCATCCGGAGGACCGGCCCCGGGCTCCTCGAGGAGAATCAGGTCCGGCTCCCGTGCCAGAGCCCGGACCTTCCGCCGCTCTCCGTGGAGGAGGAGGGCATCGCCAAAGCGGAGAACCTCGTCCCGCAGCTGAGTGCGGAGCGTCTCGCCCTCCCGGACCACGGCCACCACGTGAAGGCCGAACCGACGCCGGAATCCGACCTGGCGGAGGGTCTTTCCGATGAGGGAGGAGCGGGGCGCGAGCACCACGTCCACGAACCCGGCGATTTCCGATTCCAGCTCCTCCGGGGCCACCTCCGGATCGAGCTCCACCTCGAGGCGCTGGAGGCCACGAAGGATGAGGAGATCCTCGGGACGGGTCTTGACCAGGAGCAGGTCGCCCACCTCGAGCCGGGTATCGGGCCCGGGCAGGAGCACCGTTTCCTCGCGGTTCCCGCCTCTCCCGACGGCCAGCACCATGAGGCCAATGGCATCCCCGACCCGCGTGTCCCCCAGGCGGCGCCCGGCCAGGAGGGAGTCCGGGGTCACCCGCAGGGACCAGAGGCGGCGGTCGAGTTCGAACCGCGCCACCGCCTCGGCCGGGGAGCGAAAGGTGAAGGACGCAAAGCGTTCCGACTCCGCCAGCGCCTGGAGGCGGGAGCGGGAGGCCTGAAGGAGCAGCTCGTCGCCGGGAAGCACCCGGGTGTCATGGACGTGGGTGCGTCGCGTGTGCCCGTCCCGACGGAGGGAGAGCACGAGGATCTCCTCCCTGCGCCGGAGGTCCAGCTCGTTCGGCGTGTGCCCGGCCAGGGGATCGTCCGACCCCACCCGGACGGAGGCCAGTGCCCGATCCCCCGCCGCGAGCCAGGTGAAGGGCGCGGGCTCCTCGTCGGCCACCAGGTGACGGCGTCCCTTGAGTTCGAGGAAGAACTCGGGTCTCCCCTGGACCAGGAGGCGATCCCCGGACCGCAGCATCGTCTCGGGACCCGGCGCCAGGCGGCGCTCCGATCCGTCGGCGCGCTCCACGGCCAGAACGTGGACGCCCAGGGCGGAACCGAGGAGGCTCTCCCCCAGGGTGCGCCCATCGAGGCGGGAGCGCCGCGGGAGCGTGAGGCGAAAGAACCGCTCGTGGAGCGCCACCCCCTCCCGAAGCCCGGGACGCACCGGGCCGGGCACGTCGGGGCGTCGGACCGGGAGCGTCCGGGGCGCCATGACGAGCAGCAGAAGCGCCCCACCGGCGAGGAGGGCTCCGCCCATGGGGGTGAAGGAGAAGAGGGTGAAGGGGGCGTAGCCGGCCTCGGCCAGGACATCCGCCGCCAGCAGGTTTCCGGACGTTCCGATGAGGGTCGTGAAGCCCCCCAGCTGAGCGCCCAGGACCATGGGAATCAGGAGGCGGGAGGGGGCCACCCTGGCCATCCGGGCCAGGCGCACCGTGACCGGGAGCATCATGGCCACGACACCGATGTTGTTGATGAACCCGGAAAGAACCCCGGACACGAGGACCACGGCGAGCATCAGCCGGGGCTCCCCGGTCCCTGCCCACCGGAGGACCCGGTCCCCGAGCCAGTCGGCGACACCGGTGCGGGAGAGGGCTGCCGAGATCACGTACATCCCCGCCACGGCCAGGACGGCGGGGTTGGCAAACCCGCCCAGGGCCCGCTCCGGCGGGGCGAGCCCGAGAACGGCCACGAGCACCATGATCCCCAGGGCCGCGAGATCGGCCCGGAGGATGCCGGTGGCGAAGACCACCACCGTCCCCACCAGGAGGAGACCGACCAGGAGGAGATCGAGACTCATGGGGCGTGGTCAGGGACTCGGTGGGGTGAGACCCGAATGCGAGGGGATCAGGCGGGTCGCTCGATGGGCTCGGTGGCCATGACGTCCCCCAGCCGGGGGTACTTCCTCCAGAAGTAGACGGAGAAGGTGAGCACGCCCACCAGGTTCCCAAGGGCGATGTTCCACCAGGCCAGCGGACCGAGAAGGAACTCGGCCAGGATGGCGATGGTCCCGAGGAAGAAGGCCTCGAAGGCCACGAAGAGAAGCATCCCGCCAATGAGGATCGGGGGCTGCCGCTCCGCCTGTCGCACGAGGGCCGACGCCACGAAGCCGATGCTCGTGAAGACGGCGTAGTGGACGGGGGTGTAGGCGGCGGTGATCCAGAGTGACACCTGGACCTGGTCCAGGCTCGTGGCGCCCAGGAAGAGCACCGACCCCAGCGCCGACGGTGTGAAGAAGGGACGCCCCTGCAGCGTGTCGACGAGGAGGAACCAGGTGGCCACCAGAAACCCGGAGAGGAGACCCACCACCAGGGCCTCCCTGGCGATGGCGCCCTCGCGGAAGGCCTGGCTCCAGTCCAGCCGCCGGGTCACGCCGGTGGCGTGCAGAACGGAGACCATGGCGATCCCGGCCAGGAGGTTTCCTGCCAGCACCTCGACCCAGCCGAGCTCGGCCACCACGTCGATCCCGGCGCCCAGGGCACTGAGAAAGAAGACGGCGTTGAAGAGGATGAAGCCGGTAACGAGCCCGAAGAGGAGGTTGGGCGTCCGCTCCAACTGGGCCAGCGCCCACGCCAGCACGATGCCCGCCACCGCGAAGACGGTGAGGTGGATCACCGAGAACAGGGCAATGAGGCCCGGTGACGAGGCCAGGCCCTCGATGCCGAAGAGAACCGAGCCGATCATGGCCGGCGTCCGGAAGGGGGTACCGAACGCCTGGTCGACCACGAGGAACCAGCCGGCGAGGACCGCGCCACCGGCCAGCCCGGAGAGGATCCCCGGCGTCACGACGCTCTTCGAATCGGCCATCCTGGAACTCCTTGCGCTGGGGGTAGGGGTCTTGCCTGCAATCGGGCTGCGGGGGTGTGGGCGGAAGAAGGGGCTGTGGGTGCGGAGAAGAACGTTGATGAGCCGGCTGGGACTCGAACCCAGGACCTACCGATTAAAAGTCGGTTGCTCTACCAACTGAGCTACCGGCTCGGAGAAATGGGGCTGGAGCGACGCCGGAAACAATAGCCCCAACCGGCTCACATCTCCAGCCGGAGCCGAACGGGGGCGAAGGAGCGGCGGTGATGGGGGGTGATGCCCAGCTCCTGGATGGCTTCCATGTGCTCCGCGGTCCCGTACCCCGCGTTCCTCCTCCAGCCGTACCCGGGGTACCGCTCCCCCAGCCTTCCCATGAGCTCGTCCCGGACGACCTTGGCCACAATGGAGGCGCAGCCCACGGAGTGCACCAGGGCATCCCCGCCCACCACGGCCTCGTGGGGCCACGAAAGGCGCCGCATGGGCCGGCCGTCAAGGATCACGTGGTCCGGCGTCTGGGAGAGCGCGGCCAGTGCCCGCTCCACGGCCAGCGCCGTGGCCCCGGCAATGGTCAGCCGGTCGATCTCGGCCACCGAGGCGGCGCCGACGCCCACGGCCCGGGCCCGGGCCCGGATTTCGTACGCCAGCTGGATCCGCCGGATGGCGCGGATGGCCTTGGAATCGCCGGCGCCCTCGATCCATTCACCGGCAGGGAGGATGACCGCGGCCGCCACCACCGGTCCGGCAAGCGGACCCCGTCCGACCTCGTCCACCCCGGCAATCCAGGAATGACCGCGGCCCCGGAGCCGGTCCTCGTGGTCGAGGGGGCTCAGGGGCCGCGGGATGCCACCTTCCGGCATGATGCCAGCCGTCAGACGAAACGCTTTTCCCGGATGCGGGCGGCCTTGCCGCGAAGCCCGCGGAGGTAGAAGAGCTTGGCACGGCGGACCCGGCCGCGGCGCAACACCTCGATCCCCTTGATGAAGGGCGAGTTGAAGGGGAAGACGCGCTCCACGCCGATGCCGGAGGAGATCTTCCGGACCATGAAGGTCTCGCCCATGCCTCCGCCGCGCCGGCCGATGCAGACGCCCTCGAAGGCCTGGATCCGCTCCTTCTCTCCCTCCCGCACCCGGTAGAGGACACGCAGGGTGTCGCCGGGGGCGAAGTCCGGGAGGTCGTCCCGGAGCTGTTCCTTGTCGAGTTCGCGAAGCAGATCGGTCATGGTGGTCTCCAGCATCCTTTGGGTTCGCCCGTCCAGGACGGGCACAGATCCAGATTATAACAGCGAAGTTCAGCGTCGTGAAGGGTCCCCGAGCCACATGCGCGTCATTCGCCGCGACGGGCCCAGAGGTCCGGGCGCCGCTCCCGGGTCAGGCGCTCCGACCACTCCCTCCGGAAGGCCTCGATCCGGGCATGATCTCCACTCCGCAGCACCTCCGGCACCCGGTGGTCCCGGTACTCCGCGGGACGCGTCCAGGACGGGGGGCTCAGGAGCGGACCCTCGTAGAACGAGTCCGAGGCTGCCGAGTCATGGTCGCCCATGGCCCCGGGAAGAAGCCGGACCACGGCGTCGGTGATGGCCAGGGCGGGAATCTCTCCGCCCGACAGCACGAAGTCGCCCAGCGAGATCTCCTCCGTGGCCAGGTGCTCGGCCACGCGCTGGTCCACGTCCTTGTAGTGTCCGCAGAGGAGGGTGAGCTCGGGCTGCACGGCGAACCGAACCGCGTCGTCATGGGTGAAGACACGTCCCCGAGGCGAAAGAAGGACGATGGGCCCCTCCGGCGCGAGGTCGTCCACGGCCTCGAAAAAGGGCTCCGGCTTGAGCACCATCCCTGCCCCCCCGCCGTAGGGGATGTCGTCGGCCGTGCGGTGCCGGTCGTGGGTGTAATCCCTGAGATCCACCACCCGGTAGCGGGCGAGCCCCGCCTCCGCCACGCGCCCGGGAATGCTGGTAGCCAGCGGCTCCCGGAAGAAAGCTGGAAAGAGGGTCAGGATGTTGATGCGCATGGGTCCGCCCTCCGGCCTACAGGTCCAGGAGCCCTTCCGGCGGGGTGATCACCAGCCGACGCGTCTCCACGTCCCAGTCCCGCACGATCTCGGCCTGGAAGGGAATCAGGATGGTCGAATCCCCCCGACTCACCTCCAGGAGATCCACCGGCTGCAGGTGGAAGACCTCCAGCACTTCGCCCACCACGTCCCCTTCGGCGGTGACCACGGTCATGCCCAGGAGCTGGTGGTAGAAGAGCTCCCCTTCGTCCAGGGGCTCCACCTCCTCGAAGGGTCGGACCAGGTAGCGGCCATGGAAGGCCTCCGCCTCGCCGCGATCTTCCACTCCGTCGAGGGTCACCAGGTACCCCTTCCGATACGGACGGACCTCGGTGACACGGTACGGCTCAAGCGACGGATCCGGATGATTTCCGGAGCCATCGGCGACCTGGAGAAGAACACCCGGAACGAAGGTGGTCTCCGGGTGATCCGTCAGGGGCCAGACGAACAACTCCCCCTTCGTGCCGTGGGGCCTGGACACCTGCCCCACAACCACGAAAGGGGGGTCGATGGAGGACCCACCCGGTTCAATTTCCATTCCGGGGCGTCAGTCCGGGGCGTCAGCCCTCGGACGTCTCGTCGCCGGTCGCTTCGGGCTCAGCGGCCTCCCCATCGGCCGCGGCGGCGGCTTCGGCCTCGGCCTGCGCCTTGGCTTCCGCTTCCGCCTGGGCCTTGGCCTCCGCTTCTGCCTTGGCCTTGGCCTCGGCCTCGGCCCGCTTCCGGGCGGCTTCCTCCGCCTTCTTCTCCTTGGCCGCGGCGGCGTCCACCTCGCCGAGGGCCACGGTGGCGTCGCCGCCCTTCCGGGCCTTTTCGACCAGCGACTTCACGGTGTCGGAGGGCGAAGCGCCCTGCCCGACCCAGTAGTCCACACGGTCCAGGTCCACCACCAGGCGAGCCGGGCTCTCCAGGGGCTTGTAGTACCCGATGCTCTCGACAAACCGACCATCGCGGGGTGCGGTGCTGTCGGCAACGACGATGCGGTAGTGGGGCGCCTTCTTCCGGCCCATGCGCCGGAGGCGAATCTTGACGGCCATTTGGTTTTCCGTAATTCAGGGCTTCCAGGCTCGCCCGTGCGGCTCCGTGGCCGCGGCGAGGGTGCGGGTCACCGGGGCATGAACCCCTGCATGTTCCGCATCTGCTTCATCATCTTCTGCATGTCCTTGAACTGCTTCAGGACACGGTTGACCTCGGCCACGGAACGACCGCTTCCGCGGGCGATCCGGACCCGACGGGACCCGTTCAGGATCTCGGGGCGCCGCCGTTCCTCCGGCGTCATCGACAGGATGATCGCCTCCACGTGCTTCATGCGCTTCGGGTCCACGTTGGCCACGGGAAGCTTCTTTCCCAGGCCGGGAATCAGCTTCACCAGCTGCTCCAGTGGACCCATCTTCTGCACCTGCCGCATGGCCACGAGGAAGTCCTCCAGCGTGAACTTCCCCTTGCCCAGCATCTTCTTCTGGAGGGCCTCCGTCTCGCCCTCGTCCATGGTGCGCTGGGCCCGTTCCACGAGCCCGACCACGTCGCCCTGCTGGAGGATGCGCCCTGCCAGTCGCTGCGGGTCCGCCGCGTCCAGGTCATCCAGTCCCTCGCCCACCCCCACGAACTTGATGGGCTTCCCCACCACGCTTCGAATGGAGAGGGCCGCGCCTCCCCGGGCATCGCCGTCCATCTTGGTCAGGATGACGCCCGAGATGTCCAGAGCTTCGTCGAAGCCCGTGGCGATGGTCACCGCTTCCTGCCCCGTCATGGCGTCGGCCACGAAGAGGATCTCGTGGGGCGAAATGGCTTCCTTCACCCGACGAAGCTCGTCCATGAGCGGCTCGTCGATCTGGAGCCGCCCCGCCGTGTCCACCAGCAGGACCGAGCGCTTCTTTTCCCTGGCAGCCGCCAGCGCCGCCCGGGCCGTGGCCACCGGATCCCCGCCGGGCTCCCCGGCGTAGATCGGAACGCCGACCCGCTCCGCCAGCGTGGTCAGCTGGTCGATGGCCGCCGGTCGCACCAGGTCGCAGGCCGCCAGCATGGGCTCGCGCCCTTCCCGGAGGAGGCGGCGGGCCAGCTTCCCCACCGTCGTGGTCTTTCCGGATCCCTGGAGGCCCACCACGAGGATCACCGTGGGGGGACTGGACGCCCATTGAAGGGTGGGACGCCCCTCGCCGAGGAGAGCCGACAGTTCGTCGTGCACGATCTTGACGATCTGCTGGCCCGGGGAAACGGACTGAAGCACCGCCTCCCCCAGGGCCCTCTCCTGCACCCGGCCCAGGAACTCCCGGGTCACCCGGTAGTTGACATCGGCCTCGAGCAGGACCCTGCGGACCTCGCGCAGCCCATCCCGAATCATGGGTTCGGTGAGCACGCCGCGCTGCCGGAACCGTCCGAGGACGGTATCCAGCTTTTCGCTCAGCTCATCGAACATGCGTCACCTGCATCCGTCACCCACGTTGCCCACGTCACCCGGATCCGGGGCACCGTACCGCAAGGGTACAGCCCCGGCAAAGATCGGTAAGATACAGGCAACCCGTACGCTTCTCAAGCCACGTGGATGATCTGGCTTCTGCGCGTGCCCACCGAGACCATCCGGATGGGGGCGCCGGTGAGCGCCTCGATCCGGTCCAGGTAGCGGCGTGCCCTCTCTGGAAGCTCCTCCAGGGTCCGGGCCCCCCCGGTGGACTGCTCCCACCCCGGCATCCACTCCAGGATCGGCTCGATGTCCCCCAGCGCCCAGGTGTCGGCGGGGAACTCGGACGCCGTGGAGCCGTCGGGAAAGCGGTACCCGGTGCAGAGCGCGATCTCCGGGAGCGTGTCCAGCACATCGAGCTTGGTCACCGCCAGCCCCGTGAGGCCGTTGACGCGGGCGGCATAGCGGGCCAGGACGGCGTCAAACCAGCCGCACCGCCGGGGCCGTCCCGTGGTGGCGCCGAACTCCCCGCCGAGCTCCCGCATGCGGGCGTCCATCTCCTCGTCGAACCCGGTGGGGAGGGGTCCGTTGCCCACCCGGGTCGTGTAGGCCTTCACCACCCCGAGGACGGCGTCGATGCGGGTGGGGCCCACCCCGATTCCCGTGGCCGCTCCTGCGGCGGTGGTATTCGAGGAGGTGACGAAGGGGTAGGTGCCGTGGTCCAGGTCCAGCGCCGTCCCCTGGGCCCCTTCCAGGAGGACCCGCTGCCCGTCCCGGAGGGCGTGGTCCACTTCCAGCCCGGTGTCCACGGCCAGGGAGAGAATCCGCTCCCGGAGGCCCATGCTCCGCTCCAGCGCCTCCTCCAGCGCCTGCGCCTCCGCCCCGTCCAGGGGGAGTCCCAGGGCCACCAGGCGCTCCCGTGCCCGTTCCGCACCCCGGGTCATGAGCTCCTCGAAGCGGGGGAGGTTGGCGGCGTCCGCCACCCGGATCCCCCGCCGCCCGGCCTTGTCCTCGTAGGCCGGTCCGATGCCGCGGCCGGTGGTGCCGATCTTGTCGCGGGCCCCGGCTTCGGCGGCCCGGTCCAGGACACGGTGCCAGGGAAGGAGGAGATGGGCCCGCAGGCTCACCCCCACCCGACCCTCCAGGTCGATGCCCCGGGCCACCAGGGCATCGTACTCCTCGAAGAACTGCAGGAGGTCCAGGACCACCCCGTTCCCCAGGAGGCAGCGCTTCCCCGCGTGGAGAATGCCGGAGGGGATCTGGTGGAGGATGAACTCCGCATCCCCCACGTGCACGGTATGGCCGGCATTGGCGCCCCCCTGGTAGCGGGCCACCACGTCCACGCTCTCGGCCAGCACGTCAACGATCTTTCCCTTCCCCTCGTCGCCCCACTGGCATCCCACCACGACCGTGCAACGGTCGGCATTCATGCGGCTCGACACGGACTTCGTCTCCTGGAACCGGCAGGTCTGCTGCCGGGCAAAAAAAGGACGCCCTTCCCGCGGGGGGGAGGGGCGCCTGGCGGCTCAATCCTTTGGGAAAAGCTACCGGCGCCCTCCGGGGGCGTCAAGCAAGGAGAAGACCCGCTTCCTCCAGGAGACGGCGAACCTTCCCCTCGGCCTCGGCTCCCAGGGGGGCCAGGGGCGGACGGGGTGCTCCCCCGCGCATCCCCAGCAGGTCCATGGCCCGCTTGACCCCGGCGACCCCGAAGGCACCCACGATCCCGTCGTGGAGGGGGGCCACCTGCTCCTGCAGTCGACCGGCGGTGGCCGCATCCCCCTCGGACGCCGCGCG
Organism: Gemmatimonadota bacterium; assembly: GCA_007120305.1. Taxonomy (GTDB): domain Bacteria; phylum Gemmatimonadota; class Gemmatimonadetes; order Longimicrobiales; family Gaopeijiaceae; genus SKNW01. The sequence goes on along the minus strand of SKNW01000053.1, from coordinate 8,450 downwards.
GACGATCCCCGCCGACTCGGCCGGCGCCAGGTTGGCCACCCCCAGGATTCCACCCACCGCCCCCATGTTGAGGGCCGCGAAGAGTCGAGCCCCCGTGCCCACCAGGAGCTGGAAATCCGAGGGGGCGGAACGGGCGATCTCGCCGAGGAGCTCGAGGCTTCCGCGGGAGTCCTTCATCCCCACGATGTTCTCGTGCCCGGCCAGCTCCACCACGAGGCCGGTTTCGAACTCCAGCGTGCTGAAGCGGAGCGGAACCTGGTACAGGATCACGGGAATGGGCGAGGCATCGGCCAGCGCCAGGTAGTGCACCCGGAGCCGTTCCGGGGTCATGGCACTCCGGTAGAAGGCCGGGGGCTGCACGAGCACCGCGTCCGCGCCCCGCTCCGCCGCATCCAGCGTACGCTGGATGGTGGCCCGCGTGGATTCCGCCCCGGTCCCGGCCACGAGCAGGCGGTCCGAGGGGACCACCTCACGGGCATCCTCGAGGAGGGCCAGGCGCTCCGCGTCGTCGAGGAAGACGGCCTCGCCGGTGGAGCCTCCCATGACCATGCCCCGGACGGGGTGGGCAAGCCAGCTCCGGAGATTCGCCCGAAGCGCCACCCGGTCCACGTCGCCGGTCACCGGGTCGAAGGGGGTGGCGGCAGGAATCAGGACCCCGTGGAGGGAAATCATTCGCCACCTCCCCGGAGGAGGCCGGATTCGATTCCCCTGGACGCCACCGTCCCCGGTCGAGCCGACGCGTCGCCGGTGGCGGCTTCTCCGTAGAAGTTCACTTTCAGATCCAGGTCGTTGGGATTCGACGCCGCCGCCTTGGCCACCTGGAAGGTGACCTTGTCCTCGCGGAGGAGCTCAATGAGATGCTGATCGAAGGACTGGGAGCCATAGGTTTCCCGCCCCTCCTCCAGGAGGTCGGGGATCTCCACCATGCGGTCCGGGTCCAGGATGCAGTCCCGGATCGTCCCTGTGACGTTCATGACCTCGCACGCCACGATGCGGCCCTCCTCGTGCTTCATGGGGAGGAGACGCTGGGAGACGACGGCCTGAAGGGTCTCGGCAAGCCGTACCCGGATCATCTCCTGGTCGGAGGGCGGAAAGACCGCGATGATCCGCGACAGGGTCTGAACCGCGTTCTGGGTGTGCAGCGTCGAGATCACCAGGTGGCCGGTCTCGGCCGCCTTGAGCGCCGTGTCGATGGTCTCGGTATCCCGCATCTCGCCGATGAGGATGACGTCGGGATCCTGCCGGAGCGCCGCCCGGAGCCCGGCCTGGAAGGAGGCCGTGTCCGTGCCGATGTCGCGCTGGGTGATGGAGCAGCGCTTGTCGCGGTGGAGGAACTCGATGGGGTTCTCCAGCGTCACGATGTGGCGTTCGGCGTTCTGGTTGATGTGCTCCACCATGGCCGCCATCGTGGAACTCTTTCCCGACCCGGTGACCCCGGTCACCAGGATGAGACCCCGCTCGTTCTCGGCCACTCGCGCCAGCACCGGGGGAAGACGGAGCTCCTCGAAGGTGGGGACCTCGAAGGGAATGACGCGGAGCACCACCATGAAGGATCCGCGCTGCCGGAGGATGTTCACCCGGAAGCGACCCAGCCCCGAGGCGCCCCAGGAGCAGTCGTAGTCGGTGAGCTCGTCGATCCGGACCCGGTCCCGCTCATGCGGGATGAACTTGAGGGCCAGCGCCTTCACCTGGTCGTGGGAGACCCGCTCCCGGGTAAGGGGCATGAGCCGACCGTGAATCCGGGCACGCACCATGTCGCCGGACTTGATGTGGATGTCGCTGGCACCGCGGCCGATGGCGGCCTTGAAGATTTCGATCATGGTGCGGAGAAGCTATGCGCGGGTGACGCGTCGCGCCACACGAGCCCCATGGCCTTCCGCACTCGCTCCATGGTGGCCTCGGCCTCGGCGCGGGCCCGGACGGCGCCGGCCTCGAGAATCTCGTACACCCGGGACGGATGGGCCTCGTACTCGGCGGCGCGCTCCCGGATGGGGGCCAGGTGGTCGGCGATGCTCGCCGCCAGGATGCGCTTGCAGTCCACGCATCCCCGGGTCCCGGCCCGGCACTGCCCGGCGATGTCGGGGATGAGCGCGGGATCGGTGAAGTGCCCGTGCAGGGAGAAGACGTTGCAGACCTCGGGGCGACCCGGGTCGTCCCGACGCACCCGCTGCGGATCGGTGACGGCGGTACGGACCCGGGACCAGACCTCGTCGGGTCCGGCCAGGATGCGCACCGTGTTGTCCATGGACTTGCTCATCTTGGCCCCGCCGTCGAGCCCCAGGATCCGCCCGGCCCCCCCCAGGATCGGCCTCGGCTCAGGGAAGACGTCGCCGAAGCGGGCGTTCCACTTCCGGGCGATCTCGCGGGCCAGCTCCAGGTGCTGGAGCTGATCCTCGCCCACGGGGACGGCCGCCGCACGGTAGAGGAGGATGTCGGCGGCCTGCAGGATGGGGTAGTTCAGGAGACCGGCCGGAATGGACTCGAGCCGGGCCGACTTGTCCTTGTACTGGGTCATCCGCTCCAGTTCGCCCACCGGGGTCACGGCGTTGAAGAGCCACGCCAGCTCGGTGTGGGCCGGGACGTCCGACTGCACGAAGATCACGCTCCGCTCCGGATCCAGCCCCACGGCCAGGAAGCTCACGGCCAGGTCGAACACCCGCTTCGGCAGTTCCGCGGGGGTGAAGTCCCCGGTGAGGGCGTGCTGGTCCACGATGCAGAAGAAGCAGGCGTGCTCCTCCTGGAGGTGGACCCACTGCCGCAGGGCCCCCAGGTAGTTGCCCAGGTGGGCCTCGCCGGAAGGCTGCATCCCGCTGAAGACCCGGGGGCGAGGTTCGGAGCGGACGTCGGGAGAGGATGAAGCCATGGAAGTGACCGAAACCGGGCCGGGCAAAGGCGAATGGGGGGCGGCAGACGAAGGGGTTAAGTTAGCCCGGAAGCTGGAGGGAGGCGACCCTCGCCGCTCTCAGCTTGCCCCCCTCCCCTCCCCTGCCTCCGCCATGCCGACGCTGCCCCCTTCCTCGCCCTTGCCCAGGCCGCCGGGCGAGTCCCTGCCCGAGTCCCTGCCCGAGTCCCTGGCCGAGTCCCTGGCCGCGACGGCCCTGGAGGCGGCCTCGGCCGCCGCCGACGTGCATCGCCGCTACCTGGGAAGCGTCCGGATCACGGATGCCGTGGACAAGGGGACCTACGATTTCGTCTCGGAGGTGGACCTGGAGGCCCAGGAGGTGGCGCTGGCCGTTCTCCAACGGGCATTCCCGGAGCACCGGATCCTGGCCGAGGAGGAAGGGTCCGGCGACGGACGCGGACCCGGCGACGGAGGCGGCTCGGACGAGGGGTCCACGCCCCTCTGGATCGTGGACCCGCTGGACGGAACGACCAATTTCCTCCACGGGCACCCGGCCTTCGCGGCCTCGGTGGGCGTCCTGGTGGATGGACGGCCAGTGGCCGGCGCCGTCGTGGCCCCCGCCAGCGCCGAACGGTACTGGAGCTGGGAGGGAGGCGGGGCGTGGATGGACGCGGGCGACGGCGCCGGCCCACGGCGGATCGGCGTGAGCCAGGTCGCCGAACTCCGGCAGGCCCTGGTGGGCACGGGCTTCCCCTTCAAGCGCCCCGACGAGATCCCCGGCTACCTGGAGGAGCTTGGGCGCATGCTCCGACGTAGCTCGGGCGTGCGGCGAGACGGAGCGGCGGCGCTGGATCTCTGCCGGCTGGCCCGGGGAACCTTCGACGTGTTCTGGGAGGGGACCCTGGCCCCGTGGGACGTGGCCGGGGGGCTGGCCATCCTGACGGAGGCCGGGGGAGCATGGAGCGCACCCGACGGGCTCCCGTACGAGGTGGCGGCCGGGGGGCCGCTCCGTGCCGCCAACGGAGACGGGCTCCTGGAGGCGCTGCATCGCGCGCTCCGGGAGCCCGTCTGAGCCGGGCCCGACCTGGCCCGGCGGCGGTCCGGCTGTCAGGCGCCGGTCCGGATCTCGATCTTCCGGGACCGGGCCTCCACCGACTTGGGCATGTGGACCGTCAGAACACCCCGATCGAACGAGGCGCTGATCTCCTCGGCCCGGATCGTCCGGGGGAGGGTGAAGGACCGGGTGAAGCTCCCCCACCGGCGCTCCCTCATGTGCATCCTCGACGTGGGTGCCGCCTCGGACACTTCGGCCTCTTCGGACCCCGGATCGGAGAGCTCCCGGACCCGGTCCCGGCTCCCGGAGAGGGTCAGAACCTGGTTCTCCACCGAGATCTCGACCTTGTCCGGATCGAATCCGGGGAGGTCGGCGGTGAGGATGATGGCGTCGGTGGTCTCCTCCACGTCGACGTCGGGAACCTGGATTCCCATGTCGTCGCGGTTTCCGGAGAAGAGGCCATCGTCCAGCAGCCGAGCCAGCCGGTTGGCCGTGTCGAAAGGGGACAGGGTGGAAGGATGGGTGCGATAACGAATCATGGCCATGGGAATTCCTCCTGGTAAAGCCGTGGTACGATGTCACGCCGTCGTGCGACGGGCCGATGTCGTCGGCCCCTCGGAAATTTGCAGGAGACATGCCAGAAGAAATCTGCCAACGTGGCAAGCACCAACGGGTTAGTGTACGTCAGATTGACAGGGCCAGTCGGGCCGCACCCCGGGCCGGATCCAGCGCCTCAGGCACCAGAACGGCATCCAGCGCCACCAGGTGGGGAAGAAGCCGGGACCGGAGGGGACCCCCTGGGGCCACGAGACCGCCCAGGAGGGCGAGGCGGGGCGACTCCCCGGCGGCCCCGTCCCCGGTGGCACTCTCCTCCTCCCGCCAGGCCTGGACCAGGGGGGCCACGTGGGCGGCCAGGGCCCCTGCCGCCTCCTCCACCAGGGCCACTGCCACCGCGTCCCCGGCATCCGCGGCCGCCGCCACCCGGGGTGCGAGGGCCGCCACCTGCCCCTTCGCCGCCGTGCGGAGCCGGTCCACGAGTTCGGCGGGATCGTCGGTCCCGAAGGCGGCCACCACCCTGCGGGTGAGGGTGGTGGCCGGGCCGCGGCCATCCATGCCCCGCAGGACGGCGCGGACCGCGCCGAGCCCCAGCGACCACCCGGAGCCCTCGTCGCCTGCCAGGGCCCCCCACCCCCCCGTACGCAGGGTCCGCCCCGAGGGGAGCCGAGCCAGGGCAATGGATCCGGTGCCTCCCACCAGGAGAATGCCGGGGCCCTCACCGAAGGCGTCGTGGAGAGCCACCTCGGCGTCGTTTCGCACGGCCACCCGGCGAGCCAGCCCCAGGTTCGCCAGCGTGGCGCCGAGCATGATCTCGATCCGCTTCCGGTCCGCCTCCCTCCCCACCCCGGCAAGCCCCGCCACCAGGACCCGGGCCGAGGTGCCAGGGGGGAGCCCCGCCGCCCTAAGGACCCGGCGGACCAGGTCCTGGATGGCTTCCAGGGAAGCCGTTTCGGCCCCGGGCACGACGATGGCGGCGCTCCCCACCTCCCGCCCCAGGATCCGGCCGGAGGGATCCAGGACCACAGCCCGGCTTCCGGTTCCCCCGCCATCCACACCTACGACGACGGAGCCCGGCTCCGCGGGGGCGGTCACCCGGACCCGCCGGGGCGGGACGTGAACCCCTTCGCATCCGCAACGCGGCTCCCAAGGGCCCCCACGGCCATGGTGACCACCGTTCCCAGCAGGACGAACCAGGGCCATCCCACCAGGACCCGTTCCACCACCCAGGTGGAGGTCACCCAGAGGGCGGTGACCGTGCCAATCCCCACCACCATTCCCGTGATGATGCCGGGCTGGTTGGCGCGGGGGTCCACGATCCCAAGGAAGAAGGCGCCCAGGAGTCCGCCGTAGACCAGGGAGGCAATGGTCAGGGCCACCTCCACCGCCGCCGACCCCTCGCTCATGGGGATGTAGAGAATGGCCGCCCCGATGAGGAGCATGGCCCAGATCAGGGTGAAGACCCGTCCGGCCCGGAGAAGGGCGAACTCGTCGCCTTCCCGCTTGGCCAGCGGGGCCCAGAAGTCGTAGGCCGAGGCGGAGGCCAGGGCGTTGATGGAGGAGGAAAGCGACGACATGGCCGCCGCGAAGACCCCGGCAATGAGGAGCCCCGTGACCCCCGGGGGCAGCGCCTCGATGATGAAGGTGGCGAAGATGGCGTCGGACTGGGCGAAGGCTCGCCCCTCGTAGAAGGCCCAGAGGCCGATCCCCACCATGAGGAAGAGGGCGAACTGCACGATGACCGCGAACCCGCTTCCCACGAGCGCCGTCTGCGCCGACTTCAGGTCACGGCAGGTGAGGAGGCGCTGGACGATGAGCTGGTCCGTGCCGTGGGAGGCCATCGAAAGGAAGCCGCCCCCGAGGAGCCCGGCCCAGAAGGTGTAGGGGATGGTGATGTCGGGCGAGAAGTCGAGCCAGGTGAGCTTGCCCGCCTCGGCGGCGCTGGAGAGGGCCGCCCCCCAGCCGCCCGGGATCAGGGTCTGGAGGACCACCAGGGCCACGGCGGCGCCCACCATGTAGAGGGCCATCTGGACCACGTCCACCCAGACCACGGCGCGGATGCCGCCGAAGTAGGTGTAGACCAGGGTCAGGAGCCCGATCACGGCAATGGAGAGCGAGTACGGCCAGCCCGTGATCAGGGCCAGGGGGATGGCGGTGGCGAAGAGGCGGACCGAGTCGGCCAGGAGGCGGGTGACCTGGAAGATCGCCGAGGTGAAGCGCCGCGTGCCCGTGCCGAAGCGTCGCTCCAGGAGGGTGTAGGCGGTGGCGATCTCGCCCCGGTAGTAGGCCGGGAGGAGGACCAGGCTCACCACGATGCGTCCGGCCAGGTACCCCAGGGTGAGCTGGAGGAAGGCCAGCGTCCCCAGGTAGGAGACCCCGGGAATGGAGAGAAAGGTGAGGGTGCTGGTCTCGGTGGCCACCACCGAGAGCCCCACGGCCCACCAGGGGAGGTCCCGGTTCCCCAGGAAGTAGTCGGTCCCCCCTTTCTGGGCCCGCCCCAGCCAGGCACCCCAGAGCGTCACGCCCCCCAGGTACAGGGAAAGGACCACCAGGTCCAGGGTCGTGAAGCCGGCTGTCGTCATACCGCCCATCGGCACCCCAGGCGCGGGAAAAGGTGGAGAAACTCGGGACGGAAGCTAAGGCGCCGCGCCGAGCGGGGACAGCGGGCGGGCGAGGAACCCCGTGGCTCCCCTGCGTAACCAGCTGCGTACGTATCTGTATCCATTGACTTCCCAAGGGCGGCGGATGATGTTCGGCGAACTCCGCAACATCCGAGAGAAGCGGCCCGGCCGCTTCCATCCCCCGGCAGAGTCGTCGTCTTCGCGCGCGCGAAAGCCACGTGTCAAACCGGATGGGGGTGCGCAAACCTGAAGGGAGAGACGGGATGAAGAGATACCTGTTGTATGGAATCACCTGCGGCCTGGTCGTGGCCCCGGTGACGGCCCTTGCGGCCCCGCCGGCGTGGTCCGACGCGCCGACGATGGAGGCCGAGGCTCGTCAGGGCACGATCCGGGGGCGCGTCATCGACGCCCAGACCGGGGAGCCGCTGGCCACGGCTCAGGTGGTCGTGGTGGGCACGAGCTTCGGGTCCCTGAGCGACGCCAGCGGCAACTACACCATCAGCAACGTGCCGTCGGGCCTGTACACGGTGCGGGTCACCCGCCTGGGCCATGCCCAGACGCAACGCGAGAACGTGCAGGTCACCGACGGCGGGACCGTGACCGTGGACTTCCAGATGCGCACCTCGGCCCTGGCCCTGGAGGGCGTGGTGGTGACGGGGCTCGCCGATCCGACCTCGGCGCGTCGCGTCCCCTTCACGATTGCCCGCCTCGGCGCGGAGAGCCTGGAGGTGCCGCCGGCCAACGCCATCAGCGCGATCCAGGGGAAGGTCGCCGGTGCCAACATCATTTCGCCGGCCCAGCCGGGGGCGGGGATCAACATCGTGCTCCGCACGCCCACCTCCATCAACCGGACCAACGCCCCCCTCTTCGTGGTGGACGGCGTGGTCCTGGCTTCCACCTTCGGGCGCTCCTCCGCCGACCTGTCGTCGCTGGACATCGAGAGCATCGAGGTGGTCAAGGGCGCCGCGGCAGCATCGCTCTACGGATCCCGGGCCTCCAACGGGGTGATCCAGATCCGGACGCGCCGGGGCGCTGCCGGTGAGCAGGGGGTCACCCGCATCACCGCCCGGTCCGAGATCGGCGTCAACCAGCTGGGTCGGAGGATCGGCCGGGCCATGAGCCATCACTACCGCACCGACGCCCAGGGCAACTGGGTGGACCTGAACGGGAACGTGGTCGACCGGGAGAACCGGGTCGAGCGGCCCGCCGCCGAGCGCTTCCTGGACCAGCCCTACCGGCCCGGCGAGGCCGTGGACCACGTGGAGCAGTTCTTTGATCCCGGTCGCTTCGCCACCAACTCGGTGACGCTGTCGCGGAACTCGGAGGACACGAACTTCTTCACCTCCTTTTCCAGCCAGCGGACCGGGGGCGTGGTCCT
>SKNW01000036.1 GCA_007120305.1 Gemmatimonadota bacterium | reverse complement strand
CGCCCCCACGGCCCCCAGCCCCCCGGAGGCAATGACGAAGAAGGCCACCACACCCACCGCCGCGGCCTCGGAGCCGACGGCGAGGCCCGCCGGGACCCGGGCCACCCGGTGGGCGGCGAGGAAGACGGCCACGGCCGACCACATGGCGTAGAGCTCCCACATGTGGCCCAGGTACCCCCAGGTGGCCAGGCGGGTGGGTCGGTGCCGAACGACCTCCCCGACCAGGCCCCACTGAAACGGGCGCCGGGGAAAGGCATGGGGACCGTCCCGCCAGGAGAGGAGAATCAGCCCGCCGCCCACGACGGCCGCCAGCGTGGCGGCCACCACGCCCCAGGTGCCGGCCAGCCCTTCGGCCGCCTCCCCTCGGAAGAGGAGAAAGGGGGCCGCCTTCCCCACGGTGAGGGCCCCCACCACGGTGCCGATGGCCATGCCCCTCCGCGACCGGAACCAGGTGGCTGCCATCTTCATGGCCGGGGGGTAGACGCCGGCCAGGAAGAACCCCGTGGCCGCCCGGGCTCCCACCAGCATCGCCATGTCCGGCGCCACCAGGATCAGGAGGTTCGCGGCGGCCGCCAGCAGCGCCGACACGCCGAAGTACCAGCGAGAGGGCACCAGGTCCGCCAGGTTCAGGACGGCCGCCACCAGGGTGCCCGCCACGAACCCCAGCTGCACCGCCCCGGTGAGCCACGCCTGCCCCCCGGGCCCGAGCCCGTGTCGGGCGGCCAGCGCGGGCCCCGAGGCTGCCGCCGAGAACCAGGGCGACATGGCCAGGAGGACCGCGGTGGCCAGGAGAAGGAGCCGGGCGTCCGGGGAATCCCCCCGCCAGGGCCTTCCCTCCCCCTCGGTTCGCCCCCCCGGATCCGGCTCGGCTCGTTCGGTTTCCGGGGGGCGTGGGCTCAACGCGTCGTGAAGGTGAGGGGGATCTGGATCCAGACCGGTACGGCCCGGTCACGGTTCATGGCGGGAGAAAAGCGGAAGACCCGGGCCACCCGGAGGGCGGCCTCGTCCAGCGCAGCGTGCCCCGAGCTCTCGTGGATCCGGACGTCGGCCACGACCCCCTCCCGGTCGATGAAGAAGTAGAGGAGCGCCGTGCCTCCGATCCCCGCCTCCCTTAGCACCGGAGGATACTCGGATTGCAGGGCCTGGGAAACCTCGGGCCGGTTGACGATCTCGGGGGCGACGGTGAAGGGCGTGAAGCGCGGGCCCTCGGCGTCGGCCGTGTCGGTCGGGGGCGCCGGACGCGGTGCGGTCGGGGCGCCCTCGCGGGTCGTGAAGGTGATGGGGATCTGGATCCAGACGGGCACGCGCTGGTCGCGGTTCATGGCGGGCGTGAACTGGAAGATCTCGGCCACGCGGAGGGCCGCCTCGTCCAGCGCCTCGTGCCCCGAGGACTCGTGGAGGCGAACACCCTCCACCCCGCCCTCGTCGTTCAGGTGGAAGAAGACCAGCACCGTGCCGCCGACCCCCGCCTCCCGAAGGTCCGTGGGATACTCCTGCACCAGCGCACGGGCGACTTCCGCCCGGTTCCTTACCTCGGGCGCCACGGTGAAAGGGGTAAATGTCGGGGTGTCGGCGGGTATCGTCCGGTTGTCCACGAGGAGGGCCAGATCGGATGCGGCGCCGCCGGAGGTGGCCAGGACGAGCGCCGCAGCGTCGGGGCCCGCCCCTCCCGCCATGGCTCGAAGATCCGGACCCGGGAGGAGGAGAGCGACGCCCAGGACGATCAGGGCGCCGACGCTGGAGACCAGTACACGAAGACGGGATGGGCGGGGGGTAGCGTGGGTCAGCATGACGATCCTCCGGTGCAGGGGCGTGGACGGTTCCACGAGCAGGGCGAGGGGGGAGGCAAGCCGGCGAGGGACGGGGCGGGCCGCCGTGCTCAAAAGAAGCTCGGCGTAGCGACGCCGGGTTTCGGGCCACCGGGCCGTTACCCGGGCATCGCAATCCACCTCCACCGCGACGCGGAGCCGCCGGTCCATCCACCAGAGGGGGACGTTCCATGGAAGAAGCAGGGCCATGAACCGGGACGCAGCGAGAAGGAGGGGATCCCACCCGGCCCGGTGCTCCTCCTCGTGGGCGACGACCAGCGCCTGGTCCGGGGTGTCGAGCTCCAGGCACCACCGGGGGAGGACCGTCTCTCCGCGAAGGAGGCCCAGGACCCCGGGACCTACCTGCTCCGACACGAAGACTTCCCTGCCGGCCACCACCTGGCGGGGCCACCGGCTCCGCGCCCTTCGGAGTCTGGCGTAGCGCAGAAGAAAACCCAGGAGGAGCCCGAAGCTGGCCGCGGCCCAGAGGCCGGCGAGCCAGGGAGAGAGCCCGGTGGCCCAGGCGGGAACGGTCTCGAACCAGCGAAGGGTCCCCTCCCCCGCGTCCGCCCCGAGAACCAGGGCCTCGCCGAGGCCGACCCCCGGGGACGTTCCCTCGTTTCCCGGCGTAACAGAGCCCCACCCACGCAGCCAGGGGCCCAGCAGCCTCCGAAGGAGTTCCTGCCCGCCGGACGGCATCACCGTGGGGAGGAACGCCAGGATGGGAACGGCCACGGCACCCGCGAACCAGCCCCAGCGAAGCGTGCGCCCCCCCGCGATGCGCCCCTCTTCCCAGAGGCGGACCGCAAGGGCCACAAGTCCACTCAGGACGAGGGTGAAGAGCATCCAGCTGGCCAGCATGGTCGCCTCCTCCGGATCAGTCCGCAAGGCCGGGGTCTGGGGGCGGGGTGCGAGGAATGGGCACACCGCGCGCCGTACTACGACAACTATAGTCGTAGGTGGTCCGCTCGTCAACAAAGGCCGGCCGCGCACCCTCCCCTCTCCGCCATCCTACCGCCCGCGCCCCGGGTGGGCCATATTGCCGCCCATGAACCTCGACCCCTCCGATCCGTCTTCCCGCGTACCCCGGGAAGTCCTCCTTGCCTCCTTCGCGGTCCTCGCGGTTCCCGTCCTGGCCACGGTGCTGGTTCCGGCACGGGGTCCGGAGCCGGCATTCCTCTGGTTTGTCGCCCTCCTTCCCGTTCTGCTCTGGAGCTATGCCCTGCAGTGGCGGGGAGCCACCATCGCGCTGGCCGCCTCCCTCGGGGCCCTGGTCATGACGCAGGTCGCCGCGGTGAGCCTGGGAATTCCTCCGGTGCCGTTCCTCCCCGAGGTGGTGCTGACCCTGCTGGGTACCGGCGTGGGGATGGCCCTGGTGATGGACCGGATCCAGCAGGACCGGAGCTCCCTGGAGGAGGTGGCGCTCACCGATCGCCTCACCGGCCTCCCCAACCGCCGGCACGCCCGGGTCTTCCTCGAGACCATGTTTGGCGCCGCCGAGCGGGGTCGGCAGGTCTCGGTCGTGATCTTCGACCTGGACGGCTTCCGAGGCTACAACGACCGCATGGGAAGTCGTGAAGGCGACGAGGCGCTCCGGGCCTTCGCCGCCCTCCTGGCCTCCAGCACCCGCCGCATGAACCTTTCGGCCCGGATCGGCGGAGAGGAGTTCATGAGCATCCTCTCCGGGGCCGATGAGGAAGGCGCCCGAGGCTTTGCGGACCGGGTTCGGGAGACCTTCCGTCAGTCCCGTCCGGCCTCCCGCGAGCTTACGGTCTCTGCGGGCGTGGCCTCCTTCCACCCCAGCATGCGTCGTCCCGACGAGCTTGTGGGCGCGGCTGATCTGGCCCTGTTCCGGGCCAAGGAGGAGGGCGGAGACCGGGTTCGCGTCTTCGGGAAGGATGTTCGGACCAGGGATGCAGCCCTGGCAGGGGCTGCGGCACCATCGGGATCCGGGGACCCTCTTGTCGCCACTCCAGACACCGATTTCGCGCGCCCCGCCGACGAGATCGGCACGTCACCTCCTCCCGCCCATCTCCTGCCCCCACTCGATCCCCGCTTCGGCCTGGGTCGCGTGGTGATCCTCATCGAAGCCGAGGAATCGGGAACCGAGGGCATTCGTCCCTACCTGGAGCGGGAAGGGTTTGCGGTGGAGATGGCCCACGATGCCGCATCGGCCCTCCTGACCCTGGCTCAGGAGGCGGACCTCATCCTTCTGGAACGGGAGGTCCTGGGAACCGGAGCCCGGGAGTTCATCCAGGCCGCCAAGTCGCGTTGGCCCTCCACGCAGCTCGTCACCCTGTCCCGCGAGGCTCCAGGATCCAGGCAGACGGCCATGTCCCTGCTTGGCGCCGACGACGATCTGGCGCGTCCGGTGCTGCTCCGCGCCCTCCAGGCCACCCTGGTGGATGCCCTCGAACGACGGGACCGGACCTTGGAGGAGCAGGCCCGGCGCCAGTCCCTCCCCACCTTTTCCGGTCACACCGTGACCCGCGGAGAGAGGCTGCTCCTGCGCGGGCTCATATCCCTGGTCCGGGCGGAGGAACTCCGGGATCCCCTGACCCGAGGGCACGCGATCCGGGTCTCCCGCTACGCCACGGCCATCCTCGACGAGGTGGAGGACCACGGGGGGATCGACCGGGAGGGGCTCATCGCCGCGTGCCTCGTGCACGACGTCGGGAAGCTGGAAATTCCGGAGACCATCCTCCTGAAGAACGCCCCCCTTACCGCCGACGAGTTCGGAAAGGTGCGTCGTCATCCCGCCAGCAGCCGCGAGATCCTGGCACCTCTCACCACCGACGTCCTCATGCTGGCGGTGGCCGGGTGGCATCACGAACGGTGGGACGGGAGCGGGTACCCCGACGGCCTGGCCGGAGAGGCCATCCCCCTCTCGGCCCGGATCGTGGCCATCGCCGATGCGCTGGACGCCATGACCTCCCCGCGGGCCTACCGGGCCGGGCTGGGATGGGAAGATGCGGTACGGCAGATCCGGGAGCGCTTCGGGTCCCACTATGCCCCCGGCCTGGCGGAGCCCTTCTGGCGGGCGCTCCCGGCGCTGCGCCGAATCTACGGGGTATCCCGCACCTCTCCCCTCCGGGGGGAAGACGAGGCCCGGGGAGCCACGGCAGGCCATTCCGGGTCGAAACGCTCAAAGGCCTGAACGAAGGCCGCATCGAAGATCCGTCCTCCCCCGGATCGAACCACCTCCCGGGTGGCCTCGGGCGATCGGGCGAGGCGGTGGGGGCGGGTGGACCGGAGCGCATCGTACGAACTGAGGACCTGGATGACCCGGGCCGCCGTATGCGGATCTCCCACCAGGGAGGCGGCAGGATATCCTCCCCCACCCGGCAGCAGGTGATGCTCGAAGGCCACCACCGCCGCCAGAGAGAGGCGTGCATCGGAGGCCAGAAGGAGGCGCGCGCCCTCCACCGGATGGGCCTCCACAAGGGCCCGTTCGTCCTCGTCGAGGCTCCCGGCATGGTCCAGGCGCCCCCCGGGGGCGGACACCACCAGCCCAACATCGTGGAAGAGCCCTGCGAGCCCGAAGTCCACGAGTTCCCGCGGGGTGGCGCCGCTGTCCCGGGCCCACGCCATGGCGAGAATCGCCGTATGGAGCGCGTGGAGGGGTCCATACTCCCATCCTTCCACGTCGCGGATCCTGGGGGCCGTCCGGGGAGGGAGCTCCCGGAGCAGGACGCCGAGGGACCGCACTACCGCTTCTGCCTCCGCCACCGGGAGGGGCCGGCCCGCTTCCACCTCGGTCCAGATCCAGCTCACGGAGGCGAGCTCCGCACCGAGTTCGGGGAGCGCGGGGCCATCCCCGCCGACGACCCCGGTCTCCGCCAGGACTCCGGCCTTGAAGGATGCCGGGGCAGCGGAGGAGGCGGCCTCCGGAACCTCGACCGGAAGCGGGTCCGGAAGCCGATCCGGAAGCTCGGCCGGAAGCTCTGCAGGAAGCTGGACCGGAGGATCGGCCGGAAGCTGTGCCGGGGTCCCGGCCGGGGTCTCGGCCGGGGTCTCGGCCGGGGGGTCGGCCGGGGTCTCGGTCGGGGTCCCGGCCGGGGTCTCGGCCGGGGTCCCGACGGGAGCGGCACCGATCGGCTCCCCGGGAGGGAGGATGAGGACCGCTCCACCCTCCTCCTCGGCGGCCTGATCCCCGGAGGACTGAACAGCGGATTCCAGGATCCGCTCGAGCTCCTGGAGGAAGCGATTCATCTGAGCGGCGTCCGGGACCTCGTGCACCTCGATACGGTGGACGCCGGCCCTCCAGAGGCGGTTGGCCCATCCCACCGGACCCGGATCCCGGACCGACAGATCGTCACACGTCACCTCCGGGCCGTGAAGCTGGAAGACGGGTCGCTGCGCTTCGGAAAGGAGAAAGTCGGCACGGTCCACGGCGGTGGCCACCGCCTCCCGGCTCAGGGGGTGACCGGAGCCGTAGAGTCGGCGGTAGGAAAGGGCCTGGGCCAGCGCCATCAGGAAGGACCGGGGCGCGGTCATGCGTCGCCTTCCTGAGACCAGGAGCCGGATCGGGAGCTGAATCGGGAGTCGGAGCGGGAGGGAGACCTGCGCCCCACGGATGATCCACCCTCGCGCACCACTCCGCGCACCGCCGCCTGGACCCGCGAATCCGTCGAGCTTCGGGCCGCCTCGAGAACGGGGGCCACCTCGGCGTCGTCCGGCCAGCTCCGGCCCAGGACATGGAGCGCCGTGATGAGTTCGGGGGTGGTCGTCGGGAGAGATACCGGAGACCCGCCCATCGGCCCCGCGCTCCCTCCACAGACCCGAAGCAGGGCTCCCCTGGCCTTCCGGGAGCGGCTCCGCCCCAGGGCTCGGACCACGAGGGAACGAAGGTGAGGATGGGGGTCCGACCCGAAGAGGCGGTCCACGAGGAGGGGCACCAAGGCCGCGGGAACGCCATTCCGGAGTTCGAGAAGCGCCATCCGGACGAGGCGCTCATCCTCCTCCCCGAGGGCGACCTCGAGGGCTTCCTCTCGGCTGCCGGCTTCCCGGAAGGCCAGGGCCACGGCCTCTCTCCGCACCCGCACATCCTGGCTGTGCACGTGCTGCATGGGGGAGAACCCCGGGGGGAGGAAAGGGAACCGCTGAAGAAGCGCCAGCATGTTCCGCTGAACGTACCAGACGTCCGAAGTCAGGTAATCCATGGCCCGGGGGGAGATGCGGGGTCCCAGCGCCACGAGGCGGTCGAAGATCTTTCTCCGGACAGGGCGAGCGCTGGAAGCGGCCAGCTGCTGGAAGAGGGGGGCGATGGCCTCGTCGCCGAGGACGTCCACGACCCTCCGCAGGGAGCCCTCGTCCACATCGGCGCCGGAAAGGAGATCCGCCAGGCGCTCGGGGCTGAAGAGGAAGGCCTCCACCCGGGTAGCGGTCTTCGAGTGGGAAGGAGCGCCCTCGACCAGGTCGAGGATGGACGCCACGTTCCCCTGCAGGACGCAGGCATGAAGCGCCGCCTCCAGCGCCGGTCCTGGCTCGTCCAGGCGGAGGGCCAGTTCAACGACCCGGAAAGGCGCGGCGGCCGTCAACGTCTCCCCTTTCCCGACGTCGGCGTCCGCGCCCCCCTGCACCGTGGGCCAGCGGATTCCGGAGGGTCCCCCGGACGCCTCGTTCAGGAGCATGCGTTCCACCTGCTCGCCCAGCGCCGAGCGTGCCTCGGTCCGCCCCTCGCCCGGGGAGGCATCCCTTCCCGCACGGTGGGCCATGCGGAAGAGGAGATGCCGCAGGGTGGGCGAGAGCGCCCGCTCCCCACCCACGAGGGTCGCGTCCAGGAGCCGGACCACCGCGGTCGGCGCGAGCCCCGCCCGGTGCGCCTCCACGGCCAGCGGCAACGCGACCTCCCCTCCCTCTCTCCCCTGAGCCAGGCGTCGGATCGCGTCCGGCGCCATGGCGTCCAGGAGGTCCGAGGCACGATCCCGGATCTCGTCCGCTTCAGGATCGCTGAACCCCTGGAGCCCCCGAAGAAGGGCCAGGAGCGGCAGCTCCATGGCGCCACTCTCTCCACCCGCCGAGCCTGCGCCCCCGTCGCCTTCTGCCGGGCCGTCGGGCCGGAGCGCACGGGCCAGCGCCTCCCAGAGCACCGAAAGGGGGAGGGTGGCAGTCTGCCGGGAGGGTCCCTCCTCCCCGGGCGCCACGGGCGCGACCGCCGCGGTGGCCGTCCGGGGCCGAAACTGGAGATGGGGCCAGGAGGGGCGTTCCCCGATGGGGAGGTGTCCCAGGGGGCGCTCCCCGGGCACCGGGTCCCGCGCCAGGGTCGCCAGGGCCTCCGTCAACTCGTCGAGTCCCAGCCCCACCCGAAGCACGAGGGCACCCACGGCCTGCTCACGGAGCCGGGTTCCCAGGTCGTCCACCATGGCGTTCCCCCCGGGCACGGGGCGGCCGTCCAGGGACAGGGACGTCGGGTTCACCTCGAGGGTGAGGACCCGCTCGGTGTCGAGGAAGGGCACGGCGCGAAGAAGCACCCGCTCGGCGGCGTCCGGGAGGGAGGGATGCTCGGCCGGGTAAGTGGCGAACCGATGAAGCGCCATGGCCAGATCGGCCAGGAAGGTGACGGCATCCATGGGTTCCCGGTGGCCCTCCCCGGCCCCGGACGCCGAGTCCGCTGATCCAGGAAGCATGGGGCCCGGTTCCGGAGATGTGGTGCCTTGCACGCGCGCCTCCACGGCAACTTCGACGAGGTGGGTCAGGATCCGGTGCCGCCGCTCGCGGCCCGGCTCCTCGAACGTGTCAATCTCTCCCCATCCTCCCGGGTTCGCCAGTGCCGGGCACCGACCCGTCCGTGTCCCTGGTCCGCGCCCTGTCCGTGTCCCCTCCTGACCCCGAGGTCCGGCTGATCTTCGAAGCCCCCTTGACGTCAGCCCTCGTCCCGGAGCACCACCAGGGGCGGCTCCCTGAGAACCGGGCCGCTCACGCTCCACCCTGCCGCCACGGTGAGGACCACGAGCCCCAGCCAGGTGGCCCCCAGCGTGCTCCACGGCACGAGGGCGGTGGAGCCGAAGAGGCGAACGAGGAGAACGACCCCCCCGCCGGCGCCGAGCAGGAGTCCGGCAGCCGCTCCCACGCCGCCCAGCACCGCGTACTCCACGAGCAGGACGCCCCGCACGGTTGGGGCCCGGGCCCCCAGGGTCTTGAGGAGCGCGCTCTCGCGGCGGCGCCGGAACCTCCCGGTGAGGAGAGCGGCAAAGAGGACGAGGAACCCGCCCGCGGTGGCAAACCCGGCAAGGGCCCGGAGCACCCGGAGGACCTGGCCCGAGACGCGCTCCACCGTCTCCCGCACCGCCGACACGTCCAGCACCGAGACGTTGGGGACCTGGACCCGGAGCGAGTCCTGGAGTCGGCCCACGGCCTCAGGGGCCAGTCCGGGGACGAGGCCGATCCAGGTCGTGGGCGCCCCGTCCAGCGCGCCGGCATCGAACACGGCATAGAAGTTCGGACGCAGGCTGGCCCAGTTCACCTCGCGGATCGAGGAGACCACCGCCGGAACAATGCGACCCTGCACATCCCACGAAATCGCATCCCCCACCTCCAGCCCCAGGGACTCGGCGACCTCCGCCTCGAGGGACACGCGAAGGGCGCCGTCGGCGACAGCGGCCTGCACGGCCTCCCCGTCTCCGGAAGACGCCCACGAGCCGGCCACCAGGCGCTCGGTGTCGCTCAGGTCGGCGCGCCAGGTGTTCCGGTATACCCGTCGCCCCATCCACCCGGGGACCACGTCGTCGGCCACGAGGGTGCCGATGGGCACCCCCTGCACCGCCGACAGACGCGCCGGCACCACCGGGATGAGGCCCGTGGGGGCGCCGGCCCCGGCCAGGAGCTCCTCCACCTGCTCACGCTGGTCCGTCTGGACGTCGAAGAGGACCAGCGAGGGCTCGCCCCCGTCCGGATCCAGCGTGAGTCCCGCCCGGAGCCCCGCCTCCGCCACCAGGAGGGACCCGATCAGGAAGGCCCCGAAGCCCATGGCCGTAAGGACGGCGCCGGTCTGGTTCCCCGGTCGGAAAAGGCCCGAGAGGCCCTGGCGCACCACGAAGGGGGCGCCCGCAGGAAGGAGCCAGCGCGTCGCCCCGGCGATTCCCCTCGAGAGTGCGGCCAGGAGCCCAAGCACGCCGGAGAGGGCCAGGGCGAAGATGATCCCCGGAAGAACCCCACCCACCTGCGCCACGGAGAGGAGAAAGAGGGTCCCCACCAGGGCCACCCCGGCCAGAAGCCGGGGGAGGACCTGGCGGGGAGCTCCCCCCTCCACCTCCACCCGGAAGGCCGCCAGCGGCGGGATCTCGCGAACCCGAAGGAGGGGGAGGAGCGCAAAGAGGAGGGCCACCCAGCTCCCCACCGCGAGCCCCGCCGCCAGCGTGAGGGGGCGGATGCGGGGGCTCGGATCGAAGGGGAGGAACCCCGCAAGCATCCGGGGCAGCCCGAACTGGAGGCCCACCCCGAGCAGCACGCCCAGGAGCGACCCCAGGGCGCCCAGGGCCAGGGCCTGGAGGAGGTAGGCCCGGAACACGGTGGACTGCCGGGCGCCCAGGCACCGAAGGACCGCGATGGCCGGGATGCGCTCTCGCACGTACACGTGAACCGCGCTGGCCACGCCGATCCCTCCCAGGAGGAGGGCCATGAGCCCCACGAGCCCGAGAAAGCGGGCGAGGCTTCGGAACCCCTCCGCCAGCGACTCCGCCTCGGCCCGGGCGGTCTGGACGTTGACACCCTCGCCCCGAAGGGTCTCCCGGAGCGCGCGGGCCTCCGTGTCCGGATCCAGCGCAGCGGGAACCCGCACAAAGGCCCGGAACTGCGCCAGGCTCCCGAATCCCAGGAGGCCCGACCCCTCCAGCGTCGCCAGGGAGAGAAAGAGCGGGGGGCCCACGATGGACTGGACCCCCAGGTCCACCGGGAGACCGCGGACGGACCCCGCCACCACCACCTGGAGCTGCCCCAGGCGGAGCGAATCCCCCACCTCCACGCCCAGCTGCTCCAGGACCCGGGCATCGGCCACCACCGCCGCTTCGTCCCGGACACGCTGCCAGGCCCCGGCCGGCAGGCTCTCGGGGATCCCGGTGAGGGGATAGGCCCCATCCACGGCGTTCAGCTGGAGGAGACGGGAGCCCGAGGACGTGGGGAGAGCCGACGCCAGGGAGACCGCCTCCGCCACCTGGAAGCCCCGGTCCCGGAGAGTTCCGAGCACGGCCTGCACCGAGTCGGAGAGGGCCGCACCCGACTGGATGCGGAGGTCCCCTCCCAGGAGCTCCCGGGCCTCGGCCCTCACCCCCTCGGCGGCGTCCTGCTGGAAGCCATGGAGCCCCGTGAGTGCCCCCACCCCCAGGGCGATGGCCCCCATGAAGACCCCGATCCGGCGAAATCCAGCCCGGCTCTCCCGCGCGGCAAGGCGGGTGGCGAAGAACCGGATCACCGGCGAACCTCCTCCCGGACGCGGCCGCCCTCGATGTGGAGGACCCGGTCCGTCCGTTCCGCCAGCGAGAGGTCGTGGGTCACCAGGACGAGGGTGGTCCGCGCATCCCGGTTCAGCTCCTCCAGCAGGGCGATGATCTTCGCCCCGGTCTCCCGGTCCAGGTTCCCGGTGGGTTCATCGGCAAAGAGGACCCCGGGGCGCGTCACAAAGGCCCGAGCCAGGGCGACGCGCTGCTGCTCCCCCCCGGAAAGCTGGGAGGGATAATGGTGGGTTCGTTCCTCGAGACCGACGCGCGCCAGCAGCGCCCGCGCCCGCTCCCGGATCTCCCGGGCCGCCAGGGCGCCGCCCTCGGGCGACAGCTCGAGGGGGACCTGTACGTTCTCCAGCGCGGTGAGGCTGGGGAGGAGATGGAAGGTCTGGAAAACAAAGCCCACATGGGCGGCACGAAACCCGGCACGGCCATCTTCGGTA
This sequence comes from Gemmatimonadota bacterium, assembly GCA_007120305.1. Classification (GTDB taxonomy): domain Bacteria; phylum Gemmatimonadota; class Gemmatimonadetes; order Longimicrobiales; family Gaopeijiaceae; genus SKNW01. The sequence continues at coordinate 3,498 of SKNW01000036.1, read as the reverse complement.
AGAGCAGTGAGGTCGGTGTCGCCGATGCGGACCGTGCCCCGGGTGGGGCGGTCCAGCCCGGCCATGATCCCCAGGAGGGTGGTCTTCCCCGACCCCGAGGGTCCCAGAATGGAAATCACCGACTCCTCCTCCACCACCAGATCCACCCCCTGCAGCACGGGGAGAGCCTGTCCCCCGCTCCGGTATTCCTTCTCAACGCCCTCGAGTTCGATGCGCATCTCGCTTCCAGGTTCAGTCCAGGGGGTCATCCCCTTTCTCGTGGTCGGGCTCATGATCGCCCTGGCCTCTCTCGCCTCCAGCTGCACCCCGTCGCCGCCCGAGGAAGCCGGTGGTGGGCCCGGCGCCGCAACGTCTGGAGCCGCGACGTCCGGAGCCGCAACGCCCGCCACCGGCGGCGATGGAAGCCACGTGGAACCCCGGGGCGCGGGGGAAGGGTCCGGTTCGGTGGAAGCCGTTCCCGGGGCCCGGGCGGCGGTGACCGGGTCTCGGGGCAGTCCCAGAGTGCTGGTGCTGGGAACCAGCCTCACGGAGGGGCTGGGGCTCGAGGACCCCGGCTCCGAGGCCTGGCCGGCGAGACTGGCCCTCCTGGCTGAGGATGCGGGCATGGAGCTGGACGTTCGAAATGCCGGGCTCAGCGGCGAGACCAGCGCCGGTGCCCTTCGCAGGCTGGACTGGGTGCTGGGAGAGGTCCCCGACGTCTTCGTCCTGGAGACGGGGGCCAACGACGGGCTTCGGGGGCTCCCGGTCGCCGAACTCGAGGCGAACCTCGACGCCATTTTCCGCCAGGTGCGCGAGGTGGCTCCCGGAATCCCCCTGGTCCTGGCCGGCATGGAAGCGCCCACCAACCTCGGGCCGGCCTATACGGCCACGTTCCAGGGTACCTTCGAACGGGTGGCAGCACGCTGGGATGCGGAGCTGATCCCCTTCCTCCTCGAGGGCGTGGCGGGCGTTCCCGAACTGAACCAGGACGACCGGATCCACCCCACGGCCCGGGGGCACCAGCGCATGGCCGAAGTGGCGTGGCCCGCCGTCCGCCGGGCGGTGGCCCGTCTCCGCTGAGTGGCCCGTCTCCGCTGACCGGGTCGCATGACCCGGGTCCCCCCTTGACCGGTGGTCCGGGGGCGTGAGCTTGGGGGGTCCACCGGCCACCTCTCTCGGAAACTCCCTCCTCCCCCTCCCTCCGTTCCGGAGCCCCTTCCTTGATCTTCCTTCGCATCGGCGCCTGGGCCATGGGCCTCCTGGCCCTTCTCTCCCTGGCGGTCCTCGCCGTGGGCTTCTTCCTCCCCTCCACCTGGATCGCCGAGGCGGAGATTCACATCGACGCCCCCACGGACGCCGTGCATCCCCTGGTCCACCGGGCGGACGGATGGCTGGCCTGGACCCCGGGGCCCGAAACCGGCGTCCAGACCTTTGGCCCCGACTCGGGCGTCGGCTCCGGCTACCGGTGGGACGACCCCGGGTACGGGAAGGGGGAGTTCACCCTGACGCGGGACACGGTGACCGGCACCGCACTGACCGGAGCCACGTCGACCGGAACAGCGTCGACCGGAACCGCGCTGACCGGGGAGACGGGGTCCGGGGCGATCCGGGAGGTGGGCTACGAGGTGGAGGTGGAGGGTGGCTCCATCCGCATCCAGGGTTTCCTCACGCTGGTGCCGGAGGGGACCGGGACCCGGGTCACCTGGAGGGAGGAAGGTGACTTCGGCTGGAACCCGCTCCTGGGGTACCTGTCAGGCCGCATGGCCGAGCTCCAGGGAGAACAGCTTCTCCAGTCCCTGGGAACTCTCAAGGAAAGGGTCGAGGCCGGGGGGCCTCCCGCCGAGACCGCCGAGACCGCCGAGACCACCGATGAAGCCGCACAGGCAGCCGGCTTCCCTTCGCTCGTCAGCTCCGGCCGGCCCGGCTGAGTTCCAGGAGCTCAGCGTTGGTCTTGGTCCGCTTCATCACGCCCAGCAGTTCGGCCATGGCGTCCGCAGGGTTCGTCCCCACGAACTGACGGCGGAGGGCCCGGGACAGCATCAGCGCCTCGTCCGACAGGAGCAGCTCTTCCCGGCGGGTGGCCGACTGGATGATGTCGATGGCGGGGAAGACCCGGCGATCCGCCAGTTCCCGTGAGAGCAGAAGCTCGGAGTTTCCGGTCCCCTTGAACTCCTCGAAGATCACCTGGTCCATGCGGGACCCGGTATCCACAAGCGCGGTGGCCACGATGGTCAGGGACCCCCCGCCCGGGACCTTCCGTGCGCTTCCGAGGAGGCGCTTCGGCCGTTCCAGCGCCGTGGCATCGAGTCCGCCGGTGAGGGTACGGCCGCTCCCCTCGTCCACCTGGTTGTGGGCCCGGGCCAGCCGGGTGATGGAGTCGAGGATGATGACCACGTCTTCGCCCATTTCCACCAGGCGGCGCGCGCGCTCGATGGTGATCTCCGCGAGGGCCACGTGGCGGTCCGGCGGGAAGTCGAAGGAGGAGGAAATGACCTCGCCGAAGCCGCACATCTCCATCTCGGTGATCTCCTCGGGACGCTCGTCGATGAGGAGCATGAGGAGATGGCATTCGGGGTGGTTTCGGACGACGCCCTCGGCCACGCGCTGGAGTACCGTGGTCTTTCCGGCCTTGGCCGGGGCCACGATCATGGCGCGCTGACCCTTCCCGATGGGGCAGAAGAGGTCAATGACCCGGTTCGTGTAGTCGGGCTGGGCCCCGGGCCCGAGGATCTCGCACTCGAGGCGGAGCTGCTCGTCGGGATGAAGCGCGCCCATCCGGTCAAAGACCGGGCGGTTCCTGGCCTCTTCGGGGTTCTTCCCGTTCACGAGATCGAGGCGCTGGAGCGGGGGCGCCTTCCCGTTTCGGGGGCGCCCGCCCACGGTGCCCGAGAGTTCATCTCCCGTTCGGAGTCCGAACCGGTTGATGAGCTTCCCGCTCACGTAGATGTCTTCGTTGGACGGAGTATACCCCGCCTCTTTGCGCCGAATGAAACCGGAGCCGCTGGAAAGAACTTCCAGCACACCGAGCCGTCGATCGTTCGTCACGGTCTCTCGGGGAGGATGGAACACTGGAAGGCGGATCCCGGGGCAACGTTGTGCGCCGGGCCTGCGCCGGAACCCCGGGGAGCGGATGGGGTTCCTGAGAAATCAACTTCTTGAACCCTACACTCCCGCGTCCCTGTGAGCAAGGGGGATGCGTCCGGAGCGTCGAATCATGCCACCGCAGAGCGAAGATCCCACCGTTTCCCCTCTCGACCCCGACGCGGGCGAGCCGGAGTCTTCGCGCACTGCAGGCGCCGTTTCCGTCGGGAACGAGGAGCCCGAGACTCCCGCTGGATTCTGGAGCCGCCTCGTCCTGGTGTCCACGCCTTTCGTCCTCCTGGTGGCCTTCTTTCTGGCGGATCGCTGGATCCGAGGCTGACCCAACGTATCGATCATCACACCAAGCACTTCCGGGATACAGTGGAGGTCAGTCAGGGCGAGCATGCTCCTTCGCTTCCTCGTCCATTCCTCCCTCGT
>SKNW01000013.1 GCA_007120305.1 Gemmatimonadota bacterium | reverse complement strand
GGGGTCCGACGCAACCCCCTCACCGTTCTCCATCTCCCGGGCTCCATGATCCTCCTCCGCGCCCACGCTTTCCTTCCCCTGATCCTGTTCCTGCTGCTGGTCCCTGCGGGATGCGGGGGAGAGCGGACGCCCGCCGACGACGGGGACGACCGGGTGCGCGTGGTGGCCACCATCGGGATGATCACGGATGTGACGGAGCGGATCGGCGGTGACCGCGTCCAGGTTCACGGGCTCATGGGTCCCGGGGTGGATCCCCACCTGTACCGCGCAGGGGCCGGGGACCTGCGGCGCCTGACCTCGGCCGACCTCATCCTCTACAACGGGCTCTTCCTCGAAGCGGCGCTGGGTGAAGTGCTGGAGGAGATGCGGGGGCGGGTCCTGACCCGCGCCGTCACCCGAGACATTCCCCGTGACCGGCTCCTGTCTCCTCCGGAATTCGAGGGCGCCTTCGACCCCCACGTCTGGTCGGACGTGGGACTCTGGCGGATCGCGGCCGCGACGATCCGCGATGCCCTGGTGGACGTGGATCCGGATGGACTGGAAGCGTACCATGGGCGCCACGCCGAGCTGGATGCGGAACTCGAGACCCTGGATGCCTGGGTCCGGGACGAGGTCGTTCGGGTCCCTGAAGACCTCCGCGTCCTCGTGACGGCCCACGATGCGTTCAACTACTTCGGCCGGGCCTACGGGTTCGAGGTACGCGGCCTCCAGGGCCTCTCCACCGTGACCGAGGCCGGGGCCGCCGATGTCCAGCAGCTCGCCGGCTTCCTCCTGGAACGAGGCATCCCGGCCCTCTTCGTCGAGAGCTCCATCCCTCCCCGGACCGTGGAATCGGTGCGGCGGGCTGTGCTGGCCCGCGGAGGAGAGGTGGAGATCGGGGGAACACTCTATTCCGATGCCATGGGGGGCGCCGGAACCCCGGAGGGCACCTATCCGGGGATGATCCGTCACAACGTGCGCACCATCGTGGAGGCGCTGGCGGGCGACGCCCGGGGGAACGATGAAACCTGAGCCGACGCGGGAGGGAGACGGGCGTCGCCCAGGTCCCGGGAGGCGAGGGCCTGAGGGGCGCGGGCGAGGTGACGCATCCGGCGAAGAGATCGACCGGACGAGCCCGGCCATCGAGGTCAACGACCTGACGGTGGCCTACCGGGAGCAGCCGGTGCTCTGGGATGTGGACGTGGCCTTCCGGCATGGGGCGCTCACGGCCATCGTGGGTCCGAACGGGGCAGGGAAGACCACGCTGATCCAGACGATCCTGGGGCTGGTGCGGCCGGCGGCGGGGCGGATCCGCATCCTCGGGCAGCCCGTTCGGGAAGGGCGCCGCTCCGTGGCCTACGTCCCCCAGCGGGGGTCGGTGGACTGGGACTTCCCCACCTCGGTCCTGGACGTGGTGGTCATGGGGACCTACGGGCGGCTCGGGTGGTTCCGGCGGCCGGGGCGGAGGGAGCGGGAGGCGGCGCTGGAGGCCCTGGCCAAGGTGGGGATGGAGGCGTTCGCCGAGCGGCAGATCCGGCAGCTGTCGGGCGGGCAGCAGCAGCGGGTCTTCCTGGCCCGGGCCCTGGTGCAGGAGGCGCCCATCTACCTCATGGACGAGCCGTTCCAGGGGGTGGACGCCCGGACGGAGCGGGCCATCGTCGAGGTGCTGTCGGACCTTCGGGCCCGCGGCGACACGGTCATCGCCGTCCACCATGCCCTGCAGACCGTACCCGAGTACTTCGACGACGTGGTCCTCCTGAACGTCCGGCGCATCGCGTCCGGCCCGGTGCCGCAGGTGTTCACCGAGGAGAACCTCCGGACCTGCTACGGGGGGCGGGTCCCCTTCCTCCACGCGGTGGCCGGGCCTCCGGGAGCCGGTTCTCCCGCCCCAGGTGCCGGCTCCCCCGTTCCCGGGCCTGGCTCCTCCGCCTCCTCGTCGGGCGCCGCCCCCTCGCCGAGACCGGGGGCATCGGCGCGACCTGCCGACGGGTCCGCATGAGCCTGGCCGAGATCCTTCACGGCCTCCTCTTCGACTTCACCCTCCGCACCGTGGCCCTGGGCGCCGCCGTGCTGGGGGCGCTGGCCGGGGCGCTGGGGTGCTTCGCCGTGCTGCGACGTCAGAGTCTCCTGGGCGACGCCATCTCCCATGCCGCGCTTCCCGGGATCGTGCTGGCCTTCGTCCTGACGGGTTCCCGGGCCACCCCGGTTCTGGTACTGGGGGCGGGGATCGCGGGGTGGCTCGGGACGCTGGCGGTCCTGGCCATCGTCCGGGGGGGGCGCCTCCCCGAAGACACGGCGCTGGGGATCGTTCTCTCGGTCTTCTTCGGATTCGGGATGGTCCTCCTGACCTGGGTGCAGGGGCGTCCGGACGCACGGCAGGCGGGGCTCGACACGTTCCTTTTCGGGCAGGCCGCCACGGTCCTTCCCGCTGACGTGGCCCTGGTGGCGGGGGTGGGAAGCGCGGCGGCTCTCATCACGGTCCTCTTCTGGAAGGAATTCAAGCTGCTGAGCTTCGATCCCGACTACGCCCGGGCCCTGGGTCTTCCCATGGGCCGGGTGGATCTCCTCCTCACCGGCCTCCTGGTTGTGGCCATTGTGCTGGGGCTTCAGATGGTGGGGGTCGTGCTCATGAGCGCCATGGTGGTGGCTCCGGCGGCGGCGGCGCGGCAATGGACCGATTCGCTGCGGACCATGGTGCTGCTCGCCGGCGTCCTGGGGGCCACGGCCGGGGTGACGGGGGCGGCCCTCAGCGCCACGGCCCGGGGCGTTCCCACCGGTCCCACCATCGTCCTTGTGGCCAGCGGAATCGTGGTCATCTCCCTCCTGGCCGCACCCCGCAGGGGGCTCGTGGCCGAGGTGATGCGGGCGGCCCGGGTGCGAAGGAGGATCCGGGCCGATGCCGTGCTCCTCGACCTTTACGCGCTTTCCCGTCAGCATGCCCGGTCCGCCCACCCTCACGCCCTGGGGACGCTGCAGACCATGGGCGGGAGGGAGCGGGGGGTTACCGCGAGCCTCCGCACGCTGGAGGCCCGAGGGTGGGCCGCCCCTTCGGCGGGCGAGCACTGGGCGATCACGGAGGAGGGCCAGCTCCGGGCGGAGCACCTGCTGCGGACCGGGGTTGGTGGCGAGGATCCGGAGTCGGTCGAGGGAGCCGAGGGGGGGGCGGAGTCATGACGGCCATGGAATTCGAGGTGCAGCTTCTGGCCGTGGTGGTGGCGGTGGCCTGTGCGCTTCCCGGCTGCTTCCTGGTACTCCGGCGGATGGCCCTCCTCTCCGATGCCATCTCCCACTCCATTCTCCTCGGGATCGTGCTGGCCTTCTTCTGGGTGCAGGACCTGGCCTCTCCGGTCCTCATCGTGGCCGCCGCCGCCACCGGGGTCCTGACGGTGGCGCTGGTGGAGGCGCTCCACGCCACTCGCCGCGTCAAGGAGGATGCGGCCATTGCCCTGGTCTTTCCGGCCCTCTTCTCCATCGCCGTGCTTCTCATCGCCCGCCACGCGGGAGACGTGCACCTGGACGTGGACGCCGTCCTCCTGGGGGAGATCGCCTTCGCGCCCCTTCGGCGCTTCGAATGGAACGGCGTGGACCTGGGACCCCGGAGCCTCTGGGTCATGGGGATCATTCTTCTCCTCAACGCCGCCTTCCTGGCCCTGGTCTACAAGGAGCTGAAGCTGTCCACCTTCGATGCCGGGCTGGCGGCGGCACTGGGGTTCTCGCCGGTGCTTCTCCAGTACGCCTTCATGTCGGTGGTCTCCGTGACCGCGGTGGGGGCCTTCGATGCGGTGGGCTCGATCCTGGTGGTGGCCCTCATGATCGCCCCCCCGGCGGCGGCCCGACTCCTCACGCACCGACTCCCCCTCCTCCTCCTCCTTTCGGCGCTCATCGCCGCCGCCTCGGCCCTCCTGGGCTTCCATGTGGCGCTCCGGCTCGATGCGTCCATTGCGGGGTGCATGGCCGTGGCCACCGGGGTCCTCTTCTTCCTGGCCCTCCTGCTGGCTCCGGAGCGCGGCGCCCTGGCCCGTATCCTGCTACGGCATCGTCAACGGCTGGAGTTCGCCGGACTGATGCTCACCATCCATCTCCTCAACCACGAGGGCACCCCCCGCGCATCGGAGGAAAACCGGCTGGGGCATCTCCCGGAACACCTGCGCTGGTCCAGGGACTTCGCGCTCCGGGTGGCTCGCCACGTGGAGCGGGAGGGGCTGGTGATCCAGGGGCCCGGGGACCGCCTGGAACTCACGCCGCTGGGTCGGGAGGCGGCACGCCATCTCATGGTCCGCTGAGGGGCTTTGCCCATGGGTGGAGATGCGCCATCGTTGAGCGAAGGACCTCATGCGCCGGACCCGGGTTCCCCTCCCGGGTACCCTCCCCGGGGAGGGTGGCGTCGATCCCGGGGAGGGTGGCGTCGATCCGCGCAGGCAAATCGTAGCACGTCCATTACGGAAGCATGGAGGAAGATGTGAGTTCGGCCCATTGGCTCTTTCGCGTGGCGGAACGGGCCGGCGTACAGCCGGTGGATCGCCCGGCCCTGGCCCCGTCCACCCCGGTCCGGGATGCATGGGGCAGGGTCACGAAGGCCCTGGGCGTGAATGACCGGGAGCTGGCCCGGATCGTCGCCCAGCACTTCCGGCTGGAGGTGGCCGATCTGGATCAGGCCGACCCGGAGGCGGTGGAGATCGTTCCGGAGTCCGTGGCCCGGAAGTTCCACATCTTTCCTCTGGCCCTTACGGACCGCCAGCTCACCGTGGCCACCTGTGATCCCACGGATCTGGATGCGGAGCGCTCGCTGGCCTTTGCCACCGGGCGGTCCATCCAGTTCCAGGTGGCGTCACCTGCCGAGGTGCGGCGGGCTCTTGATGGAGGCTTCACCAACGACTCGGTTCTGGAATCCCTCCTGGACGACCTCACCACCGGGACGATCCGCAACGCCGCCGAAGACGTGGAGGTCCTGGAGGATCGTCGGCCGGACTCGGTGTCGGAGGAGGATGCGGACTCCGGGCCGGTGATCCAGGTCACGAACCTCATCATCCGGGAGGCCATCGAGGCGGGGGCGTCGGACATCCACATCGAGCCCGGCCGGGAGCGGGGAAAGGTGAGGATCCGGGTGGACGGGGTACTCCGGACGCACATGGAACTGCCCGTGCAGGCCATGAGCCGCATCATTTCCCGCATCAAGATCACGGGGAAGCTGGACATCACCGACCGTCTCCGCCCGCAGGACGGCAAGGCCCGGGTCCGGGTGCGGGGCCAGGCCTACGATCTGCGCATCTCCACGCTCCCGGCGGGCGGGGCGGAGAAGTGCGTGATCCGCATCCTGGATTCGACCGCGGCCCAGACGCTGGACGACCTGAACCTTGCCGAGCACGAACTCGGGCGCTTCAAGGATCTGCTCAAGTACCGGGAGGGGGTGGTCCTGGTCACCGGGCCCACCGGGTCGGGAAAGACCACCACGCTCTACGGCGCCCTGCGGGGGCTGGCCGACGGCAAGGTGAACATCATGACGGTGGAGGACCCGGTGGAATACGACCTGCCAGCCGTCACCCAGACCCAGGTGGAGAAGAAGCAGGGAATGACCTTCGCCTCGGCGCTCCGGGCCATCTTGCGGCAGGACCCGGACATCATTCTCGTGGGAGAGATCCGCGACAGGGAGACGGCCGAGACGGCCGCGCAGGCCGCCCTCACCGGTCACCTGGTGCTGGCCACGGTCCATGCCAACGACGCCGTCTCCGCCGTGGCCCGGCTTGCCGACCTGGGTCTCCAGCATTCCACCGTGGCCACGGCGCTCCGGGGCGCGCTGGCGCAGCGGCTTCTCCGGAGCGTGTGTTCCGCGTGCGCCGAGCCGGTGCGTGGCACCCTGACCGACGACGAGGAGAGGCTGAGGAGAGCCTACGAGGCGGAACCTCTGGTCCGGGCCGTCGGATGCTCGGAGTGTGGGTTCACCGGGTACCGCGGCCGGCTGCCGGTGCAGGAGGTCATGATCTTTGATCCCCGGATCCAGGAGGCCATTGAGCTTCGGAAGGGCCACGCCACCCTGCAGCGCCTGGCCGTCCAGGGGGGGATGCGGACCCTGAAGGACTCCGCTCTCGACTGGGTGGCCCAGGGCCGCACGACCCTGGTGGAGGTGGAGCGGGTCATTGGGCAGATGCAGGACCACGAAGAGGCGGAGGAGCGGAAGGGGACACCCCGGATCCTCATTGTCGACGACGAGGAGGAAGCCCGCCAGATGATGGCCACCTTCCTCCGGGAGGAGGGCTACGAGGTGCGGACAGCGGAGGATGGGCAGAAGGCCATGGACATCCTTTCCCGGGATCCGAACTGGTCCCTGGTCATTCTCGACCTCCTCATGCCCCGCATGGACGGAAGGGAGCTCCTCCGGTGGATCCGGGGAGCGGTGGACACCCTGGCCCTCCCGGTCCTGGTGCGTACCGGGAAGGAGGGGGATGAGGCGGAAGTGGAGATCCTGGGGGCGGGCGCCGATGACTACCTGCTGAAGGACATCCAGGCCCAGCGCTTTCTCGCCCGGGTTCGCGCCATTCTGCGGCGTGCGGCGCTCTGATCCTGGGGAATCCTGCGGGAAGGGGGTTTGCGGGCGAACCGGAACCGGCCGCGCGCTGCAGCGCGGGGGGCGAGGCGGGACGAGGAGGGCACCGTCCTTGCGACGCGGCTCGCGAATTGACACTCCCGGACCCCCCTGCGAAGTTACTGGGCTCAACCGGCAGGTTCCGTCCCGGGCCTGTCACGGATTCCTCTGAGTGACGGTTTCCTCACCCATGTTCAAGTCCATCCGCGCGCGGATCTTCGTGATCCTGGCCGTGGTGATCGCCTCCGGCTGGTACCTGTACCAGAACTACGAAGAGAGCGGATCGCCGGTCAAGCTGGGTCTCGACCTCCAGGGGGGCATGCACCTCGTCCTCGAGATCGACGATCCGGACGGCACCCTCTCCATGGAGGTCAAGTCCGACCTCATCAGCCAATCCGAGCGGGTGCTCCGCAACCGGGTCGACGAACTGGGCGTGGAGGAACCCCTGATCCAGAAGGTGGGGCAGGATCGCCTCATCGTGGAACTGGCCGGGGTGACCGATGAGGCTCGCGCCAAGGAGATCGTGGGAACCACGGCCCTCCTGGAGTTCAAGCTCGTCCGTCCGCTGAGCGAGATGGAGGCCTACCTGGGGCGCGTCGATCGCGCCATTGTCGCGACCCTCGGCGTGGATTCGCTCCGTGCCCTGGGCCGAGCCCAGACGGCGCCGGAGAGCGCGGTGGAGGACCTTCTCTTCGGAGGAGGGGCGGGGGCTGCAGCCGCGGACACGGTAACCGATCCCGCCGCTGATCCTGCCGCCGACCCCGCTGCCGAGGAGCTCGCGGAGGATCCGGGGGCCGACCTCACCGACGAGGAACGGACCCTTCGGCCCTTTACCTCCCTCCTCCTCTCCGGAGGCGAGGGCGTCTTCCTGGTGGCCACCGAGGACTTCCCTGTGGCCCGGATGTTCCTGGCCCTTCCCGAAGTTCAGGCGGTGCTCCCCCGGACCGGGCGGGCCGCCCTGTCGTTCCACTTCGGGTGGCAGCCCATCGCCGTGGGGGGACGGACCTACCGCGAGCTCTACGTGCTGGAGCGGAACGCCTTCCTGGCCGGCGACGAGCTGGAATCGGCCAACGCCGTCCGCGATGCCCAGTTCAACATGCCCATCGTGCAGTTCGGCCTTTCCCGGGCCGGTGGCCGAAACTTTGGCCGGGTCACCGGGGCCAACATCGGGGAGCGGATTGCCATCGTCCTGGATAACGACGTGGTGAGCGCGCCGGTGGTGAGAGGCGAGATCCGGCAGCGAGGCCAGATCGAACTCGGGGGCTCGTCCATGGAGGAGGCCCGGGACCTGGCGCTGGTGCTCCGGGCCGGTGCCCTTCCCGCGCCGCTCAGGATCATGGAGGAGCGGACCGTGGGGCCATCGCTTGGGCAGGACTCCATCGACCAGGGGCAGATCGCCGGGCTCATCGGTCTCTTCCTGGTGGTGCTCATCATGATCGGCTACTACCGGGTCTCGGGGGTGCTGGCCGTGGTGGCCCTCTCGGTCTACGTCCTCCTGGTCATGGGCGGGCTGGCAGGAATCGGCGCCACGCTCACGGTGCCGGGCATCGCCGGGCTGATCCTCTCCATCGGAATGGCGGTGGATGCCAACGTGCTGATCTTCGAACGCATCCGGGAAGAAGTGGATGCGGGGCGAGCGGTACGCACGGCGGTGGACGAAGGGTTCGGAAACGCCCTTTCCGCCATCGTCGACGCCAACCTCACGACCCTCATCACCGCGCTGATCCTCTTCCAGTTCGGCACCGGCCCCGTCCGCGGATTCGCCGTGACGCTGACCATCGGGATCATTGCCTCCTTCTTCACCGCCCTGTTCGTGACCCGGACCCTCTACTTGTTCTACATCCGGAACAAGCGGGCCCAGGACACCATCAGCATCTGAGGACGACCGAACGATGCGTTTCTTCAAGGATGCGAGCTTCGAGTTCATCGAGAAGCGGCGGAAGGCCTACGTGGTCTCCGCCGCCGCCATCGCTCTCGGTCTGGCCGCCATGGTCTTCAACATCGTCTCCATCGGGAGCTTCGTGGACTACGGTGTGGACTTCACCGGCGGGACGCTGGTGCAGGTCCGCTTCGACGGGGATGTGACGGCGGGGGATCTCCGGGCTGCGCTGGGCGGGGCCCAGGCGCCTTCCATCACGCGCTTCGGGGCTGAGAACGAATTCACCATTCGCGCCCCTCTTCCGGAGGACACCGACGACCTGGACGTGGTGTCCCGATCCATCCGGCAGGGGATCGACGCCTCCGGTCTGGGAGCGTACGAGGTGGTGCGGACCGAGGTGGTGGGGCCGAAGATCGGAGAGGAGCTTACCCGGCAGGCCGGGCTTGCCATTCTCTTCTCCTTCCTGCTCACGCTGCTGTATATCGCCTTCCGGTTCGAGTTCAGGTTCGGACTGGCCTCGATCCTGGCCACCGTTCACGACATCCTGATCACGCTGGGTTTCCTGGCGATCTTCCGGGTCGAGATTTCCCTTCCCACCGTGGCGGCCATCCTCACGGTGGTGGGGTACTCGCTGAACGACACCATCGTGGTCTTCGACCGGATCCGGGAAAACCTGAACAAGAAGGGCGGGCGCCGGGAGGATCCGGTGCGACTCATCGACCGCTCCATCAACGAGGTGCTCCCCCGCACGGTGCTCACCTCCATGACCACGCTGGCCGTGCTCATGTCCCTCCTGATCCTGGGCGGCGCGGTGATCCGGGACTTCACCATCGTGCTGATCCTGGGTGTGGTCATCGGAACCTACTCCTCCATCTTCGTGGCCTCTCCGGCCCTCATCGAGATCCAGCGGCGGTGGGAGAAGAAGGAGAAGACGAAGAAGAAGTCGGGGACCAGTTCCCGCGAGAAGGCGGCCATTCCGGTCTGAGCCTCTCCCGGAGCCGGGTGCGGAGGTTTCAGGAGCACCGCCCCCGGAGGCCGTTCGCCTCCGGGGGCGTTCGCGTTTCCGGCCTCCCCGCCCGTCCATGTCTGACGCGTCCGACCGTTTCCCTGAACGGGGAGCCCTTTGCATGAGCCTCATCGACACCCACTGCCATCTGAGCCACGAACAGTTCGCGGAGGACGTGGAGGCGGTGCTGGCCCGGGCCGCGGCTGCCGGGGTGGCCCGCGTGATTACGATTGCCTCCCACCTGGACGACGCCGAAAGGCTCCCGGGGCCTGGGATCGTGGGCGACGAGGCCGACGGGGCCATCCGGGCCAACCGGGCCAACCGGGCCGACGGGGCCAACGGGGCCAAGGAAGGAGGGAGCGAGACCCCCCGGATCTTCGCCACCGCCGGAATCCATCCCCACGAGGTGGGTAGCCTTCCCGACGGGGGACGGGGAATCGGCGGCTCGGACGGAGTGAGGGAGACGCTGGACCGGCTCCGAGGACTCCTCGCCCGGCCGGGGGTCGTGGCCGTGGGAGAGTGCGGCCTCGATTTCCACTACGATTTCGCCCCTCGGGACGTGCAGTACCGCTGGTTCGGCCGGCAGCTCGAGGTGGCGGCCGAGGTGGGCCGCCCCGTGGTGGTGCACTGCCGCTCCGCCGAGGAGGAGATGATTCCCCGGGTACGGGAGGCAGGGGAAGCCGGGGTGCGGGGGGTGCTCCACTGCTTCCCGGGTCACCTGGGGCTGCTCGAGACCGCCATGGACGCCGGCTGGAGCGTGTCGTTCACCGGAAACGTGACCTTCCGGAACTTCACCGGCATGGAAGCGGTTCAGCAGGTGCCGGCGGGACGCTACTTTCTGGAGACGGACGGCCCCTACCTGGCGCCTGTCCCCCACCGAGGGCGCCGGAACGAGCCGGCCTTCGTCCCGCTGATCCGGGACCGGGTCGCCGAACTCCGGGGGGAGAGCCCGGCCACGGTGGAGGCCGACACGACCGCGGCCGCCGTCGCCTTTTTCCAGCTTCCCCCCAACGGACTCTGACCGGACACGCGCTTCGCCCCATGCCTCGCACCATCCACGTACTTCCGGACGCCGTCGCGAACCAGATCGCCGCCGGTGAGGTGGTGGAACGGCCGGCGTCGGTGGTCAAGGAGCTGGTGGAAAACGCCCTGGACGCCGGAGCCCGACGCATCGAGGTGCACCTGGCTTCCGGGGGGAAGCGGGAGATCCGGGTCTCCGACGACGGAACAGGCATGGGTCGGGACGATGCCCTGCTCGCGCTGGATCGCCACGCCACCTCCAAGATCCAGCTTGCCGAGGACCTTCGGGGCATCCGGAGCTTCGGCTTTCGCGGCGAGGCGCTCCCCTCCATCGCCTCGGTGTCGAGCCTCACCCTGGAGACCTGCCACCGCACCGGTGACCCGGGCGGGGTGGGGACGCGGATCCTCGTCCGCGGGGGGACAGTGACCGCGGTGGAGGATCATGCGCGGACGCCCGGGACCACCCTCCTCGTGGAGCGCCTCTTCTTCAATGCCCCGGCCCGTGCCCGGTTCCTTCGTTCTCCGGCGGCGGAGACCCGGGCGGTGAACGACGCGGTGATTCCCCTTGCCCTGGCTCATCCGCGGGTGGCCATTCTCCTGACCTCCGACGGGCGAACCCTCCTGGACCTCCCTCCCACCGGGGATCTTGGGGCCCGGATCGCCGCCATCTGGGGGGAGGAGGCGGCGGGCGAACTCCTCCCGGTGGAGGCGGGCTTCGAGGCCTTCACGCTGAGGGGCATGATCCAGCGTCCGGACCGGGTCCGACCGGGGTTCCGCCGCGCCCAGCTCTTTGTGGACGGCCGCCCTTTCCGTGACCCCGCCGTGCTCCGGGCAGCCGACCGAGGGTACCGGACCACCATTCCGCCGGATCACCGCCCGTGGGTCTTCCTCTACCTGGGGGTGCCCCGGGGGAGCGTGGATGTGAACGTACATCCCACCAAGGCGGAGGTCCGGTTCCGGGACCGGACCCGGGTCGAGCGGGATGTGGAGGAGGCGGTCCGCTCGGCGCTGGAGGGGCTGGCCAGCGCGGCGACCCTGGACGGGGTGCCGGAGCGCCCGGTGCTCCGGGTGCGAGAGTCGGCATCCAGGGGCGGGTCCGGGGGTCGGAGCGGCGCCTCGCAGGCGGCGGCCTCGGAGGAGGGCGGCGACCAGATGGCCTTCTTCCTCCCCTCGACACCGAGGGGGGCGCGCCCGTCATCCCGCGGGGACCGGGAACTCGAGCTTTCGGGAACCGCATCGAGGGATGCCATCGGCGACGGGGCCGAGGGCGCGTATGCTCCGGGCGCGGACGCCGCAGGTGCGGACGCCGCGGGCGCGGACACCGAAGGGACGCTGATCCATCCGGTGGAGATGGAAGGGTTCGACCGCCCTCGTCTGTGGCAGGTCCACCAGAGCTGGATCCTGGCGGAGGTCCGGGACGGGCTCCTTCTCATCGATCAGCACGCGGCCCACGAGCGCATCCTCTTCGAGCGGATCATGGCCCGCTTCGACGGGGGGATGGAGGAGAGCCAGCACCTCCTCTTTCCCCTCACCGTGCGCCTCGCGCCTCCGGAGGTCCGCATGGTGGAGGACCTGAAGGGGCTCCTGCTCCGTGCCGGGTTCGAGGTCGAGGCGTTCGGTTCGGACACGGTCATCCTCCAGGCGGTGCCGAACCCCCATCCGTACTTCGATGCGGAGAAGGTCTTCCGCGAAATGATCGACGAGCTGACCCACGGCTCCGAACTGGTGCGCGCGGCCCGGAACCAGCACGAGCGGCTGGCCATGAGCTTCGCGTGCAAGGCCGCCATCAAGGCCGGGCAGCCCCTGGACCCTCGGGAGATCCAGGAGCTCTTCGACCAGCTCTTCGCGACGCGCCTCCCCTTCCACGATGTGCACGGTCGTCCCACCACGGTGCGCCTCTCCCGGGGAGAGCTCGAGCGGAAATTCGGGCGATGAGCGGCATTCGTCGAGCCCCCCCCGTTCTGGCCCTGGTGGGCCCCACGGCGTCGGGGAAGACGGCCCTTTCCCTTCCGCTGGCCGAAGCGCTGGATGCCGAAATCATCTCCATGGATTCCCGGCAGGTGTACCGGAGAATGGACATCGGCACCGCAAAGGTCACGGCGGCCGAGCGTGCCCGGATCCCCCACCATGGCCTGGACCTGGTGGATCCCGGGGAGCGTTATTCGGCTGGCCGCTTTGCCCGAGACGCCCGGCGCTGGATCGGGGAGATCCGCGGGCGGGGTCGACTCCCCCTCCTGGTGGGGGGGACGGGGTTCTTCCTCCGGGCGCTGGTGGAGCCGGTCTTCCAGGAGCCGCCCCTGGATCCGGCCCGGCGGTCAGCGCTGCAGCGCCTTCTGGAGGGACTCCCGGCCGACGAACTGGCGCGCTGGGTCCTCCGGCTGGATCCGGAGCGGGCGGAGCTGGCGGTGGCCGGAGGCCCGCAGCGCATGCTCCGCACGCTGGAGGTGGCCCTTCTCACCGGCCGTTCCCTTTCCTGGTGGCACAGCCATGCCCCGGCCGAGGCCGATCCCGTGGCTGTGGGAATCGTTCGGCTCCGCATCCCCCGAGAGGAAAACGTACGGCGCATCGATGCCCGGGCCGTGGAGATGTTCGACCGGGGCCTGCTGGCCGAGGTGGACCGGCTTCTCCGGGGCGGCGCCGCGCCCGGCGATCCGGGCATGACCGGGACCGGGTACCGGGAGGCCGCCGACGTCCTCCTGGGGCGGTCTTCCCTGGACGAGGCGGTGGCCCGGGTCCAGGCCGTGACCCGGGCCTATGCCCGTCGGCAGGAAACGTGGTTCCGCCACCAGCTTCCCCCGGGCGTTCTGGAGCTGGACGCGCTCCTTCCCCTGGACGTCCAGCTGGACGAGGTCCTCCGATGGTGGCGGACCCTTCACGCTTCCTCGTCCCGACCCCCAACCAAGGCATCCACGTGAAGATCGGCATCACCTGCTATCCCACCTACGGAGGCTCCGGTGCGGTGGCAACGGAGCTGGGGCTGGAACTCGCCCAGCGGGGTCACGAAATCCACTTCGTCTCCTACGACCAGCCCTTCCGGCTCGTCGGGTTCCGGGAACGGATCTTCTTCCACGAGGTGGAAATGGATCAGTACCCGCTCTTCGAGCATCCCCCGTACTCGCTGGCGCTGGCGGTGGCCATCCACGAGGTGGCGCGGGCCCACGAACTGGACCTGGTCCATGTCCATTATGCCATTCCCCACGCGGCTTCGGCCTGGATCGCCCGGGAAATGCTGGAGGGAGCCCGAGGGCCGAAGATCGTCACCACCCTCCACGGAACCGACATCACGCTGGTGGGGCAGCATCCCTCCTTCAAGAGCATCACGCGCTTTTCCATCCTCCGGTCCGACGGGCTTTCGGCGGTCTCCCACTACCTCCGAGGCGAAACCGAAGAGAACTTCGGCGTGGACCAGGGGCGCATCGAGGTGATCCCGAACTTCATCGACACCCGCCGCTATCGTCCGGGGCTCGAGCCCTGTCACCGGGCCACCCTGGCGCCCGGAGGCGAGAAGATCCTCATGCATGTTTCCAACTTCCGGCCCGTGAAGCGGGTGGAGGACGTGGTCACCGCCTTTGCCAGGGTGGCCCGGGAGATTCCGGCCCGTCTGGTCATGGTGGGCGACGGCCCGGAGCGTCCCCGGGCCCTGCAGCGAGCCGAGGAGCTGGATGTGGCGGAGCATGTCCTCTTCCTCGGGAAGCACACGTCGGTGGCAGAGCTCCTTTCCTGCGCCGACCTCTTTCTCCTTCCCTCCGAATCCGAGTCCTTCGGCCTGGCGGCCCTGGAGGCCATGGCCTGTGGCGTGCCGGTGGTGGCGTCGAAGGTGGGGGGGCTACCGGAAGTGGTGACGCCCGAGGCGGGAGCGCTGCTTCCGGTGGGGGATGCGGAGGGGATGGGGGAGGCGGCCCTGGCCTTCCTCACCGATGAGGCCCGCTGGAAGCGGGCCAGCGAGGCGGCGCGAAGCGTGGCGGTGGAGCGCTTTTCCGTGGAGCGGGTGGTCCCGATCTACGAGGACTGGTACCGGAGGATCGTGGCCGGGGAAGGAGGCCGATGAACCTCTGGGAAGCCATCCTCCTCGGCGCGATTCAGGGGGCCACCGAGTTCCTCCCGGTTTCCTCGTCGGGGCACCTGGTCATGGGCCAGGCCCTCCTGGGGGTGGAGATCCCCGGCATCCTCTTCGAGGTCGTGGTCCACGTGGCCACCCTCCTGTCCGTGCTCGTGGTCTACCGGGTCCGCATCCTGGGGCTCGCCCGGGGGGCCCTGGTGGAGCGGTCTCCGGATGCGCTCCGGTACGTGGGCTACCTGGTTCTGGCCACGCTCCCGGTGGCGGTGGTGGGCCTGGCCTTCGGGGACCGCGTCGAGGCGCTCTTTGCGGCCCCTTGGGTCGTGGGGGTGGCGCTCCTCGTCACGGGGGGGCTCCTGCTGAGTTCCCGCTGGGCGCTCCGCCGCCCCCTCGTCCCCGTGTTCGGATGGAGGGTGGCCCTCCTCATCGGGATCGCCCAGTGCCTGGCCCTGGTGCCGGGGGTCTCCCGGTCGGGGACCACGGTGGTGGCAGCCCTGTGGCTGGGGGTTTCGCCGGTGGAGGCCGCGGCGTTTTCCTTCCTCCTCTCCATCCCTGCCATCGCCGGCGCAGCGGTGCTGTCGGCGCCGGAGCTGGGCCGTGGGGCGGAGGCCGTGGGCGCCGTGCCGCTGGCGGCGGCGGCGGTGGTGGCGGCGGTGGTGGGGGTGCTGGCCATCCGCACCTTCGTGGCCATGCT
>SKNW01000016.1 GCA_007120305.1 Gemmatimonadota bacterium | reverse complement strand
TATGCCGTGCGCGGCGTGCTCCCGGGGGGCCTGCTCCCGGGGGGCCTGCTCCAGGGGGGAAAGGCCGCCACTGGAACGGTGCCCGGCGCTCTTCACATCGGGCCCCGCCCCACCTTCCAGGGCTCACCGCCGTCGGTGGAACTGCACCTGATCGATTTCGAGGGGGACCTCTACGGCGAAGTGGTGCGGGTGGACCTGGTCCGCCGCCTCCGCGAGATCCAGCCCTTCGGGTCGCCGGAAGCACTGGTGGCCCAGCTCGCACGGGACGTGGAAGAGGCCCGCCGCGTCCTGGAGGCGGACGCCTGAGTCCCCGTCCTTGATCAGGGCGCGGCCTTGCGTTAGCCTTTGTGGCTTGAATACCAGGAGGAATACAGTCCCGATCCCACGGCGGCTTCCCCTGCAGAATCGACTCTTGCGGAGGCGCGGTACGACAGCATGACCATCACCAAAGACGCAAAGACCGACATCATCGCGAAGTTCGGGCTCCACGAGAGCGATCGTGGAAGCGCCCCTGTCCAGGTTGCCATTCTGACGCACCGGATCAACGAGCTTCGGGACCACTTCGGGAAGCACAAGCACGATCACCACAGCCGCCGCGGCCTCCTGAAGATGGTGGGACGCCGCAGGCGCCTTCTGGAATACCTGAAGCGGACGGACCTCCCGCGCTACCGTCTCCTCATCGAGGAGCTGGGGCTCCGGAAGTAACGACGCACGACGTACCGACACGGCGGCCCGCCTCGGGCCGCCGTGTCTCGTTTCGCAGCCTGTCTGACCGGCGACGGTCGGCCAACCCCATGGGTTGTCGCTGGAACCCCGGCATCCCTTCCGACCCGCGAATCCCCTCGGATTCCGGTGTACGGAAGGCATCCGGCGGACCGGCGGTCGCACCGACCCGGATCCGGCATGCTGCGAGACCCTGACCGGCCCAGGGCGAGGGAACCGTTCCCTCCTTCCCGAAGGCCAACGCACAGCTGGAAACGGAACCCAAACGAATGATGCATCGAATCGAGAAGGAATTCGCCGGCCGGAAGCTCATTATCGAGACCGGTCGCATGGCTCGCCTCGCCCAGGGTTCGGCCCTGGTGCAGTACGGCGACACCGTGGTCCTCTGCGCCGTCACGGTGCAGGATCGCCCGACCCACCTCCCCTTCTTCCCCCTCACGGTGGAATACCGGGAGAAGTCCTACGCCGCCGGAAAGATCCCCGGCGGATTCTTCAAGCGTGAAGGCCGCCCCGGCGAGAAGGAAATTCTCTCGGCCCGCCAGATCGACCGCCCCCTGCGGCCGCTCTTCCCCGACGGCTTCATGCACGAGACCCAGGTCAACTGCCAGATCCTGTCGGCCGACCAGGAGAACGACGCCGACGTGCTGGCGCTGACGGCGGCCTCGGTGGCGCTGAACATCTCCCGGATCCCCTTCGACACGCTGGTGGCTTCGGTCCGCGTCGGCCGCATCCGCGGCACCTGGATCCTGAACCCGACCTTCCAGCAGCTCGAGTACTCGGACGTCGACATCATCGTCGCCGGTTCGCGTGATGCGCTGATGATGGTCGAGGGCGGCGCCGTGGAGGTTCCCGAGGACGAGATCCTCGAGGGGCTCCAGGTGGCCCACGAGGGAATCCGGCAGCTCATCGACATCCAGGAAGAACTCATCGGTGACCTGCGCGAGCCCACCATGCCGTGGACGCCGCAGTCGCCGGACAGCGACCTGGCCGCGAAGGTCGAAGCGATGGCCTCGAGCCGCATGGACGAGGCCATGATGATTGCCGACAAGTCGGACCGCATGGAGGCGCTCGGCGCCGTCAAGAGCTGGGTTCGCGAGGAGCTCGAGGGCGAGCTGGACGCCGACGCCTACGAGACGGCTTCGCGCCAGGTGGGCGACATCCTCCGTAGCTACGAGAAGAAGGCCCTTCGCGAGAAGATCCTCGCTTCCGGCACCCGGATCGACGGGCGGGACCTGGACACGGTCCGCGACATCACCTGCGAGGTCGAGGTCCTCCCCCGGGCCCACGGCTCCTCGCTCTTCACCCGTGGCCAGACGCAGGCGCTTGTGGCCGCGACGCTGGGCACCTCGCGGGACGAGCAGCGCATCGACTCCATCGATTCGCAGGAGGAGATCACCAAGTCCTTCATGCTCCACTACAACTTCCCGCCGTTCTGCACCGGCGAGGCCAAGCCCATTCGCGGCACCTCGCGCCGCGAGATCGGTCACGGGGCGCTGGCCGAGCGGGCGATCCAGCCGCTTCTGCCGGCCTTCGAGGAGTTCCCGTACACGATCCGCGTCGTCTCCGACATCATGGAGTCCAACGGTTCGTCGTCCATGGCCTCGGTCTGCGGCGCCTCGCTGGCGCTGATGTCGGCCGGTGTGCCGCTTTCGGCGTCCTGCGCCGGCGTGGCCATGGGGCTCATCAAGGATGGGGACCGGGTTGCCGTGCTCACCGACATTCTGGGCGTTGAGGATGCGCTGGGCGACATGGACTTCAAGATCGCCGGGACCCGCCGGGGCGTGACCTCGATCCAGATGGACATCAAGATCGACGGGCTCACCACCGAGATCATGAGGACCGCCATGGAGCGGGCCACCCGCGCCCGGCTGCACATTCTTGACGTCATGGACGCGGCGGTGTCGGGACCGGCCGAGGAGCTTTCGGCCTACGCCCCCCGGATCACCACGATCAAGGTGAACCCCGAAAAGCTGGGCGAGATCATCGGACCCAAGGGGAAGACGATTCGCGCCATCCAGGACGAGTCGGGCGCCAAGATCGAGATCGACGACTCCGGCCTGGTGAAGATCGCCGCTGTCTCGGCCGAGGCGGCCCAGCGGGCCCGCGAGATGATCGAAGCCATCGTGCAGGAGCCCGAGATCGGGCGCATCTACGAGGGTCCGGTGAAGAACACCACCACCTTCGGCGCCTTCATCGAGATCCTTCCGGGCCTCGAGGGACTCTGCCACATCTCCGAGCTGGCCGACGAGCGCGTCGAGAAGACCGAAGACGTGCT
Organism: Gemmatimonadota bacterium; assembly: GCA_007120305.1. GTDB lineage: Bacteria > Gemmatimonadota > Gemmatimonadetes > Longimicrobiales > Gaopeijiaceae > SKNW01. The sequence goes on along the minus strand of SKNW01000016.1, from coordinate 12,501 downwards.
GAACCGGGGGGACATTACCCGGGTCAAGCTCCTCGCCATCGACGAAAAGGGCCGGCTGCGGCTTTCCCGGCGGGCCGCACTGGCCGAAGACGCCGAGGGCAGCAACGAGGGTGACGACGCCTGATGGGCGGAACGTTCCCCGGACGGGAACGGCGCCGGGGCGGGGGGATCATCCTCCCCGCCCCGGCGTTTGCCCGTTCGGGCCGTCGGATCCTGCCCTCGGCGGGGTTCGGCGGAATCGCGGCGTCCACGGGCGCCTCCCCCACCGGCGTGGGGCACCTCGAGGAATCCGTCCTTACCAACGGGATCCGGGTGCTCACCGAGGCCATTCCGGGCGTGCGCTCCGTGGCCCTGGGGGTGTGGGTGCGCCAGGGGGCGGCCCACGAGTCGCTGCACGAGGCGGGGGCGAGCCACCTGCTGGAGCACATGGTCTTCAAGGGCACGACCCGGCGTTCACCCCGGCAGATCGCCCTGGAACTGGAGCGGCTGGGGGGCTCGCTGGATGCCTTCACCTCGAGGGAGCACACCTCATACCAGGCCCGCGTGCTGAGCGAACACCTGCCGATGGCCCTGGATGTCCTGGCCGACCTGGTGCTGGACCCGCTCCTTCGCGAAGAGGATCTTGAGCTCGAGCGCGAAGTGGTGCTCGAGGAGATCTCCACGGTGGAGGATACCCCCGACGACCTGGTCTTCGAGCTCCATGGCGAGGTGATGTGGGGGGAGCATCCCTACGGGCGCTCGATCCTGGGAAGCCGCGACTCGGTGGAGGAGCTTCAGGCGGAGACCCTCCGCCGCATCCACCGGGAACGCTACCGGCGGGGCGAACTCATCGTGGCCGCTGCCGGCCACCTGGAGCATGCCCGGATCGTGGACACCGTCGCGGAACGCTTCGGGGACCTTCCGGGGGTGGAGATCCCTGCGGTCCCCGTGGTGGACTACTCCACGGGCGGGCCCAGGGTGGACCTGAAGGTGGAGCGGGACACGGCCCAGACCCATATCGTGTTCGGGAGCCGGACGCCGCCCCGCTCGGATCCGGAGCGGTACCCCCAGAGCCTCCTTTCCGCGGCCTTTGGCGGGGGGATGAGTTCGCGCCTCTTCCAGCGGATCCGGGAGGAACTGGCGCTGGCCTACACGGTCTATTCCTTCCAGTCCTTCTACTCGAGGGCGGGGATCTCGGGCGTCTACGTGGGCACCCGCCCCGAGGGCGCCGACCGGGCGGTGGAGGCCATCCGCGAGGAGTTCGCCAAGCTGGCCGGCGAAGGCCTCTCTGCCGACGAGTTCCGTGAAGTGAAGGACCAGGTCAAGGGGCAGGTCATGCTCTCGCTCGAGAACACGGCGTCCCGTCTTTTCCGACTGGCCGGCTTCGCGCTCTACGACCAGCCGCGTCTCACGCTGGACCAGCTCCTGGACCGGATCGAGTCGGTGACCCGGGACCAGGTCATGGAGGCGGCCGAACGGTCGTTCCATCCGGAGCGGCAGGCGGTGCTTCGGCTCGGGCCTTCCTGAAGGGGAAGGTTCGGCACTTCGGGGCCTTCGCCCTTGACCCCGGAGCCCGGCGGGTGAGATTGTTGCGGGCTACACGAGGATGCATGTCGGTATACAATTAGCGGGCGGCGCCCGGACCCTGAACCGGGGCGGAGCCGACCCAGGGCAACCCTTGGAACAGGTGAGTACGGGCCATGCGGATCGGCGTACCGAAGGAGATCAAGACGAACGAGTATCGGGTGTCCCTCGTTCCCGGCGGTGCCGAGGCGCTGGTGCGGAACGGACACCAGGTCTTCGTGGAGAAGGGCGCGGGGGACGGAAGCGGGTTTGCCGATGACCTCTACGTGCAGGCCGGCGCCTCCATTCTGGATACGGCGGCCGAGGTCTGGGCTACCGCCGAGATGATCCTCAAGGTCAAGGAGCCCATCGAGCCCGAGTGGAAGCACATCCGCGAGGACCAGCTCCTCTTCACCTACTTCCACTTCGCCGCCTCCGAGCCCCTGACCCGGGCGCTCATGGACACGAAGTCGGTGGCCATCGCCTACGAGACGGTGCAGCTCCCGAACGGCGAGCTCCCCCTCCTCACCCCCATGTCCGAGGTGGCCGGCCGGCTTTCGATCCTCGAGGGAGCCAAGTACCTGGAGCGCTTCTACGGCGGCCGCGGCGTCCTCCTGGGCGGCGTTCCCGGTACGCCCCCGGCCCGGGTCGTGATCCTGGGCGGCGGCGTGGTGGGGACCAACGCGGCCAAGATGGCGGCGGGCTTCGGGGCCCGGGTCACCATCCTGGACCTCTCGCTCCCCCGGCTCCGGTACCTCTCGGACGTCATGCCGGCCAACGTGGAGCTTCTCTACTCCAACCCGTACAACATCCGGGAGCAGCTGAAGACGGCGGACCTCCTCATTGGCGGTGTTCTCCTCCCGGGGAAGAAGGCGCCCTCGCTGGTGACCCGCGAGGACCTGAAGCTCATGCAGCCCGGGGCGGTCATCGTGGACGTTGCGGTGGACCAGGGCGGATGCGTGGAGACCATTCATCCCACCACGCACGAGAACCCCATCTACGAGGTGGACGGGATCATCCACTACGCGGTGGCCAACATGCCCGGCGCCGTGGCCCGCACCTCCACCATGGCCCTGACCAACGCCACCCTCCCCTACGCCATCACCCTGGCGAACAAGGGGTGGAAGCAGGCCTGCCGCGACGACGAGGCCCTCAAGGAAGGCATCAACATGGTCCGGGGTCAGGTGACCTACGAGGGCGTGGCCGAGGCCTTCGGGATCGAGTACCACGCTCCCGATACCTTCCTCGGCGACTGAGCGCGGGACCCTTGTCCTCCGCCTCCCCCTTCCGGGTCCGCTTCCAGCGGCTTGCGTCCAACCCGGACCTGCCGCTGCCGGAGCGGGCCACGGAAGGGGCGGCGGGGTATGATCTCCGCTCGGCCGAGCCTGACTTCGACCTGGAGCCCGGGGTGCCGCGAACGGTGGCCACCGGGCTTCGGATGGAGCTCCCGGCGGGGGTGGAGGGGCAGGTGCGGCCCCGGTCGGGGCTCGCGCTCCGGCACGCCGTCACCGTACCCAACGCGCCGGGCACCATCGATCCCGACTACCGGGGCGAACTGAAGGTGGCCCTTCTGAACCTGGGGCGGGCAGCGGTGCGGATCCAGAGGGGCGACCGGGTGGCGCAGCTGGTCTTTGCCCGCTTCGAGACCCCGGCGGTGGAGGAGGCCGACACCCTGTCGGAGAGCGGGCGGGGAGAGGGAGGCTTCGGGAGCACCGGGCAGGCGTAGGGGGCGGCATCGCGGGTGGCATCGCGGGCGGCATCCGGGGCGGCGTTGCGGACGCTGGCCCACGTCTTGCCTTCCCCCTCGGGCCTCCTTACAATCCGAGGCTTGGAGCACCCCGTCGACCCCGAGGCGGGGAGCTTCCAGCGTCGAAACGTCCGCCTCCCGCTACGCGGCCCCCGTGCGCCCTGAAGCGGTCTGACGCCCATCCTCCTCCCGCCGCCGTTACGGCTCCATCGGGTGTTGCCTTGTCTTCCTTTTCCAAGTGGTTGAATTCGGGTTCGCTGATCCCGGTGAACGACATTGCCGTCGATCTTGGCACGGCCAACACCCTGGTCTACGTCAAGGGCGAAGGCATCGTCCTGAACGAGCCCTCGGTGGTGGCGGTGGAGCGTGGTACCCAGAGGATCCTGGGGATCGGGCTCGAAGCGAAGCGGATGCTGGGGCGGACCCCGGAGAACATCGAGGCGGTGCGCCCCCTCAAGGACGGCGTCATCGCCGACGTGGACGTGACGGAGATGATGCTCCGCCACTTCCTCAAGCAGGTGACCTCCAAGCGCATCTTCCGCATCAAGCCCCGGGTCATCGTGGGCGTCCCCTCGGGGATCACGGAGCTGGAGCGGCGGGCCGTCCGGTCCTCGGCCATGGCGGCCGGGGCCAAGGCCGTCTACATGGTGGCCGAGCCCACGGCGGCGGCCATCGGGGTGGGGCTCCCCATCGAGACCCCTACCGGAAACATGGTCATCGACATCGGGGGCGGGACCACCGAGATCGCCGTCATCGCGCTGTCGGGGATCGTCTCCAACACCTCCATCCGGGTGGGGGGCGATGAGCTCGACCTGGCCATCGTCACCTTCCTCCGCAAGAACTACAACCTCCTCATCGGCGAGCCCACCGCCGAGGCCGTGAAGATCCAGATCGGGTCGGCCTGGGCCGAGGAGGGCGATGAGCGCACCATGGAGGTGAAGGGGCGAGACCTGGTCAGCGGCATCCCCAAGACGGTGACCGTGCACTCCCAGGAGATCCGCGAGTGCATCCAGGAACCCATCCAGGCCATCGTGGAGGCGGTGCGGCGGGCGCTGGAAATCACCCCTCCGGAGTTGTCGTCGGACATCGTGGACCGGGGCATCGTCATGACCGGCGGCGGGGCCATGATCCGCGGGCTGGACCGGCTTCTGACCCAGGAGACCAACCTCCCCATTCACGTGGACGAGGAGCCCCTGACCTGCGTGGTCCGGGGCGCCGGACGGATCCTGGACGATCTGAACAAGTATCGGAACGTCCTGACTTCCTGAGTTTCGCCCCTTCTGCTGTGGCTGGACCATGCCTCCCTACGAAGTGGATGGAAGCGAGGCCCGCAGTCGCCGGGGGCTCGTGCTCTCGTCGGCGTGGGTGCTGGCGTCCATCCTCCTCATGGTCCTTCCCGTACCGGTGCAGCAGGGGATCTCGGCGGCACTCCGCGGCACCCTGCTTGCCCCCTTCCTCTGGACGCAGGAGTCGCTGAACCGCACCCGGATCCGGGCCGTGGAGATCGAGGCGCTGCAGGCCCGCTTCGACTCCACCGTGGCGCTCCTGGCGGCCCAGTCCACGCTGGGCGCCGAGAATGCCCACCTTCGCGCCCTGCTGGAGCTTCGGGAGCGGGCCGGCCCCGCCTTCGTCTCGGCTTCGGCCATCCGTCCCGGGACCCGGGGGTCCGAAAGCATGTTCCTTCTGGACGTGGGGTCCGAGGATGGGGTGGCGGTGAACGACCCCGTGGTGGCAGCGGAAGGGCTGGTGGGACTGATCCGCGAGGTGGGTCCCCGAAATTCGCTGGCGCTGGACTGGACCCACCCTGACTTTGCCGTGAGCACGATGACGCTGGATGCCGAGACCTTCGGGATCGTGGAAGCCCGGGGCGGCACCTTCCGGGAAGAGGATCGACTGATCCTCAGCGGCATCCCCTTCTACACCACGCTGGAACCGGGGGAGGTCCTGGTCACCTCGGGGCAGGGCGCCGTCTACCCCCGTGGGATCCGGGTGGGGACCATTCTCTCGCTGGCCGAGACCGAGGCCGGGTGGCGCCGGGGCTACTGGGTGACGCCGGCGGTCCGGGTGGGGAGCGTGACGCACGTGCTGGTGATCACCGGGGAGGAGGGACGCCCGGTGTCGGAGCTGACGCATCTGTGGGCCGAGCCGGAGCCGGAGCCGGAGCCGGAGCCGGAGGTGGAGCCGGAGCTGGAGCCTGAGCTGGAGCCTGGCTCCGGGGGGACCCCGTGAGGGGCGGCCCCCTCTTCTGGCTGGTGGTGATCCTCCTTCCGGGGATCCACTTCCTGCTTCGGGTGGGCTTTGGAGCCGGCCCCCTCGCCCCCGACTTCCTGACGCTGGCCCTGCTGCTGGCGGCCCGGGAACTCTCCACCACCCGGGCTGCCGGGGTGGGCTTCGGGCTGGGCCTTCTGGAGGATGCCTTCTCCATCCTGGCCTTTGGCGCGAACGCCTTTACCCTCACCGTGCTTGCGGTGGCGGGCTCGCGGACCAAGGATCTGTTCGTGGGGGAGTCCGTGAGCTTCTTCCTGGGGTACCTCTTCATCGGGAGCTGGCTCCGCTATGCCATCCACTGGGTGGTGGCCGGCCAGGAGGTCCGAAGGGGCGCCGGTCGGGTGCTCCTGGTGGAGGCCCCGCTGGGGTCGCTTTACGTGGCCGTGGTCGGCGTGCTTCTCCTTCTGGCCACCGGTGCCGTGGTGCGGGAGGCCCGCTAGGGGCGCCGCCCGTGTGTTCGCCGCCTGCCTTCGCCGCCCCTTCGCCGCTGCCACCTCCGTGCCTGCCCACCCCCTCCCGACCCGAGCCGACGCCCCTTTCGCGCCCTCGCCATGAAGATCCCCCATCCGAACATCCGTCGCGCCCGGGCCCGCGGGGCCGCCATGATCCTGGCGGTCCTCATGCTGATCCTCGTGGGGTCCTTCTTCCGGTCCCAGGTGGTCCGGGGCACGGCGTGGGCCCTCCAGTCCGACTCGAACCGGCTCCGGGTGCTCCCGGTGCCGGCCCCCCGGGGGACGATCTTCGATCGCTACGGCCGCATCATCGCCGACAACGTCCCCTCCTACTCGGTTTCCCTTTTCCCGGCGGCAGCGGATTCCATTGCCCACACGCTGGAGCGGCTCCAGCCCATCCTGAACCTCTCGGAGGAGCGGGTGGAGACGCTGATGGAGTCCTTTCGCCGGAGCCGGCGCCAGCCCCTCCTGGTCAAGATGAACCTGGCCGACGACGAGCTGGCCGTGCTGGAGGAGCTCCGGGCCGAGTTCCCGGGCGTCTTTCTCGAGATGCGGCCCCGGCGGCGCTACATCGGGGGGGCGGCGCTGGGACACGTCCTTGGCTACGTGGGCGAGATCTCGGCCGGAGAGCTGGAGTCCCCCCGCTTCGATGGCTACGAGCAGGGAATGATCGTGGGGAAGATCGGCCTCGAGCGGCAGTACGAGGAGCGTCTGCAGGGAATCCACGGGGTGCGCTTTGCCGAGGTGGACGCCGTGGGCCGCATCGTGGGGTCCCTCCAGGGCCAGGCGGCCCGTCCTCCCAGGCCGGGCGACGACATCCACCTTCACCTGGACCTGGAGCTTCAGCAGTACATCCACGAGATCTTCCCCGAGGGGATGCGGGGGGCGGTGGTGGCGCTGAATGTGGAGGATGGCGGGGTGCTGGCCCTCTACTCGGCCCCGTCGTTCGACCCCTCCGAGTTCGTGGGGGGGATCAGCCGCGAGCGCTGGCAGGCGCTGAACGAGGACCCGTCGCTTCCGCTCTACAACCGGGCGGTGGTGGGGAAGTACCCCCCGGCCTCCACCTGGAAGCTGGCCTCCGCCGCCATCGCGCTGGAGCAGGGGGTGATCTCGCCCACCGCGTTCATGCCCGAGGCCTGCTACGGCTCCTACCGCTTCCAGGGGCGCACGGCCCGGTGCTGGAACCCCAGCGGCCACGGGCACCTGAACCTGGCGGGCGCCATCGCCGCCTCGTGCAACGTCTACTTCTACCAGCTGGGCATCCGGGTGGGGCTGGAACGGCTGGTGGAGGAAGGAAACCGCATCGGCTTCAACCAGCAGTGCGGCATCGACCTCCCGCAGGAGGAAGCGGGGGACTTCCCCGATAGCCTGGACTGGTGGCAGCGGGTCCACCGGTACCGCCCGGCCGAGAACGAGGTCATGACCATGGTGATCGGCCAGGGGCCCAACTCCCAGACGCCCCTCAAGATGGCCCAGTTCTACCTGGCCCTGGGGCGCGACGGCTCGGCTCACGCCCCCCAGCTTTTCCGAAGCGCGGGGAACGGCCCGGCCGCGGGTGCCGCCGCCGCTGCCGACCCCGGCGTCCCCGAGGTGGCGTGGGAGCTGGACCTGGCCCCGGAGAACCTGGCGGCCCTCCAGGATGGCCTGAGGCAGGTCATGTCGTCGGGCACGGCCTTCCGGTCGCAGGTGGAGCACTGGGATGTGATCGGGAAGACCGGCACCGCCCAGCACAGCGCCTCCCAGGATCGCCCTCACGCCTGGTTCGCCGGGCTCGCCGGGCCCTGGGGCGGCGCCATGGAGATCGCCATTGTGGTCATCGTGGAGGAGGTGGCCCCGGGGATGGGTGGCTCCTCGGCCGCGGCGCCGGTGGCCGCCAAGGCCGCCGACTTCCACCTGCGGCGAAAGTACGGAATGGAGGTCTCGGAGATCCAGACCGTGGCCGAGCATCAGGCGGCCGGGATCCCCACCCCCTGGGCCTGGAACCGGATGACCACCCTCCCCAGCCTGGACCCCGCGAATGCGGCGGACCCGGCGGATGCGGCGGACCCGGCGGGTGACCCGTACCCGGCCGACCCTCGCCCATGACCTGGTACCGCCGCTGGGCCGGCGACCCCCAGCTGGTGGCGATCTGCCTCCTGCTTTCGGTCTTCGGCATCGCCATGATCTACTCGGCCGGCGTGCTCAACGTCCCGAGCCCGGTTGTGGAGCGGGCCTGGCAGCGGCAGATGATGTGGCTCGGGGTGGCCCTCGTGGGCTTCACCATCGTCACCCGCATCCCTGGGCGGTGGATCGAATGGGGGGCCGTCCCCGCCTACCTGGTGGGGCTTGTGGTGCTGGCCGCGGCGCTCCTGGTGGGAACGGGGGCGGGGCCGGCCGAGAGCGTGGGGCGGTGGATCAACCTGGGACCCATCCGCTTCCAGCCCTCGGAGGTGGCCAAACTCGCCGCCATCCTGGGGCTCGCCCGCTACCTGGCCTCCCGCGAGGAGCCACCGGCGAACCTCAGGGAGCTGGTGGTGCCCGCACTCCTGGTGGGGGTCCCCCTGGGGCTTGTGGTGCTGCAGCCGGACCTGGGTACGGCGCTGGCCTTTGTGGGGGTGCTCTTTGCCGTGCTCTACTGGGCGGGGACGCCGCCCCTCTACCTCTTCCTGCTCGCCAGCCCCGGGCTCGCGCTGATCCTGTCGTTCGACACCCGGGTCTGGTCGGCCTACTTCCTGGCCCTGGTGGCCGGGGTCTACCTCCTCCGGTTCCGGCTCTACCTGGTGGAGTCGGCGGCCGTGGTGCTGGCGAACCTGGCGGCGGGGACCATTGCCCTGCCGGTCTGGAACTCCCTGGCCGACTACCAGAAGAACCGGCTTCTGGTCTTCCTGGACCCGGGCATGGACCCCCGGGGTGCGGGATGGAACCTGATCCAGTCCAAGGTGGCCATCGGGAGCGGGGGCCTCTTCGGCAAGGGCTTCACCCAGGGCACCCAGAAGCGGCTGGATTTCCTTCCGGAGCAGCACACCGACTTCATCTTCAGCGTGGTGGGGGAGGAGCTGGGATTCGTGGGGGTTACCGTGGTGATCGCCGTCTTCGGGTGGCTCCTCCTGCGCCTGGTGCAGCTGGCGGAGCGGACCACCGATCCCTTTGCCGGCCTCGTGCTGTTCGGTATCTTGGGGGTTTGGCTCGTCCACATCTTCATCAATGTGGGCATGACGGTGGGGATCGTCCCCATCACCGGTATTCCCCTCCCGTTCCTGAGTTACGGGGGGACATTCCTCGTGACCTGCTGGGCGCTGGTCGGCCTGGCGGTCCGCATGGCCCGGGAGGAGTAGCCGCATGTCGTGGTTCCGAAAACCCAAGACACCCCTTTCGGGCGAGGAGCGCAGGGACCTGCCCTCCGACGTCTTCGACAAGTGCGGCGGGTGCGGAGAGATCCTCTACCGCGAGAAGCTCGCCCAGAACCACTACGTCTGCCCCAGCTGCGGGCATCACTTCCGCATCGGCGCCGAGCGCTACGTGCGCCTCCTCTCCGACGAGGGGAGCTTCCACGAGACGGAAGCCTCCCTCCGGAGTGCGGACCCGCTGGAGTTCACCGACCTGAAGCCCTACCGGGACCGCCTTCGCGCCGCCGAAACGAAAACCGGACGCGGGGATGCGGTGATCACGGGCCGAGCCACGCTGGACGGCATCGGCGTGGCGCTGGGTGTCATGGACTTCTCCTTCATCGGCGGCTCCATGGGCTCGGTGGTGGGCGAGAAGATCGCCCGGCTGGGACGCCTGGCCCTGGAGGAGGAACGCCCCCTGATTCTCGTGTCGGCCTCGGGCGGTGCCCGGATGATGGAGGGGATCTACTCCCTCATGCAGATGGCCAAGACCTCGGCCGTGCTGGCACGGCTCCATGAGGCCGGCCTCCCCTTCATCTCCATCCTCACGCATCCCACCACCGGAGGGGTCACGGCCTCCTTCGCCATGCTGGGCGACCTGAACCTGGCCGAGCCCGGTGCGCTGGTGGGGTTTGCCGGGCCCCGGGTCATCGAGGAGACCATCAAGCAGGAGCTCCCCGACGACTTCCAGACGGCGGAGTTCCTGCTGGAGCACGGCATGGTGGACCGGGTGGTGGACCGGCGGCAGCTCCGCGACGAGCTGGCCCGCCTCCTCCGCCATCTCTTCGTCCACGACGGGGCCGGGTTCACGGGGTGAGTCCTACGGGACCCGGGGGACCCGGGGGCGCCCGGGACGACGGCTGGTACGGGCCGCCGACGGGAGATCCGCTGGCGGCCCGACTCTTTCCCCCGCTTCCGGGCCAGGTGATCTGGGGGCTGGACCGAATGCAGCGCATCCTGGCGGCGGTGGGGAGCCCCCACCGGGCCTACCCGGCGCTCCTGGTGGGGGGCACCAATGGCAAGGGGTCGGTGGCCCATGTCTGGGCCCGGGTCCTTCACGCCGCAGGGTTCCGGGTGGGGCTCTACACCTCGCCCCACCTCGTCCACTTCCGCGAGCGGATCCAGGTCGAGGGCGAGCCTCTCCCCGACGCCTTCCTCGAGGAGGTGGCCGACGAACTCCGCTCTCCGCTGGTCAAGCGGCAGCCCTCCTTCTTCGAGGCCACCACGGCGCTGGCCCTCACCGCCTTTGCCCGGGCCGAGGTGGAGGTGGCCGTGCTGGAGGTGGGGATGGGAGGGCGCCTCGATGCGGTGAACGTGGTGGATCCCATTCTTGCCGTGGTCACGAACGTGGGGCTCGATCACCAGGAGATGCTGGGCGCCACGCACGCCGAGATCGCCCGCGAAAAGGCCGGGATCTTCCGCTCCGGGGTGCCGGCGTTCACCGCGGCATCCCACCCCGACGCGCTTCGGGTGCTGGCCGAGGAGGCGGCGGCCCGGGGCGTTCCCCTGGCGCGAATCGCGCCGGCACCGGGGCGCATGGTGGCGGGGGGGGCCGCCGACGGCCCCGCCCCCATGAACGAGCTCCGCCTCCGCACCCGCACCTGGGGGGAACTGGAGCTCCGGACCCCCCTGCTGGGGGCGCACCAGCGCACCAACGTGGCGCTGGCCGTCCGTGCGCTGGAGGGACTTCCGCCCCGGCTGATCCCGCCCCGCCGCGCCGTGGTGGAAGGGGTGGCCGCCGCGCGGGTGCCGGGCCGGCTCCAGCTGGAGGAGGAAGGCCCCCGGCGCTACCTGCTGGACGTGGCCCACAATCTGGAGGGTGTGGAGACCCTGGTGGTGGCCCTGGGGGAGCTGGCGGAGGTGGGCGGCCAGGTCCTTCCCGCCCCCCGGGTGGCCGTGGTGGGCATCCTGGCCGACAAGCCGGTGGACGCCATGCTGCACGCGCTGGCCCCGGCGGTGGACCGGGTGATCCTCACCGTGCCTCCTTCGGCGCCCGCGTCCCGGCGCTGGGATGCGGAGGCGGTGGCCGCCCGGTTCGAGGCTTCCCGCCTCGAGATCATGCCCACCGAGGGTGAGCCGCTCACGACTCCCCCTTTCGAGGCCGTGCCCCGGCTCGAAGAGGCGCTGGAGCGCGCCCGGGCCCTCACCGACACCGGGGGCACCGTGGTGGTGACAGGGTCCTTCCTTACCGTGGGGGGCGCGCTGGTAGCGCTGGGAAGGACCGGGGAGCCGCCCGTGGCCTGAGGGCCGAGGGCGGGGTAGGTTTGCGGGCATGAGCCCTCACCCCCTGGTTGATCATCTGGCCCGCCCCCTGGTCCACCCCCTGGTCCACCCCCTGGCCCACCGCTTTGCCCTCCTGGCGCTGGCCCTCCCCCTCTTCGGATGCGGAGATGCGGAGCGGGTGGCCGGCGGGCCCGGGTCGCCCGCGTCCGTGGAACCCGTGGTCCGGGACTCGGCGGGGATCGAGATCCGCGAGTACCCGGCGGCGATCGTGGCGCACCCGGCGCCTCGGCAGCTGGCCGAGACGCCCGAAGTGGTCATCGGAGTCGTGGAGGGGCCGGCGGCCTACCAGTGGACCCGCCCCGTGGCCGCCGTGCGGCTCGCCGGGGGTGGGTTCGCGGTGGCCGAACAGTCTCCGGGCCAGCTCCGGCTCTTCGATGCCGAGGGCACCCACCTCTGGACCGTGGGCGGGGCAGGGGAGGGTCCCGGAGAGTTCCGCCAGCTGACGGGGCTGGCCCGGCTTCCCGGTGACACCCTCCTGGTCTGGGATGCCGGCTCGCGGCGGCTGAGCTGGTTCACGCCGGAGGGCGAGTTGCTTCGGGACCGGGCGCTGGAGGCGCCGGGAGGGCTCCAGGGGATCCGGCACCTGACCGTGGATGCGGAGGGGGGGCTCCTGGCGTTTGGTCCCACCGCAGGCTGGGAGGAGCTGGAAAACCGGGGCCCGGTCCGGGAGGTGTGGCGCGTCGTGCCACTGACCCCCGGGGGGGAGGCGGGGACGCCTTTCGGCGCCGTACCCGGCACCGAGCGGGCGGTCAACGTGAACCGCACCGGGCCGGGGAACGAGGGGATTGTCTCCATCGAGGTGCGGGGGCGCTGGTGGTGGGGCGAGGGCTTTGCCTGGGGGTCG